>JAKVCY010000183.1 GCA_022448425.1 Thalassotalea sp. | reverse complement strand
ATATCTGCTCATGTTATTTACTCTCCTTCATTTGCTGGTTACAAACGAAGTCAGTATTTAACATGAGCACTTTACGGGCAAAGCCCCGACTGAACGATCACCACCTCCATAGGAGGTGGTTTTAAATTAACAATAAAAAAGGCTACCCAAGGGGCAGCCTTTTATCACAAATTACACCAGCCACTCTAGACTGATACATTTTAATTGTAATGCTAGCGTAAACTAGCATTAAGTTAACAGCTATGCGCTATTCAGGTGCTTGGCCGTTACCGTCTTCAACACGGCTTTTTAATTTTTGCCCTGGTCTGAAAGTAACAACTTTACGCGCAGAAATTGGAATGTCTTCGCCAGTTTTTGGATTTCTACCAGGGCGTTCACTCTTCTCTCTTAAATCAAAGTTACCAAAACCTGATAGTTTAACTTGCTCACCACTTTCTAGGGTCTCACGAATTTCTTCATAGAAAATCTCGACCATATCTTTCGCATCGCGTTTACTTAACCCGACTTTTTCGTATAAGTGCTCTGCGATTTCTGCTTTGGTTAGCGCCATTGGTTAATCCCTCAGTGATGCATTAAGTTCGTTTTTCAATGTATCGACTACTCGACTTACCACCTCAGTGATATCTTTTTCTTCAAGCGTTTTTTCATTATCTTGTAACGTAAGCGCAATCGCTAAACTCTTGAAACCTTCGTCGATACCCTTACCTCGGTATACATCGAACAAGTTTAGACCAACTAAATAATTTCCGCCAACCTTTTCAATGAGTTGTAACACATTTTTTACATCAACTTGCTCTTCAACAACCACTGCGATATCACGGCGATTTGCTGGGAAGCGAGAGATATCGCGCGCTTGCGGGATATTTAAGTCTAAAATTTCGCCTAGCGCTAACTCAAACATTAAGGTGCGACCATTCAAGCCTAATTTGCGTTCTAGCTCCGGATGAAGTGCACCGATATAGCCAACTAACTGATCATTCTTGTAAATTGCAGCAGTTTGGCCTGGGTGTAACGCATCAATTTCCGCTTTTTCGAATCGGAATTCAGATAATTTACCAGTAACAGCAAGTAAGCTTTCAACGTCACCTTTTAGGTCGTAAAAATCTGAAGCAGCTTTTTCTAGATTCCAGTGCTCTTCATGTCTGCTACCAGAAATAACACCTGCAATCATTTGTGTTTGCTCAACACCGTTTTCTGCAGACTCATCTGGCACAAAACGAAGACCTGTTTCAAACAAACGAACACGTGATTGTTGGCGATTTTGGTTGTAGCTCACCGCTTGCAATAAACCTGTCCACAAGCTCAAACGCATTACCGACATTTCAGATGAAATTGGGTGTGGCAGTGTCATTACTTCACGACTTGGGTGCAATTGTTCTTGTACCTTAGGATCAACAAAGCTGTAGGTAATTGCTTCTTGGTAACCTTTTGCTACCAATGTTTGACGAAGTTTCGTTAATGGTAAGTCACTTTCTTTGTGCTGACGCATGCTTAAAGAAGCTTGAGGCGCTACATTTGGAATATTGTTGTAACCAAAGATACGTGCAACTTCTTCAATTAAATCAACTTCAATCGAAATATCGAAACGGTATGCAGGTACTTCTACTTGCCATACATCGTTTTCTAGAGAAACAGCGAAACCTAAGCGAGTTAGAATTTCTGTTACTTTTTCTGTTTCAATATGGAAGCCAATGCGCTGGTCTAGCTTAACTCGGCGTAAATCTACTTTGCGCGGCTGTGGAATATGCTCTTCAGATTTCGCTTCAACGATTGGACCTGCTTCACCACCAACAATATCAAGTAGTAACGCAGTTGCTCTTTCCATAGCATCGCGTTGTAATTGTGGGTCTACACCACGCTCATAACGGTGCGATGCGTCAGTATGCAGACCGTATTGGCGTGCTTTACCTAAAATCGCTAATGGTGCAAAGAATGCACTCTCTAGGAAAATATCTGAGCTAGCATCTGTTACACCAGAGTGCAAACCACCGAAAATCCCCGCCATTGCTAATGATTTGTTATCGTCAGCAATCACAAGTGTTTCTTGTGAAAGCGTCACTTCGTTTTCATCAAGTAAAACAAGCTTTTCTTCGCTGTTTGCGAAACGAACATCGATAGCACCATCGATCTTCGCTAAATCGAAAGCGTGCATTGGGTGACCAAGCTCTAGCAACACGTAGTTAGTGATATCTACTACAGGGTCGATAGAACGAACACCACAGCGACGTAACTTTTCTACCATCCATAGTGGTGTTGTTGCATTCACGTTTATGTTTTTGATCACACGGCCTAAATAACGAGGACAAGCTTCTGGCGCAGACAGCTTAATTTCGCGTGTATCGTCAATTGTTGCTGCAACTGGCACAATTTCGGGTGACGTTACGCCTAAGCTGTTCAAGACACCTACTTCACGGGCTAAGCCTTTGATACCAAGACAGTCACCGCGGTTTGCAGTAAGGTCAACATCAATAGTATTGTCCCTAAGATCTAGGTAATCGCGAATGTCTGTGCCGATTGGCGCATCCATCGGTAATTCAATAATTCCATCTGCGCTTTCAGCCATGCCTAATTCAGATTCTGAACAAAGCATACCTAAAGATGTTTGACCACGTAGTTTAGCTTTCTTAATTTTGAAGTTGCCAGGTAATACTGCGCCCACCATTGCGACTGCAACTTTTAAACCCAAGCGACAGTTCTTTGCACCACAAACAATATCAAGAAGTTCACCGTCTTCAGACGCACTACCAACATTAATTTTAGTAACTTGTAGTTTGTCAGCATCTGGGTGTTGACCACACTCCACAACTTCACCAACGACAACACCACTGAATTCGCCTGCTACTGGGTCTACACCGTCTACCTCTAAGCCAGCCATTGTAATTTGGTGCGCTAGCTCTTCTGATGAGTTCTCAGGGTTAACCCACTCTCTTAACCATGATTCACTAAATTTCATTTTCGCCAGCCCTACTTAAATTGTTTTAATAAACGAAGATCATTTTCGAAGAATGAACGTAAATCGTTCACACCGTACCGAAGCATAGTTAAACGCTCTACACCCATACCAAATGCAAAACCGGTGTACTCTTCAGGGTCGATACCCACCGATTTCAATACGTTCGGGTGAACCATGCCACAGCCTAATACTTCTAACCATTTGCCATTTTTACCCATAACATCAACTTCTGCTGAAGGTTCTGTAAATGGGAAGTAAGATGGGCGGAAACGGATTTGTAAGTCTTCTTCAAAAAAGTTATGTAAGAAGTCGTGCAAAATACCTTTAAGGTGAGTGAAGCTAACATCTTTATCAACTAATAGACCTTCCACTTGGTGGAACATCGGCGTATGCGTTTGGTCGTAGTCATTACGGTATACTCGGCCTGGCGAGATAATACGCAATGGCGGCTTTTCAGTTTCCATAGTTCGAATTTGAACGCCAGACGTTTGAGTACGCAATACTAACTTAGGGTTAAAGTAGAAAGTATCATGGTCTTGGCGAGCTGGATGGTGCTCTGGAATGTTCAACGCGTCAAAGTTATGGAAGTCGTCTTCAACTTCTGGACCGGCTTTAACTTCGAAACCTAATTCTTTAAAGAACGATTCGATACGTTCAATCGTGCGAGTAACTGGGTGTAATCCACCAATTTCGCTGGTATTGCCAGGTAAAGTAACATCGATTGATTCTGACGCTAATTTTGCTTTGATTTCTTCAGCGCGCAAAAACTCACCGCGTTCGGTAAGTAGTTTCTGAACTTGCTGCTTAGCTTGGTTAATTACCTGACCAGCTTTTGGTTTTTCTTCTTTTGGCAATTTACTTAAGCCTTTCATTTGCTCAGTAAACAAGCCTTTCTTACCTAAGTAGCTTACACGTACTTCATCTAACACAGCAGGTGTAGATGCTTCGGCAATTTCTTTTTCTGCCTGCAAAATTATATCGTCTAAGTTCATGAGTTCCTCTAAAAGCGCACAGCGCGCTTTGCATAGACTGTATCGAATAAAAATAGTGGGTAATTCTACACAAAAAGACCTATGAAAAGTAGCTCAAATCTACGGTTTTTATTTGAATCTTTAGGATATGTATACGGTTTTACAAAAGCGCATTATCTAGAGAGGAATGGAAACGACTTTAGACGAGAAAAACTAATACTAGATGCTAGTGGAACTTCTTTAGTTATGTAGCTTTTTTTGGCAAAGAAACAATGAACTTAGCGCCACCAAGATTCGAGTGCCCAAGATTGATGCTGCCTTGGTGTAAGTCAACAAAACGTTTGACGATCGCTAAGCCTAAACCGATCCCCCCAGATTTGCGATCCCTACTCTTATCAAGTCTGACAAAGGGTTCGAAAATCGACGACCAATTCTCCTCAGGAATACCTTTGCCATCGTCTTCGACACTAATCGTTATGTCACCATCAGTTTGCTTTAATGATACAACTACTTTATTGGCAGCATACTTAACTGCGTTTCGAATCAAATTATCGATGACTTTATTCATCGCATTTTTATCAAAGCTTACCTCAAGCGATTCGTTGTCACTTTCCAACGTGAACTGATAATTTGGTTCAGTAAGCTCATATTTGTGCATAATATAATTGATAAACGGTTCCACTGCTTGACGCTGCTTATTCAAGATCGGTTGTTCTCTGTCAAAACGTGCCCAAATAAGCAGCTCATCAACTAAGCCATCTAGTTCTTCGATACTAACATCCATGGTATCTAGGTATTTATTTTTTAGACCAATATCATGTTCATCACGGATAATTTCCATTGCAAAGCGAATTCTCGCAATGGGTGTTCTAAGTTCATGGGATACAGCATGGGAAAGTTCTTGATGTGATTTAATTAAGCCCTGAATACGGTCTGCCATAGCGTTAAACTGTTGTGCCAGTTCCGCTAAAGGTGACGACATATTGCTTGTAGCACGTATTGTGAAATTACCGCTGCCAAACAAGTTTGCTGCTTTAGTAAGTGACATTAGCCCTCTTGAAATAGGCCAAACCCACATAAAGACGAAAATCCCCAAACCGATAAATAATAGGCCGATATAAAGATAGTCAGTTTTTGCTGCTGGTTCGATATAAATAGGGCCAAGCACCATTACCGAGCTGCTATCACTCGTTTGTTTAATAAACCAACTCTGCCCCTGTTCATCGTTAAAAACTGCAACAATACCGCCAGAGGCCAAATATTCAGATTGCGCTTCGGTAATGACTAGCTCGTTTTCTTGTACGAAAGTATTCAGGTTAGCAGAATGAATAACTTGAATTGGATAACCAAAAGACGTAGATAGCGCTGTTAGATGCTCCCTGCGCTGAGCCACGGGTTGCCTAAGCAACTCCGCGTTAAGCAACATAAAAGTGCCTTGGTGCAAAGCCACATCAGATGTCACATCAACAGGCTTGTCTAAGCTCAGATAGAGTTTATCAATACTCCAAGCCAACCCAACAAGCGTGAACGTCAATAAGAGATATAGTCTAAAAAACAGATGCTTCATTTACTTCGGGATACAGGTCTTAAATACAGCCAAAATGTACAGCTATCGAAAGTAGAAACGCGTTGAGGCACTAGCTCCATGCATCTGAAACCATCAAGTAGCCCTTTTTCCAAACCGTCTTTATTTTCTGCGGTTTGCCAGAATCGTCGCCTAGTTTCTTTCGCAATCTAGAGACCAACATATCAACCGTTCTATCGAGCCCATCATAACCAAAGCCACGTAAATTGTTTAATAAATCGTCTCGAGAAAGCACCTGATCCGCATGTGTTGCCAGTTGGAACAGCAGCGTTATCTCATTAGTGGTTAAGTCAATAAGCTCTTCATCTAGGTGAACTTCTTGTTTAGCCGTGTTGATGTGTAAACGTCCTAGAATAACCTGACTGGCATTTTGCTCTGCTAAATTGGACTGCTGAGTTTGATGGCTTCTTCGTAAAAGCGCATTCACTTTAGCTAACAATAACCGTGGTTGCACCGGCTTACATATATAATCATCTGCACCAACCTCTAAACCTACGATTTGGTCAATATCGTCTGTTCTTGCAGTGAGCATAACAATGGGAGTTTCTATTCTTAGTCGTAATTCACGGCAAATATCGAGGCCATTCTTGCCAGGTAACATAATGTCCAAAATAACCAAATCAGGTTCTGCAGCCAAAATTCTATCAACGGCGAGGTCACCATGTCCCTCTACTGAAACCGTAAAGCCTTGACGCTGGAAATAATCTTTTACCAACGACGCTAAACTTTCGTCGTCTTCTACTAAAAAAATGTGTCCTTGATTGGTGTCGTTTGAGGAGGATGCACTAACACTGATACTCATAACGTTAACTCTGTTCCCTAGCGTGACAAAGACTTCGACGTCTTCGCTTAAATAAAAAAAATAATGGATACAATTCTAACCCTGTAGTTTGCATCCTCAAAATCATTACCAGCACTTCTTTTGTTCAAGCGACTGACATAAAGATCTAAAACAAAATAAAGTCAAAAACAAGGCGAAATTCTTATATTGCTGGGAAGCTTATGCCTCGCGATAAGAGTTACCGCCATCTTTTTACACTTTATCAATTAGCATGCGTAACCAACTTCTCGGTTCTAACTATCATTCTCAATATTAGGGGCTTAGAAGCGCATCGACACGTACGCACCTACTGCTTTTTCTAACATATCGTCACTTGCATAGCCATTTTCGACGGGGTCAAAATCAGAGTATGCTGCAAAAGCGCCTAGGTCAGTTGTTTTGGTCAAAGCGTAGTTCAAACCGATAGAGCTTGAATTTGCCGAGCTCTTCACAAAGTCATCAAGATCTCGGTATTCATAGCTTGCCAAAAATGTCAGGTTTTTCGATAGATTTTGTTGTAAACCAACTGAATATCGCATTTCTGATTTATCTAGACCTAAGTCTTTCTCTTCTTCCCATTCGACATAGCTAGTAGAAAACGTAACTGCGGTACGCGGAGAGAATACATATTTACCCAATAAACTTATTTGGCCCGCATTTAAGTCATCATCGTCGCCTACAACATCTAAATGGCCTGCATAGCTTATACTTGTCGCTAACTCTAAGCCTGATTTATTGTCTTCACGCGCTAAAAAACGATAACGAAGTTCAGCTAGTGATACTGACAAATTATTCGTGATGCCGTAGGCAATTTGAGGTGCTAGCTTCCAATGGTCTTCACCATTGTGCTCTTCGCCGTAAACCAATGCACCTGAAACTTGAAGCTCGCTGTCTAGAAGCGTCAAAGGTCTTTCAACTACATTTCTCGGACTCTGTTCAGCCAAAGCTACGGTAGATAATGATAAAAGTGCGATAGAAGTAATTAGTTTTTTCATTGTTTTTCCTTAACGTGTGTTTCATTAAATAACTTGAGGAAATAATAAAAACTAACTCTGTATTAATCTTTTAGCCTTGTGTCCTATTCTGTACCAGATTGTCAAAATTTATAGCACATGTAAAAAAGTGTCGCGTTTGGGGCATACTTTGCAATAAATTTGTGGCTCACTCGGAACCACTTAGAATATCCTGAATAAACGTCGACGTCGTTTTGCTCGAATACGTTGCTCTAACGTACCGATAACGCTTATCGTTGCTTGTGTGACAATTGGCCCATCTGCGACAGGTTCAAGTCTTTCTAGACGCTTCAAATGATATTGAACGCTTTTATCAGATTTAAAGTCTAGTACGTATCTACCCTGCCAAGCACTTTCCCAACACTTTACGGGAACAGAAACCTCTTGCTCAAAAAGACAATAAGTTCCTTGTGAGCCTGCTTCCCAGATAAGCGCTGCTTTCATTTCACACAAATAGACCCCCTTGTCTATCTCGCACGTATTCGGACTAGCAATGAGTAGGGTTTCTTTAACACCTTCACTCACACCAACTTGCTGGGAATTAGTCTCTGGGTCATCTTGCGCCAAGGAACTCGCGGACAACAGACAAAAGAAACCCAGTCCGAAAGTTAATTTAGACAACTGCAAAGGCATTCTTTTCAAAGCTAGAATGTCCATAACACTCCGACATTAAAGCTATAAGAACTGTTTCTGCCTCTCAGAATTGGGCTGTCGCTTACGCCACTACTCACCGCCGTATAAGATGCTGAACTCACTAACGACCAATCATCGTTAATTGGACGCTCTAAATATAAGCGTGCTGTAGCAAAAATACTGGAGGTTGCTTCATAAGCAGGACGAACGTCACTCACTTCTTCTTGAGACACACCATAATAATAATTAGCAGCGTTATCGTCGATGTAATAAACGGCGATACCCGGCATCACTAATACGTGACGAGTAAAGAGCGGGCGTGAAATTTCAAAACTTGCTAACGAGCCGTTATGTTTGTTTAGACCATCATGCATAAGCTTGAAGCGTACATCGAACTTCTTAAAAATAGCGAAATACTCTATACCAAACTCCATAGAGCTCTCTCTATCTCTAATGCCATCAAGGACACTGCCTTTCTCTCTGTCTTCTTCACTTAACTCAAAAAATAAAGATTCAGCAATAATGTTAACTTGCTGGTCTTCTTGAGAGTAAAGCGAGTAACCAAAAGTAAGAGGACGGCCAGATAATGGGGAAGCTTCGACAAAGAAATTGTCATAATATGCGCCGCCAGCAAGGATGACAGAAAGACCTAATGATTCATCTTCGTCATAGACATCAGGAATGAGTATTTTTTGAAAACTTAATAGCAAACCTAAGTCTGCTTCCCAATAAAACCCATCTGACTTTTGCTCTGTTTGCTCAACTGCCTCACTATTTTCTTTGTCGCCACTTTGTCCGTATGAGACGCACGGAGCAAGTAGCAACATAATAAAGGCTACCGTTGTTATTACTTTATTCATAAGTTAGGAGTTACAGAGGTTTTTATATGTATTCTTATTTTCCTCAGATAGTAATCAGAAATAGCTTTCATTACTAGTAGCTGCTGATTCTAAAGTCTCTATTTTATGTAAATTAACGTTAAACAATACGCCTAAAAATGACTAATTTACTCGCAACATCTTTTAACAAAGCATGATAAAATAGCGCAGTATTTAATAAATTTGGTTTTAATGTGACAAATAACGATATTTTAAGACGTTTACGCTTTAGCTTTAACCTGAGCGATAAGCAGGTATGCGATATCTTTGCGCTAGCTAACACTGGCGCAACCGTTGGACAGGTCGAGAATTGGTTAAGAAAAGATGACGACCTGGATCAAGTATCATTGTCTGACTATAACTTAGCCAGCTTCCTTAACGGCTTCATCGTGCTTAAACGTGGTAAGAAAGATGGACAAGATCCTGTTAACGAGAAGCAGCTCAACAACAACCTTATGTTAGTGAAGCTTAAGATCGCGCTGTCCTTGCAAGCTGACGACATTATTAACATGCTTAAGAGTGTTGACTTCAACCTTGGTAAGTCAGAATTGAGCGCTTTTTTCAGAAAGCCAGACCACCGTCACTACAGAGAGTGTAAAGACCAAGTACTTAGAAATTTTCTTAAAGCTGTTCAACAGCGCTGTAGGCCTATTAGTAAGAAAGGCGGCAGTAATAAAGCCGCGGCTAAGCCTCATTCCAAACCCACAACAAAAGCCAAAGACAAGCTTTCTAAAAATGGTGCAAGACCTAGCAAAGGCAAAGTCTACGTAAATCCTAACGCGCAACAGTCTGAAAAGCAGTCAGAAGATAAGAAACGCAAAACCTTGAAATTAAGCCCAGAAAAAATATGGGGCTCAACGAAGTAATTCTGTTATGACACTAAGATTTGAATTCGAACAAGCTGAGATTAAAAGCCAGCTAGACTGGCAACTGTGCCAAGATATCAATGTTTTTGATGGCGATATGCTAGTCGCAAAAGCAGAAATTGAGATCATCACGATCAATAAACACCGAGATGCTATCAAGAGTTATCAAGCGCTATTAGCGTTAGAGGAAACCGATTGGGAACTGCCGCTTAACCTTTATTTTAAAAACCAAAACCTAAATGCTGAATTATGCGCCCAATTCACAGTAAAGCCCGAAGGTAAAAAAGCTTGTCAGCATTTGTTGATTGAAGCCATCAGCGTTCACCCTGACTATCAAAACAAAGGTATTGCTAAGCAATTATTGGCAAAGCTAGCTGAGAGCTACAGCAAGGCCCAATCGGTTTGGTTAATCGCAATGCCAATATCGACGTTTATTGACGCAGATGAGTGTGATGAAGAGAGAGACAGCACATTCTATAGCGCTGTAGTATCTGCTGAAAGCAATGAAGCGACAAGTGAAAGTGTTGCTCAAGTTTTTGAACGGCTAGGGTTTGAAAAACTGACTGTTTCGCCTGAGTTACTTGCTGAACCGCTGCCATATGAACTTCTTGTGACGGTACCAAGTCGATTATCATAGTAGATTAGAAAGACTTAAACGAAAAAAGCGATAGTTAATCTATCGCTTTTTTTATAGTAACGCTTAACCATGGAGCATAAGCGTGCCACTACGGCTGTGAATCGGCTGGAATGCTAAAAGTCTTGCCACTCGTCTTGTGGACTAACTCTTTCCGTTCTTCGCACTCGTGTTCTTGCAACTCGTCTCTCTCTGTTTGCTGTATCCCGACTCCCTCTTACAGCTCTTCTAGGACGCTCTTGTCTAGTACGAAGCTCAGTAGGCTCTTCTTGAGCTGGTTCATCGTCAGTCACGAAGTTAGAAACTTGCTCTAGTAAGCTCTCTGCTTGTTGTTCCATTGATTGACTGGCTGCAGTTGCTTCTTCAACCAATGCCGCGTTCTGCTGGGTCATGGTATCCATTTGAGAAACCGCATTACCAACTTCAGCAATACCGACAGCTTGTTCGCGACTTGCTGAATCAATGTCAGAAATCATGGTGACAACCTCCTGCACAGCATTCACTAACTCGTTAAATGTTTTACCCGTATCGTCAACAAGCTTACTGCCCTGCTTTACTTCATCAACACTGTCGTTGATTAACCCTTTGATTTCCTTCGCTGCTGAAGCACTACGTTGCGCAAGGTTTCTCACTTCACTGGCAACAACAGCGAAACCACGACCTTGCTCACCTGCTCTAGCGGCTTCTACTGCAGCATTTAGGGCAAGTAAATTGGTTTGGAAAGCGATTTCGTCGATAACGCCAATGATGTCTGAAATCTTCTTGCTCGACTTCTCAATAGCATCCATTGCACCAATTGCGCTCGTCACCACTTCACCACCAGCTTTGGCTTTACTCATCGCAGACTCTGACATTTTAGTGGCTTCTGTAGCATTACTCGCGTTTTGCTGAACAGTCGAGGTAATCTCTTCCATTGCTGACGCTGTTTCTTCTAAGCTCGCGGCTTGGGATTCTGTGCGTTGACTTAACTCACTATTTCCCATCGCCAATTCTTTAGATGAATTAACAACATGATCTGACGCGTTTCGAATCGTGCTCATCATCTCGTTTAGGTTATCGAGCAATGAGTTCATTGCATCAGCAAGTACATTAAACTCTTCGCCTAAATCATTTTCGATACGATTAGTAAGGTCACCTTCAGACAATGACAATAACGATGACTTGATTTCAGCAATCGCTTGTTTACGAAGTGTTATATCAGTCGCATATTTAACGACTTTGTATGGGTTGCCATTTAGGTCAAAAATTGGGTTGTAAGAAGCCTGTATCCAGATTTCTTTACCGAATTTACCTAGACGACGATACTCGCCTGAGTGGAAGTCACCAGCATTCAGTTTTTTCCAAAAGTCTCGATACTCCTGACTACGAGCATATTCAGGGTCAGCAAACATGCTATGGTGCTGCCCTTGTATTTCAGCCAGCGTATAGCCCATGGTTGTCAGGAAATTATCATTCGCCTCAACGATGCTGCCATCCATATTGAATTCGATAACAGCTTGCGACTTGCCAATGGCTTCTATTTGCCCAGAGTAATTAGCATTTTGCAGCTTCTGTTCAGTAACATCAGTGGCATATTTCACTACTTTAAAAGGCTTACCATTTAAATCTAAAATCGGATTGTACGAAGCCTGAATCCAGATTTCCTTGCCGTTTTTACCAACGCGTTTATATTCTCCCGCATCGTATTCTCCACGCCCTAGTTTTTCCCAAAACTGACGGTACTCAGCACTTTGTCCATAGGTTCCTTCCGCGAACATGCGATGATGTTGCCCTTTAATCTCGTCAAGGCTATAACCAACAGTACTCAGGAAATTCTCATTTGCGTTGATAATCGTACCGTCCATATTGAACTCAATGACGGCTTGTGACTTACCTATTGCTTCGATTTGCCCTGCGTAGTCAGCACTTTGTGTCTTTTCTGCAGTTACGTCAGTAGCATACTTCACCACTTTATACGGGTTACCATCTAAATCAAAAATAGGGTTGTACGAGGCACGAATCCAGATGTCATCACCGCTTTTAGTGATACGTTTGTACTCACCAGTATCGAACTCACCTCGTCCAAGCTTCTGCCAAAACATCATGTACGCAGGACTATTTGCATAATCAGCTTCCGCAAAAATACGATGATGTTGACCTTGAATCTCTGATAACTGGTAGCCCATAGCCGCCAAAAAGTTCTCATTGGCGGTAATGATAGTGCCATCCATATTGAATTCGATGACAGCCTGTGATTTGCTAATCGCGTCAATTTGGCCTTGAAAGTTGGCAGCTTGCATCTTTTGCTCTGTTTCGTCCGTCGCAAACTTGATCACACCAGTTGCAAGTCCATCTTTATTAAAGATTGGATTGTATGAAGCTTTTATCCAAACCGCGCTGCCATCTTTCGCGATCCGTTTATATTCACCCGTATCAAAAAGACCTTGGTTTAATTTAGCCCAAAAATCTTTGTATTCTTGGGTGTCGGCATAGCCCTCCTCGGCAAACATACTGTGATGTTGACCTACGATTTCGTCGAGCTCGTAACCCATGGTGTTTAAGAAGTTCTCGTTAGCGGTGACAATTGTGCCATCGAGGTTAAATTCTATAATTGCTTTAACGCGGTTAAGCGCTTCAACGGTAGAATGTATATGCTGATTCTCTTTAGAAGAATTTTTAGCTGTTGCTAAAGTAGTCGATTTGGTCGCCATAATGCAAAGCCCTTTGCCATTTTTTGGAAATAAAACGTAGCCTTAGATAAACAAAACTAGCCTAATATTAGGGGCTCCGCAACGTTAATATGCGTTTTTTGCCTATATGTGAACGGTAGGTAAAGAAATGTTTTACTTTAAGTTAAATTAAAATGAAAAATGGTTTAAAAAAACATATAGATTACTTTTTGTACTCCTATTGCGAATTGTGAAAATGTGGATTCGCTCAAAAACTATTTGTCGAAAAATAAACCTTGTTACTAGTGCAATAGTTGTTAATTTTATGTGGGGGTATATTCGATAATTTAAGCAATACCGTTTGTGATATATCCCCATCAAAATTATCATAGAGATGGCATTTGAGCAGCACGTTCACTAACTCATTTTTTGTATCACACTCGAAGGTGCAATACGCACCAGCCAATGGAGCCACGCCCATGGCCAACTAGGTGCATAACTATTCGCTTTTTCTTTTTCGATCGCTTTAACTAACGCCTTACAACCAGTTTCGGTATCAACAATAAAAGGAACCTTTTCTACGGTTTCATTAATTTCACTTCGAATAAAGCCAGGATGAACACAACTCACTCTAATTGGGGTATTCATGACATCGATTCTTATCCCTTCACTAAAAGAGGTTAAGGCCGCTTTTGTTGCCGCATATACTGTCATAGCTCGCCTAAAGCCACGCACTGCACTTATCGATGATATATTCACAAGATGACCAAAGTTCTGTGCTCTAAAGATCTCCATTGCAGCTTCCACTTGCGCAATGGCCGCAACAAAATTGGTTTCAGCAGTTTGCTTATTAGCATGAAAATAACCCGTACCCACTGAAGCACCTTTACCCATACCCGCATTAACAATAACGCGATCCAACTGCTCGAACGTATCTTTAAATGCATGAAATACCTCAAAAACACGTTCGTGTTCATTAACATCTAGTGATGCTACTTCAACACGACAGTTAGGATTTATCGTCTGTAATTATTGTTTCAGGGCTTCCAAACGATCCAGGCGTCTTGCGCACAAAGCCAAGTTACCCCGCTTTTTAGCAAACTCTATTGCCATACCTTTACCTAAGCCAGAACTAGCACCGGTAATTAAAATATTTATAAGATTCATGTAAACCAACCTCAGGTATATGTAATGTATTTTCGACTATCGAGCTCACTAAAAATCGTGTGTTCATTTAAGCTAGATAACATCAATTGATTGGTTCCATGAGAAGAAATTAGCTTAGTAATACTGCCATTAACTAATGTCCAATTAATGCGCATTAAGTCTTCTAAAGGTAAGCCTAGTAACAGTGAACTCACTAAGCTAATAGGTCCTCCTGATGAATATACCACCACACTTTTGTTACCACTGCTTTGCACGAGTTCTAATCCTTCAAGCACTCGAGCGCTGAAGGTTTGCCACGTTTCACTGTAATCATCGTCATATTTTCCGCTGGTCCAGCGCGCTATTGCAGCAACAAACTGCTCCTGGAAAAACTTCATCGGTTGAGCCTGAGAGGAGATGTACGCTTTCGTCGATTTTGGTGTTGCCAAGCGCTCATCATATTTCGCGAGTATTTCTCGGTGATCATACTCATTCCATTGCGCTAATGTTGTAACATCAGCATCAGAAGCGTACTCAGGCAAGCTATGCTGTGCTGTTTGGTGATGCCTGTGCATGCTGCCTTGGAATATCGCATCTGGCACGACATTTTGCTTAGCTAAACTCATTCCAACTAGCTGAGCCTGCTCAATACCTAGCTCAGATAGTTGGTCGTAATTGTCTGCGTTAAAGCTGGCTTGTCCGTGTCTTACAAGATAAATAACCATGGCTATTTACCTCGCTTCTTAATGGTTTTTTTACAGCGCCACATCAAATAATGTACAAAGAACCAAAATCGTTTAAACGCAGGATTATTTGTTTGTTTATGGTGATATCGATAGTAAATCTGTTGAACAATACCTGCGAGTCTAAATAGGCCGTAAACTTCGTAAAACGTGAAGTCATCACAATCACTACCTGTTTTTTCAAGGTAATAGTCAATCACCTGCTGTCTCGTCATCATCCCAGGTAGATGCGTGGGTTGTCGTCGTGTCGATTGCGCTAAGAAATCATCATCAGCTTCAACCCAATAGGCAAGTGTATTGCCCAAGTCCATCAAGGGATCTCCCAAGGTTGCAAGCTCCCAATCTAATACACCCAGCACTTTGGTATAATCTTTGGCATCAAGCACGACATTATCAAATCGAAAATCGTTATGCGTGATACAAATAAGCTCTTTATTTGGCATATTTTTTTCGAGCCAATTGATCACAAAACGCCCTGAAGGAACATTCCATGTTTTCGCATTGCGATATCGTTCGCTCCAGCCTGAAATTTGGCGTTCAGTATACCCCGCCCCCTTACCAATGTTGTCTAAGCCAGCGACTTGGTAATCCACTTGGTGTAGATCGATTAAACAATCCAATACATTTCGGCACATTTGTTGGTTTTTTTCAGTGCTAATCGATAACTCTTTTGGCATGTGCTTGCGCGGAATAATCCCAGTGATCTTTTCCATGACATAGAAGTCAGTACCCAACACGTTATCATCATCACAAAAGGCAAGCATTTGAGGGACATAGTTATAGGCTGGCTTGAGAGCTGATTGTAGTCGAAACTCGCGCCCCATATCGTGAGCGCCTTTGGCTTTAGTGCCCGCCGGTGCTCTACGCAAAATAAGCGACGTATCTGAATAATCTAAACAATAGGTCCAATTTGAAGCGCCACCTGAATATTGAGTAACAACAGGATTACCGGTTAGCTGACGCAACCGTACTTTCAACCATTGATCAACAACTTGTTCATCTAGCTCTTCACCGGCACGCACATTTTGCGCCTTATCTAATACATTCTGGTCACTCAAGATTACTGCTCCTTTTTCTTTGACGTCAGGTTAGATGATTGATTTGATGCTTGGTTTGATGCTTGTTTCGCACGACTCACCATCTTGGCAGTACTCGCAATTACCCGATTCAAATAGGTATTACAAGGTAAAAACTTTTTCATAAAATAAGCTAACTTGCCTTGTTTATGGGTCAAAATTAGAAAACGTTTGTCTTGCGCTTGCTGGTATACGCTATGTGCGACTTGTTCAGCAGTCATTTCGGCTTTAGCAAATAAACGATTAACGCTTTCCTTCATGATAGGCTCACTCGTTTTCATTGACTCGTTTAAGTGCGTTTTGAAAAAACTAGGACAAACTACGCTAACGTCGATATTGTCACTGGCAAGTTCGAGTTTCATGGTTTCAGAAAAAGAAACCACTGCCGCTTTTACCGCGTTATAACTGCCCATCAACGGTACAGGCGTAACCCCAGCTTGTGAAGCGACATTGATAAAATAACCATGGCCTTGCTCGCGAAAAACATCAACGAACACTTGGCTCATCTGCACCATACCAAATAAATTAATATTAAAGACCCACTGCCACTGCTCGAATGACTCACTTTTTAACGAGCCCCCCGTTGCAACACCAGCGTTATTAATCACAATATCAACCCCTTGCCACTCACGTGTTACTAACGCTTGAGTCGACTTTATTTGACTAATATTCGTGATGTCGCATTCACTAAACAGCGCCTCTGCGCCAAGCGCTTTAAGTTCATTAATGGTTTCTTGTCCACGTTCTTGATGGATGTCGGCAATACAAATGCGCAAAGGTGTGTTGTTATTTTGATGGTGCTTCGCCCAACAAAGTGCCATTGCTTTGCCAAATCCCGTCGCACCACCAGTGATCAATAATCTCGTCATATAAAACCTATCGATATTTTTTTAATTCTAAGCGTGAAACCATTCCCATGTGCACTTCGTCTGGACCATCAGCCAATCGCAACATTCTCGCCATTGCACTAAACGTAGACAATGGGAAATCACCAGATACGCCCGCGCCACCGTGCATTTGAATTGCCATATCACTCACCATTTGCAACATATTCGGTACTACAACCTTAATTGCTGATATTTCAGTCATGGCTTGCTTGATACCCAAATTATCGATTTTCCAAGCGGCATTTAGCGTGAGAAGTCTTGCTTGATCAATAGCCATTCTCGCTTGGGCGATGCGCTCCAAGTTGCCACCAAGTTTAATAATAGGCTTACCAAATGCAACGCGCTCCATGCCTCGTTTGATCATCAACTCAAGACAACGCTCTGCAGCACCAATCGCTCGCATGCAATGATGAGTACGACCTGGTCCCAATCGGCCTTGAGCAATAGCAAACCCTCTCCCCATGCCCATAATGAGATTTTCTTTAGGTACTCTGACATCGGTAAAGTGCATTTCACCATGCCCGTATGGCGCATCAAAATCTTGACTGGCAATTAGCATACGCTTTATTTCAACACCTGGAGTATCTAGCGGCACAATAACCATGGCGTGTTGGTTGTGTTTATCATTTTCTGGATTAGACAATCCCATAAAAATCGCAATTTTTGCATCTGGGTGACCTAACCCTGTTGTCCACCACTTCTTACCGTTAATCACTAATTCTTCGCCATCTGCTTCGATGCGCGCTTCCATGTTAGTTGCATCTGATGAAGCAACATCAGGTTCAGTCATACCAAAAACAGAACGAATCTCGCCCGCCAATAATGGCGTTAACCACTTCTCTTTCTGATAGTCACTACCGAAGTGATATAAAACTTCCATATTGCCAGTGTCTGGTGCATTACAATTGAAAATCTCTGGCGCAAAAATCACTTTACCTGTCTCTTCTGCAATAGGGGCGTATTCCAAACAACTTAGTCCTTGTCCCAAGGTTTGATCAGGTAAAAATAAATTCCAAAGCCCTTGTGCTTTAGCTTTTTCTTTCAACGCCTTGATAGCTTCTGGCACTTGCCATTGCGTCCAATCACCACAGGGATTCAGTCGATGATTTTCAGCAATAACCTCTTGCTCTACTGGGAATACATGTTCAGCCATAAAAGCTTTAATACGCGTAACATAATCTTGCGTCTTGGCACTGGTTTGAAAATCCATTTGGTGCTCCTAGTTAATAACAAATTCATTGATAGCCTTAGCCTAGCGCATCAAAAACAATGAATGAAATGAAGTTTATTGATACCATACAATGAATTTAATTCAACACATGACAATACAATGTTGGCTGACAAACAATTACAACAACTCGATTTAAATTTACTTAAGGTATTCGAAGCCCTGTATATCGAGCGCAACATGACTCAAGCTGCCAAAGTACTTTTTGTCAGCCCATCAGCGGTCAGTCATGCGGTAAAAAGGTTAAGGGAAGCGCTCGAGGATGAGTTATTTGTTCGTAAAGGCACAAATATGGAGCCAACCTCTTCATGCCAACAAATTGCCCCACAGGTAATTGAATTGATGGCCAAGCTCAGGTCTGTATTACAAAGCTGTGGCGAATATGAATTAGCAAAGAGTCAACAAACTTTCACCCTCGCTATTCACGAAGCACTTGAAGCGTTAATACTGCCCAATATTCAACAAGCAATTAACCATCATGCACCTTTGGCAAGGATTAAAAGCATTAAACTCAATCGAGAAAATGTTGCTCGCCAATTAGCAAACCGACAAGTCGACGTTGTGATTGATGTGGCTAGGGCACTCAAAATGCCTATCAAACACCAACCTTTATCTGATGATCACTTTGCCATTTTAATGGCCAAGGCATATGCACCCAAAGCAAAACTCAGTAAAGTCGAATACTTCCAACGTCAACACATTGCCGTCTCAAACAGAAGTGACGGCGATGTCGTCGAAGACATCGCATTTTTACAACTCGGTTTGAATCGTCAAATAAAAACCCGTTGTCAAAACTACCACTCAGCAAAAGCTTTATTAAAAGACACCGATTATTTGTTAACACTACCGTCAATGATTGCTAAAGAGTTAATCGATGAGTCTCTTACCATCGTCGATTTGCCTGTCCAACTACCAAAAGTTGCCACGCATTTGTACTGGCATCAAGATACAGAGCAAGATCCAGCTATTGTTTGGTTAAGACAAACGGTTCAAGCGGCTTTCACTCCGAGGTAGTTTTACTTTTGCGGCTATTACCAACAGCATTGCACCAATGTACATGGTAATGCCATAAACACCAGCTGGCAGTGCCAATGAAGACTGAGACAAGAATGAGAGAGAAATTAATATCGCCAGAGTCGCATTTTGAATACCAATTTCAATGGCCAATGTTAGCGAATCTTGCCAAGACAATTGCTGAATTTTAGCAAGCGCTAAACCCAGCAAAATGGTTAATAAATTCAGTGCTAAACACACCCAAAACAGCTGAGAAAATGACTCTATGAGCTGGGCTTTTTCCTGAATTAATATGGCGATAATCATGACTAACATAAAAAGTGATGAACCCTTGCGAAAATAGGGTTCAGCGCGTTGTGCAAAGACTTGCCACTGATGCCTAACTATCATACCAATCGCTATCGGAATTAACGTTAAAGCCATTAAACTTAGTGAAGCATTTAACAGTGAAAAGTCGGTTGCAGGCTCGCCATTAAAATATTGATAGGACATTGCAATTAACCAAGGCGTGGTAACGATGCCAACAAGTGTGCAACAGGCGGTGAGTGTAACGGATAACGCCAGATTAGCCCGACATAACTGGCTAATAACATTAGACATCGTGCCACCAGGACAAGCAGCTAAAATCATTAAACCTATTGCCATTTCAGCGCCAAGTTCAAAGATAAAACACAGGCCAAAGGCAACGATGGGAAGCAGCAACAACTGACCTAAAAGGCCTGTTGCTACTGCTTTGGGGAATCGAAACAAACGCGTAAAATCAGCTGTTGTTAAGCTTAATCCCATACCAAGCATGATGATTGCGATAGCAGCGGGTAGTAATATTTGTGTAAGAACTGACTCGGTCATGCAACGCGTTTATCCTGTGAAGTAAGATGAGTTGATGGTGCCTGCTCAATGCGATAATGGAAAGAGAAATTTGCTAATGCCTCTTCTATTTCCGGCTGTTTACTGACAATTTTTTCACTTAACAATATCTGTGCAGAAAGGCCAAATTGCTTACTTGGGCTAGCGCTCACCCGAATATCTTCACTGGCTACACCATCTATTTCAGTGAGCACAACATCAACAACCGACTCAACTTGGTAGCAATTGAGCTGAGGTTTGAAGATTTTACCAATTGCCGTTGTTGGCATTTCACTCAGTGCAATCACCTGTTTTGGCGTTGCTGCGCGCTCTGGAATATATTGGCTAACATATTCCAAAATCTCGGTTTCTGAAGCCTGTTGGTGCTCAGCATAAGTCACATAAAGTACTGGCACCTCGCCTGCATATGCATCTGGACGACCTACAGCGGCGGCTAAAGAGACAGCAGGATGTTTACTGGCTATGTCTTCTATCATCTTTGGATCAATATTATGACCACCGCGGATAATAAGCTCTTTTTGACGCCCAGCGAGTGACAAATAACCGTGTTGATCTAAGCAACCTAAATCACCTGTACGAAAATAGCGCTTACCCTTGGCTTGCTTATCAGGCAAAGTAATCCAGCTTTGTTCATTGTGACTTGGCTCTAAATAACCTTGAAACACATTAGGCCCGGCAACAACAATTTCTCCAACTTGGTCAACTTCGCACACTTCAACCAATTCACCCCGCTCGTCGATGTTTGCAATCTTCAAATCAAGTGTTGGTAAAGGTAGCCCTACAGACTGCCTCATTGCGATGTCATTAATTGGCATTAAGCTACTCACTGCCGTTGTTTCCGTTGCGCCATAGCCTTCAACCAGAGGTATCCCCACTCTTTCAGTGAATTTTTGCTTAAGTACCGGTGATAAAGGCGCAGCGCCACTAATTGCCAACTTCATCTTCAATGCACTTAGATTGAGCTGTTCTTCATTGCCTAGAGACTCAACAACTGCAGCGTATACCGTGGGCACAGCCATCATAATGGACACATCAAAATGAATCAGTAACGCCATTAAATTAGGTAAAACATGAGCACTTCGAAAGCCCGCAGGCCCTGTCATAAGTATAGTTGCGCCTGCCATTATCGAACCTAACCCCGTGGCATTTGCTGCATTGACATGAAATATCGGTAAGCCGACAAGCATAGTGTCACCTGGGCTAAGAGGTAAAACTAAGTTCACTTGTTTCACACTAGATCTGACCATGCCAAATGCATACGCCAATACTCTCAAAGGTAAGTTACCTATTGCAGTTTCTCCATTGCCATTTGAAGTACCCTATCTACCGGTGCATATGTACTGGCATGAACAAACAGATGCGGATCCTATAAATCAATGGATACGAGAAAAGTTGATGAACATAGCCCATCAACTTTTCCCTGTTGGTGTTAACCCTAGTTCAAAACAACTTAGCTAAAAACGATAGCTTAGTTGCAGATGATACTCTCGACCGCGCTCAGTCAAAAAACGATGAGCATAGCTGATCACAGGCACATCGTTAGCTTGTGAAAAGGTTTGCTCATCCGTTATATTCTTAGCTAATAACGCCACTTGCCACGTATCCTCTGGGCTACTGATTGCAATGCGAGCATTGGTTTTCTCATAACTGGCTTGTTTAGCAATAGGATCTAAATCTTGTTCAAGGTACTGCTCATCCACAAAACGAAGGTTTATTGAAGCATCTAGCCAATAACCTTGGCCAACTTCATTTTGGTAGTTAAGCTCGAGATTACCTGAATATTTAGGTGCGAATGCCCCTGTTCTTCCCGTTAAATCTTGCATTGCCATACCAAGAAGTTCAGCCTGCATAACAGTTGGAGAAGCCTACTCATACGATTGATATTCAAAGTCCAACAATGCCAATTGGGTATTGAGTTTCCAGTGTTCACTAATCGCCCAACGAGATTCCATTTCGAGACCTTGCACGCGTGTCTCAGCTGCATTAGCAACAACAAAAGCATTGCCGTTAAACTCAGACACTTGTAAATCATCATAATCCGTCAAAAATAAAGTGGTATTTAATTCCCAGACACTCTCAATGACCTCTGATTTAAAGCCAAGTTCAAAAGCTGTTGCTTTTTCGTCTTCATATTCAAAACCAGAATCAGGATCTATAACGCTACCTTGAGAACTGTTAAGGCCGGAACCGTCAAAGCCACCGCCTTTATAACCGATGCTCGCATTAGCAAAAACCATCGTATTTTCACATCCCCAGCACTGAAGACTGATACTTGGTGATAAGTGAGACTCATCTCGGTCGGTTGCTAAGTCATTGGCATATGCGCCAGATAAGCTTGCTGTGATGCTAGGGGCAGCAACTTCAGCAAATTGCCTAACAGGCTCAGGAGTGAAGTCACTAAACAAGGTATAAATCGTTTGTTTGTTTGTTTGTTTGTTAGTAACTTCTTTCTCTTCCTTTTGATAACGCAATCCAAGATTGAGCTGCCAATCGCTAGAAAAACGCCAGTTACCTGAAGCAAATACCGAGTATGCCGTTTGATCTTGTTCAAAGTCTGCGCCAATTCCCAGTGACGTCCCAACAAGGTCTGGAATTAAAACAGATGCGCCCAAGACGATATCATTGGGGTGGCTCAACTCAGTCTTCTGAAATATACGCCAGCAATATAGTTAAAATTGCCGTCTAAATCAGAGCTACTACGCAGCTCTTGAGTCACTTGCTCGAAGTCTTCAATATAAGTTTACTTGATTAAGCTCAACTCAGAGTAATCCGCATCAAACACACTATCCCATTGGTAATCGCTGTAGGTTGTCACTGCAACTAACTCGTGATTATCCAGTTGATACGTGAATTAAATCATTGCATTGGTAACATCGGTATCACTGCCTTCGTTAAGCCCTCCTTGGTGCTGAGAGCCATCAACCATACTGGTGTAATCCAGGCCCGAATTATCTTGTAATAACAAACTGCGATAACCAACATTACCCGGGTTTGTTGGGTCACTGGCAATTTGTGCATCACGCCCTTGAGTATCGATAATGTATTGGTATCTTGAGCCTGTACCCTCAAACTGACTGTGTTCAAATTGCGCAAGCACTTCGAGCTTATCTGAGGCTTGCCATAGTGCGCTGAGCCTAAGGCCACTCGCCTTAGTTTCTACTTCGTCTTTATCACGAGCAATATTATTGAGATAACCGTCCACCGATTCTGTAAAACCAGTAAATCGTAAAGCTAAATCTTTAGTAATTGGAATATTAGCTATGGCTGTGAGCTTTCTTTGTTGACCCATTCCTTACGACAAATCAATACTGCCTTCAATCTCATCACTGTCGAGAAAAGGTTCGTGTGAGGTAATACTGATAGCGCCTGCGGTTGCATTTTTACCAAACATAACGGCTTGAGGACCTTTAATCACCTCTAGACGCTCAACATCGAGCAATGGGAGCTTCGCTTGATGACCCCTTCCCATGTATAATCCATCGCGGAACAAAGCAACAGACTGCTCAAAACCACTATTCGTACCAGAACCAATACCTCGCATAAAGATACGTTTACTGCTGGCGGTCTCCGTTAAATGGACATTCGGTAACGACTCCGATAAATCGAGCAGATCAGTCGCTTGCTGCTCAGCCAGATCATCACCTGACATTGCGGTGATCGAACTTGGAATTTCTTGGATAGACTGTACTCGCTTTTGCGCAGTCACCGTAATTCGTTCTAAACCAGTGCTCCCCTCTTCGGCCTGAGCCGCATAGACGTTAGGTGTAGTTATTATAGGAAGTAAAGCAAGACACACCTTACTCCTAGCAAATTGGATTTTCTTGTTGTTCTTGAACATATAGCTCCCCCATTAACATACAACGCAATTGTTATTTTTTATTTAGTAACTCGACGGTTATTGGCGCTGTTTTTTTCGTCAGTTTTCAGTGTGAAGGGAGAGTAAATTAAATAATAATGATGCTTTGTCATTATTATTCATGAATAACATTTATATTTGATTGAAATTTTCAGAGATTTTTCGAATTTTATATCAAGAAAAAGACAATAAAAAAGCGAGCATTTAATGCTCGCTTTTCAGGTTATCAATCTTGGTATGATTGATGTAAAATTAATCAACTAATTGATACTTTGATTTTAAGATATCAATGATTTCAGCTTTTGGATTGTCACTTAACACAATCTTTTCGCCAGTGATTTTTTCAGCAATACCAATGTAAGTTTGCGATACTTGCATCAATACTTCACTCGGTAATTCATTATCACGAGCAAGCGCTTCACGCTCATCCATTCTTTCTTTATTTAAAAGAATGTCTGGATCTGTGAAATGGTTCAATAAAAGCTGGCGGAAGCCTTCTTTAGAGTTCTCTACTACCTTACCCGCACGGTATTCTTCTCCGTCCCAAATACGTGAAGAATCAGGAGTACCAACTTCATCCATGTAGATGAGTTTATCGTTACCAGCTTTGTCTTTTACGTAACCAAACTCAAATTTAGTATCTACGAATATTTGATCAAGCTTTGCTAACGCTTCGGTAATTAAGTCGAAACCTTGTATTAAAAGTTTTTCATAAAGACCAATATCATCAGCAGACTTAAAATTAAAGGCGCTGAAGTTGTCTTCAATGTTCCTACGGGTGATGTTGACATCATCTGCTTCTGGAACACCAGGAATACCTCTTAAGATACCTTTAGTTGATGGCGTTTGAAGCAGCTCAGGAAGCTTGCTGTCACGAGTCAAACCTTCTGGTAATTCAATGCCACAAAATTCACGCTCGCCCTTCTCATAAGCACGCCACATTGAACCAGTAATGTATTGACGACAAATAGCTTCAATCATGACCGGCTGTGCTTTTTGAACAATCCAGACAAACGGATGCGGAATATCTAAAATGTGGCTATCGGCAAGACCATTTTCTTTGAACAATTTAAACCAGTGGTTTGAGACAGCATTTAGTGCAGCACCTTTACCAGGGACACCTCGCATACCACCTTCGCCAATCCATATACAGTCAAATGCTGAGATGCGATCGCTAATGACCATAATAGCCAATGGAGTGTCAGCTGGTACGTCGTACCCTCTCTCCTCGATTAGGCGGCGACTATCAGCCTCAGTTAACCAGTATACGCTGCGCACTTTACCGCTGTGCACTGGCTTGTCGGTACGAATTGGTAAATCGTCATTTACCGCTAACACTTGATCTGCAAGACTCATGTTTTAAACCTTTTAGTAAGAATCTATTTGTTTACTTTCAAATTAAAAACAAACGAATAAGTTCTTTAATGAAGATTTAACACTAGTTGCTAACGCCGATTAAACGCTGGCCAGTTAGTTTGAAGTTAATTGGCTTTAGAGCAAGGAAAATAAGCGCAGCTTAAACGTGTAAATGAGTATGTTTGACGCAGCTATAAAGTTTATTAACAGTAAAAATTATCTTCAGAAAAAGAAAAGGACGCTATAAGCGTCCTTTTAATTTTGCAGTCACACTACATTAAGCAGCTAAAGCAGCGTTTGCTTTTTCTACTAACACAGTGAAAGCAGCTTTATCGTATACTGCGATATCAGCTAAGATCTTACGATCAATCTCGATAGATGCTTTCTTAAGACCGTTGATGAAACGGCTGTAAGATAAACCATTTTGACGAGATGCTGCGTTGATACGAGCGATCCAAAGTTGACGGAATTGACGCTTACGTTGACGACGGTCACGGTATGCGTATTGGCCAGCTTTAGTTACCGCTTGGAAAGCAACGCGATATACGCGACTACGAGCACCGTAGTAACCTTTAGCTTGCTTTAAAACTTTCTTATGAGAACGGCGTGCTACAACACCACGTTTTACTCTTGCCATTATCTAAGTCTCCTATTAAGCGTGACGTAACATTTGTTTAACTGACTTAATGTCAGAAGCGGCAACGTGACATTTAGCACGTAAGTGACGCTTAACTTTAGTACGGCGCTTAGTCAGGATGTGACGAAGACCAGCTTGCTTGAATTTATAGCCGTTAGCTGTAGGCTTAAAGCGCTTTGCAGCACCTTTGTTAGTTTTCATTTTAGGCATGAAAATTACTCCGCATTTCTGCCATTAATATTAAGTTATCAGGGCGAAAGTACTTATTGCACTCTACTTGCAAGCCTCAATAACCAGTTTCAAGATAATAGTGGTGAGCTAAAACGAGAACGCTTTAACTACTTGTAGACCAAACTATTAACGTTTGATTGGTGCTAGAACCATTATCATCTGACGCCCTTCTGCCTTTTTAGGGAAGAATTCTACAGATGCAATGTCTTCTAAGTCGCCTTTAACGCGATTTAAAAGCTCTATACCAATTTCTTGGTGGGCCATTTCACGACCGCGGAAACGAACTGTTACCTTAGCCTTGTCACCACCTTCTAAAAAGCGCTTCAGGTTGCGTAGTTTGACCTGATAGTCGCCTTCATCTGTACCAGGACGGAATTTGATTTCCTTAACCTGGATTTGTTTTTGCTTCTTACGCTGTTCTTTTTGCTGTTTGCTCTTCTCGTAAAGGAACTTACCGTAGTCCATTACACGACAAACAGGAGGCTTGGCTGTTGGGCTGATTTCTACTAAATCAACACCAGCTTTTTCAGCTTCGTCCAACGCTTCGTTAAGTGAAACGATACCAATAGCTTCGTTATCGATACCTTGCAAGCGCACTTCCTGCGCAGTAATAGCTTCGTTTATACGATGTGCTGGCTCTTTTTGCCCGCCTTTTTGACCACCTTTAATAGCCAATTCCTCCAAAGAACTTTATAAGTAATCAGGCATGGTTTCTCATTCATGCCTGCGCAAATTTTATTATGCTCGTGAATTTACTTCTTCTGAAAGCTTTTCAATGAAAGCATCCACGGACATTTTTCCTAAATCTTCGCCGCCGCGTGTACGAACAGCAATTTCACCATTTTCCATTTCTTTGTCACCTACGACTAAAAGATATGGAACACGCTTTAAAGTGTGCTCGCGGATTTTAAAGCCTATCTTCTCATTTCTCAAGTCAACTTTTGCTCTAAATCCATTTTCTTTTAGTTTTTTAACAACATTTTCACAATATTCACCTTGTTTGTCGGTGATATTCATGACGACAACCTGATTTGGTGACAACCAAGTTGGTAATTTGCCAGCGTATTCTTCGATTAAAATACCGATGAAACGCTCAAGTGAACCTAAAATTGCACGGTGAATCATAACTGGCTCGTGACGTTCGCCATCTTCACCAATGTAGCTCGCTCCTAAACGACCTGGCATTGAGAAGTCTAGCTGAATTGTACCACACTGCCATGCACGACCAAGACAGTCGTGTAACGTAAATTCAATCTTAGGACCGTAGAATGCACCTTCACCTGGTTGGTATTCAAATTCGATACCATTGGCTTTAAGTGCCTCGGCTAACGCCTCTTCCGCTTTATCCCAAACTTCTTCAGAACCTACTCGCTTTTCAGGACGTGTTGATAATTTAATATCAATCTCTTCGAAGCCAAATGTTTTATAGGTATCAAATACCATTTCAATACACGCCGCGACTTCTTCTTGAATTTGATCTTCAGTACAGAATACGTGAGCGTCATCTTGCGTGAATGAACGAACACGCATTAAACCGTGTAACGAACCAGAAGGCTCATTACGGTGAACTAAACCAAATTCCGCCATTCGATAAGGTAAATCACGGTAAGACTTTAAACCTTGGTTAAAGATTTGTAGATGACCCGGGCAGTTCATCGGCTTAACAGCATATGTGCGCTTCTCTGACTCTGTTGAGAAAATCATGTCGCCGTACTTGTCCCAGTGACCAGATTTCTCCCACATGCCAACATCTAAGATTAACGGCGCACGTACTTCCTCGTAGCCATATTTCACTAGTTGCTCACGCATGTAATCTTCAAGCGTTTTGTAGATAGTCCAGCCATCGTTGTGCCAGAACACCATACCCGGCGCTTCTGTTTGCCAGTGGAATAGATCTAAGGCTTTACCAATTTTACGATGGTCACGTTTTTCTGCTTCAGCTAAACGTTGTAAGTAAGCTTTAAGCTGCTTCTTATCTGCCCATGCTGTACCGTAAATACGTTGTAGCATTTTATTTTCTGAGTCACCACGCCAGTATGCGCCAGCCACATTCATCAGCTTAAAGTGATGACAGTGCTTCATGTTAGGTACATGTGGGCCACGACACATATCGATGTATTCTTCGTGGTGGTATAAACCTGGACGGTCATCTTTATCGATGTTTTCGTCTAAGATTTCAATTTTGTATGTTTCGCCACGCGCTTCAAACGTATCGCGTGCTTCTTGCCAAGAAACGGTTTTCTTAACAACTTCATAATTTGTTTTTGCAAGCTCAAGCATACGCTTTTCAAGCTTAGCTAGGTCGTCATCATTTAGTGGTTGGTCTAAGTCTACGTCATAGTAGAAACCATTATCGATTGTAGGACCGATAGCCATTTTTACATTTGGCCATAATTGCTTAATTGCGTGGCCTAATAAATGCGCACAAGAGTGACGAATGATCTCTAAACCATCTTCATCTTTGGCGGTAATCAATTGTAGTTCGCTATCTTCGGTGATCATTTCACACGCATCTACGCGTTCACCGTTTACACGGCCAGCTAAGGTAGCTTTTGCTAAACCAGGGCCAATATCTGCTGCTACATCCATTACAGATACAGCATTTTCAAATGAGCGTTGACTACCGTCAGGAAGAGTAATTACAGGCATGATTTTTCCTTTTTACAGTGGCGACACACACGAACGCGCCGCTTGTTTAAAAATAACCATATATATCGAGGAGTTTTTATCGAAATATGGTCTAATACAAATTAGCCCCGAAATATAGGAAAGTTTGGTCAATAATTCAATGGCAAAGACAAGAAAAACTAAGGATTTTTTGCTTTTTTTACCTATAGGCATCTTTTCCCTTGCAAGCCCCACAATTGTTAGTGCTGAACAGGTTGATAAAGAAGCTAAAAGCGAACCTATCGGTAAAACTGAAATCTCGGCAAAAAACAGTGTTTTTCCTTTGCATTGGAGACTTGAGCGCTCAAAAGAAAATTTAAAAATTTACAGTGCAAAGAGTGACGTTGGTTCTATCCTTTCTATTAAGGCGGAATTAGAAGTTGAATCAACACTTTCAGGCTTTTTACTATTTCTTCAAGATACTGAAAACATTCCTAGTTGGCTGGACAACGCAAATCACAGCCAAGTACTTAGTCAGATATCTCAAAACAAAAACCGGTTTGTTACCTACTTTGACGGCGTATGGCCAGTGAAACCGAGACACATGGTTATTGAGTCTGAAATTGTACAAAACGACGACCTATCTATTGATATCTTTGTCACCGACAGCACCTTCAAAGATGATGGTGAGAAACAAATCGCAGAGGATAGGAAGTCTATTAAAATCACTGTGCATCGAGCGCACTGGCATATCTCCCCTATTGCAAAAGAGAACCATAACGCGACTAGTCAGGCTACTCCGCAAAATACTCGACTCCTCATCGCATACCAATTTCAAGCAGATCCCAATGGCGCCTTACCATCGTGGCTCGTTAATCGAATGACGGTAAGCTCTATTTTTACGACGATGAATAACCTTGCTTACTTACTTCCATTATCAGAATGGCAACAGTATCAAATACCCCATATAAACGAGCCGTAACGTTAACAAGTGGTAATAATCTTCTATACTTATGACACAGCTACCATCGAGAGCTTACCTTTACATTAGCAAGGTATGGGGACTGACGAACCTTAGTAAATAAAATGTGGCATACAGTTGAAGCGCTTATAAGCGAACATACAAACACTGATTTTCGTATTCGCGAAAAAGAACCGGTGTCCGGTGGAGATATCAATCTAGCGTTTCGTATCGCAGACGAGACAATAAGCTACTTCGTCAAAATAAACAGCAAACATTCGTTCGATAACTTTCAACAAGAATTCTACTCCCTTGACCAACTCAATCGCTTCTCTGCAATCTCCAGTCCCAAGCCTTTACTGTTAGGCAAAAGCATCGACAAGAGCTTTCTGGTGATCGAATATTTAAACCTTAAACAGCCAAATGATGAAGATTGGTATCAGCTCGGTGTAGAGCTGGCGCAAACGCATCAAGATGTCGTACACGGCGAATACGGATGGCAAGAAGACAACTTAATCGGCCATACCCTACAAAGGAATACTTGGTCGAAAAACTGGAGTATGTTTTTTGCTGAGCAACGTATTGGCTGGCAACTACAATTGCTCGCCGAAAAAGGCATTTACTTCGGTGACATTGATCATATTTGCCAAACTTGCCATGACATGCTGGTTTCTCATCACCCACGCCCAAGCCTACTTCACGGAGACTTGTGGCAAGGTAATGTTGGCTTTACCAACGAAGGCCCCGTTATTTTTGACCCAGCCAGTTACTACGGAGACAGGGAAGCAGACATAGCGATGACGGAGTTATTTGGCCAATTCCCCAATAGTTTTTACCAGGGCTACCAAGCGACATTTCCACTGCAAAAGCATTATGAACAGCGAAAAAACTTTATAACTTTTATCATGTTTTAAACCACGCCAATTTGTTTGGCGGTATTTACATTAACCAAGCCAAAGCGAATCTTAAGTACATTCTTTCTTCGTAATTCATTATGCTTTTCACCCTCAATGTGAACTAGCAAATTCCCTCCCAAAAGTGGACTTTCTCCTCACCTTAGAGCTAAGTCATTAAGAACTTAGATATTTATAAAAACTAGAAAATAAGGGCATTTCAGCCATACTTAACATTACGGTTAAACTGTTTTCGAGAGACTTTGTTATGCTCGAAGAGCTTCAACAAAAACGAATTGAATGCCCACACTGTGGACACCACCTGCACTTAGTAATCGATACCACAGGCGGTGACCAAGATTATTATGACGAATGCCCTGCTTGCTGTTGTGATATCCACTTAAACATGCACATCAATGAAGTAGAACAAGAGGTTGAGTTGGCGATAGATGCCGACGACGAGCAAGTCTTTTAATCGAAGCGTTCGCAGTAAATTAGAAGCCCAGTAAATTAACAACCTAAATCTGTGTTGTAGCTAAGCGTTCGCCAGTTTCAAATTCATTCGTTCAATCGTATCAACAATAGTAATGGTTTGTTGGTCAAACTCGATGTTCACTTCTGAACCTTGAACCAAGTCCCCTATATTAGTTCGCTCTAATGTTTCAGGAATCAGATGCACAGCAAACTCACCATCAGTCACTTTACCAAGTGTCAGACTCGTGCCATTTATTGAAATAAATCCTTTCTCAAATATGTACTTTCGCCCTTCACCTAACAAGCAAAATTTAATGGCGACATTACCTTGGTTTTCTTCAATTTTTATTACCGATGCCATCGTATGAATATGCCCTGAGACCTGATGACCTCCTATTTCATCACCCACTTTTAGTGAGCGTTCGAAATTAACGTAATCTCCTGTTTCTATTGCGTTTAAGTTGGTTACGCGTAACGTTTCATCAATGATATCAAAGTTTATTTCGCTATATTTCTCATCATGAGGTGCAACTGAAACAACAGTAAGGCATACGCCATTAATCGCAATGCTTGCACCTAGTGTAAGTTGCTGACTTAGCTCTGTTTCGACCTTTATGGTTAGATGGCGAATACCATTTTTAATTTCTGTAAATAAAACCTGTGCTTTCGATTGCACTATCCCAGTAAACATATATGATCCATGGCTAGAATTTTTTTACATCATATCAAACAAGTGTTGGCCTTTTCATGCATTTATCCCGTTTTCTAGCGCAAAGCAAAAGCTTGATGAAGCTTGCTTACCCAATTTTAATCGCGCAGCTCATTCAGAACTTAATGGGCTTTGCCGACACGGTTATGGCTGGTCGTGTAAGTTCGACAGATATGGCTGCGGTCGCTGTAGCAAGTAGCGTATGGCTACCTGCGATATTAACCATTTCAGGGATTATGATGGCGCTAGCCGCAATTGTCTCTCAGCATTCAGGTGCTAAGGCATTTGATAAAGTAGCTAGCGCGACATACCAAACCGCTTGGATAGGCTTGTTCTTGGGCACCTTGTTAATTTTGCTCAACACTTTTGTATCACCTGCGGTGAGCCAGCAAGTTACACTTGAACCTCAATTAAAATCATTGATGTTCGACTACTTAGATTACGTTGTTTGGGGTGGCCCCGCGTTCTGTTTGTACTTCGTGCTCCGAAACTATTCAGAAGGCATGTCGAATACCAAGCCTACTATGATTATCAGCATTATTGGCTTGCTAGTAAATATTCCCGCCAACTATATCTTTATTTATGGTGAATTTGGCGCGCCTACACTAGGTGGTGCAGGTTGCGGATTAGCTACTGCCCTAGTTTATTGGGCAATGTTTATCAGCATGCTTGTTTATACTTTCTACTCGAAAAAGTTACGCCATGTTAATTTGTTCGAAAAGTTCTACTTACCTAATTTGAACGAAATAAAAGGTATATTGTTCTTAGGTGTGCCTATTGCGTTATCGTTGTTGTTTGAAGTGAGCTTGTTTGCTGTTGTAGCATTAATTCTCGCTCCTTTTGGTGCTGAGGTCGTTGCTAGCCATCAGATAGCCATTAACTTCTCAGGGCTCATATTTATGATCCCGTTGAGCTTAGCCATGGCTGTTACCATTAAAGTCGGGTTTGCTGTCGGTAATAAAGAATACAAAGAAGCAAAAGAGATCTGCTTTTATTCGATTATGCTGGGCCTTGTTATAGCTATCGCGACAGCTGGAGGAACGTTAATATTCAGTGAAGAAATTGCCACTATCTATACTACTGAAATAAAAGTTATAGAGTTGGCAGCTAGCCTAATGTTCTTGGCCGCTCTATTTCAGTTTTCCGATGCAATTCAGGTTATCTCTGCAGGCGCGCTACGTGGTTACAAAGATACAACATCGATACTCATCATCACTTTCTTTGCGTACTGGGTAGTCGGTTTATCAATTGGATTAGTGCTAGCGTTAACCGACTGGCTTGTGCCCGCGATGGGACCATTTGGTTTCTGGATTGGCTTTATTGTTGGCTTGACGACGGCAGCCATTATGTTGGCGATTCGTTTAAATATCATTCAAAAGCGATTAGAAGTTACCGAACAAGCATTACCTGCATCGTAATATTGGCGAGACTATTACTTATACCAGTTGAATTAAATACTTGTTCACAGCTAAAAAGAAAAAAGAGAGCCTAGGCTCTCTTTTTTATAAACGTTATTTTATAAACGCTATGTCGTAACTAACAAGTCAAAACTGGTCTATCAAAAAGAACTTATAACTAGTATTTGTTAACAGGTACTTTCTCTTTTGCAGTTAGCGTCGCCATAATGCGTCTATTTTCCGCATGTGCTTGCTCGCTAGTACCGGTGTGTAACAACCTTTCTTCGCCATAACCCACTGCGTTTAACCTATCTTCATCAATACCAAAATCATTTACTAACGCATCAACGACTGCCTGCGCGCGTTTTAGAGACAAGGTTTTATTGTAACCTGCACTACCCACAGCCGAACTGTGTCCCTCAATGGTTAAGTCAACATCAGGGTACTTTTTCATAAACGAAGCAGCATTACGGATTTGCGTAAGGTAATCAGCATTAATCTCTGCACTATTATTGGCAAACTTCACATCTAAACGCATAGACTGCGTTTTTTTACTAAATACCGTACAACCTTGATTATCAACCATGTGCGTACGAGGGGTATTAGCACATTGGTCTTTTCCATCAACAATGCCGTCACCGTCACTGTCTTTAACAACAGATGCGGATGATGCTTTCGCCTTAGCTTGTGTATTAGGTTTTGCTACTGCGCTCGTTTGAGCTAGCTTCGGCCCTTTAGCTTTGTTTTCACCGAAGAAGTAAATAAGACCAATAGAGGTTGTAAAGTCTACAAACTCTTCCTCTAGTTGGTAATGCATTTTACCTTCTACGTACGTCGCTAAGCGAGTGCTAAAGTAATGTCTATAGCCCATACCCGCATTAGCAGATACTTCGCCTTTGTTCATATTGATATCTTTGAAACCACCCACTAAATAGAGATTTTGCTTGCTTGGGAAATGGAGAACATCAATCGCCACTGACGAGCCATTCTCTTCCCCGTAGCCATCTTGGTGGGTATCAATTTTTAAATCGCTAAACTCAATTCGAAGCTCATTAAGCTCACTAAAGCGATAACCTATTTGACCACCAAAACCGTCACCAGCATCTAATGACGATGCCGGCACATTAATGAAGTTGTAGCGTTCATCATCGGCTTTGAAGTAAGTGTAATTTACACCACCATACACTTGACCAACCAATTGGCTTGCATCTGGCGCATTTGAATTTTCTGCTGTCGCAGCAAAAGAGAGGCTAATCGCTGTAGCGAGCGTCGCTAGTTTTCCCAGTTTCATGTTTTTTCCCTTACTGATCTGGTTAATGGTTATTATAAGTTACTCATTGTATTTACATGATGTTAACACACGATGAATTCTGTTGGGCAGAACTACCGCGTACAATTTAGTTCTGTTATTAACTTTAGTCACAATTTTGATGAGTCTGCTGGCTTTTTAATCGAACAGTCATAATTTTTAAAATAAACGCCAAAATCTGCTTGCAACTGCAAATCGTGATCGCTAACATAGCGCCCCGTTGAGTGATTATCTTAATCACCTAAAAGAATTCGGGAGCGTAGCTCAGTTGGTTAGAGCGCTTGCTTGACATGCAAGAGGTCGCTGGTTCAACTCCAGTCGCACCCACCACATAAAAAAAGCCGCATTTATGCGGCTTTTTTCGTTTCCGAGATTTAGAACCCTTTATCCGTTACAAACAACAAGTCCTTTGCTTGCATCCGCATTACCGCTTAAAACAGCCAAATAGCTTTGCTGAAGCGCTTCTGGAGTTTTTATGTACTCAATAGCAATGTTATTTCGAGCGAACTCGATATACTTCTGCAGCTGTTTGCCGATGGTTAACTGCAATTTATCAGGGCCCCACTCTTTGCTACGCTTTTCTACCTGATGTGGCGCAAAAAACATCGTCGGCTCTGCTCCCGGTAATTTAAGCTCTTGTGCAAGGTCACTAACATGCGTTGCCCCTACACGTGAAGAGAACTTAATGTTATCTGTAAAGTGATGATGTATGGTGGATAGCACTTGCTTTGAACCCGCCATATCAACAACAACAGAAGGAATACCGCTATCTAACTGTTCAACGTCTTGGTAGCTCAGTACTTGATCATAAAGATCTAACGATTTTACAAATTCGACGCGACTTTCTGACGTTAAGCCTATGGCAAGTTTCTCTCCTCTAGCTTTTACGGCAAAGGCTAGCGCCAAGCTCGTTTTACTCGATGCACTCGTGATAATGTATTGCTGCGCACCAAAGTATTGATTGTCAGCCATAAAGTCATCAATAAGCCAAGACGTGGTAAACAGCCCTTTAATCAACATTTGATAATCTTCAGTGCTTTTATCATAAAATGGATTTGACGTTACACGTTCAAAACGTGAATAAACAGGCGATAATCCTTCGCGATACTCACTGATATCACTAAATCCATTTTCGCTTACTTTGCCCGCTTTAATGGTTAAATAACCGGTCATCGGGAACCAACCCCAAACACGTTCACCAACGTCGATGCCCTCACACTTGGAATCAAAAACTTCGGCAAAACCCATAGCAGGCACTCTGCCCCAACCTTCAGATGTAGGGAAAAAACGCCAATAGCCAAGAATATCGCCTGTTACAGCGTAAGTAATATTGTTGGCTGTTAATGCGTATTTATCGATTTTTAGTACGACATCACCAGTGCCTTTAACTTTACCTGCTGCCGTTTCTACAAACTGTGTATTTGTAATGTCTGTTTTATTCACCTCAAAGGCGACATTATCTAAACTCATGATACATTCCTATTTAATCGTTCTTTATTTGTTCCAATAGTCTTGTTGTCTAACATGTGGTGTGCTCGTGAAACCCTAATACACACTAAAAAGCACAAGGTGAAAAACTAGTGAAGAAACTCACTTATCGCGCTATTTATTTCTACTGGACATTCGTGTTGGAGCCAATGGCTGGCATTAGGAAAACGAATAATTTTCAGGTCTTCAACATATTTGTCTAAGTCGTCTAAGTTATTAACGACAAATGCTTGGTCTTGCTCTCCCCATAAGACCAATGTCGGCACGTGAATGCGGATCTCCGGTATTTTCATTTTGTCCAGCGCTCTTACTGGTGTATCTTGCTTAATTTCATCACGGCTAATCTGCTTTGCTTTAGCAACAGGCGGTGCCAACTGTGGCATAGCCCGATAATACTGAAGCATGCCATTGATCACGCCATCTTGTTGCCAGTGTTGAATATAATCCTGCCTAACAGCCTCAAGTGTTACTGTGTTTAAATGGCTATGACCTGCGTTACTAGCACTCACTTTTTCAATGAACTGCTCACTCATTGATTTAAATATTTTGTCCTGAAGTTTCTGACAATTGTTTGCAGCAAGATCAGAGACTGCGTTTGGCTCTATTAATTCGTGGATATACTCGCTCTTTAAACGCTGAGCAGGATTCTGAATCATTTCTCGCGTAAAAGTGCTCGGGTGTGCTGCATTTAATATGACCAAGCGCTGGATTAAATGGGAGTGAAAAGCCGCAAGAGGCCAAGCAATTGCCCCACCCCAATCGTGTGCTACCAATGTCACTTTGCGGCCGTTGGCGACATGCTCGATAAAACTTGCAAACAACGAGATTAGATTGGGGACTTCATAGAAAGTAGGATCACTGGGGTTCTCACTTAAATTATAGCCAGGAAGGTCTGGTGCAATAACGTGATACTGTACCGAAAAGTATTCTAATTGAGGTTCCCAAACGCGCCAATACTCTGGGAAGCCATGCAGAAAAACCATGAGGTCTGCATTTTGTTTGCAGTCTTTATTGTGAACTACAGGATGATTTATTGGTTTATTTTCCACATAGTGCAACTTACAGCCATTGATGGAAACGTATCGACTTTGCAGAAAGCTAGGTAAAGCCTGTAACGATACAGGCTCATTTGTCGGGGTATTCATGCAATTTCAATCAATAGAACCATTAATCGAAAAATGCGACCGCATCAGACAATGCAGCTCTGTCAGTGCGCGCTTTATTTGCCGCCGCATCTTCTTTAGCGTAGCCAAACGACATACCAAATAAGATACCTCGCTCTTCAGGTAGACCAAGTACCTCACGCACCGGATCTGGAAATTGCCCTAAAGCGCCTTGCATACAATTACTAATACCATGCTCTGCTAGCAACAAAGATAATGTTTGCGCATAAATGCCCAAATCCACCGCTCCCATAATGTCCAAGTATTTATCCATGGTAAAGAAAGCGGCATGAGGCGCACCAAAGAATTGCCAATTACGCAACATCGCCATTTGGCGACCTTGTTTATCCTCTCGCTCGACGCCAATTGCAGAATACAGAGCATTTGCAGAACCGAATTGGCGCTCACGGTGCACGCCTTGATATTGAGGATTCCAGTTAAAATCTGGACTGGGTTTAGCGCCCCCCATTAATAGTGAAACAAACTTTTGTTCTAATTGAACTTTGGTGTCTCCAGATACAACACACACTTGCCAAGGTTGAACATTACAGTTTGACGGCGCTAACTGCGCGTTTGAAAAAATAGTGTTTAGTAAGTCTGCGTCAATGGCTTTATCGCTAAAATCTCTTACTGAATGGCGTGTTGATAAAATATCACTTACCGACATTGTTTCTCTCTTTATAACTGTTTAATAAAAAATAAAATCTTGGTTCCTGTCACGTAACCTTTGCTTATGTTCAAGGTGCAACCAAGTCGCTAATTCCAAGCCCTAGTTACCGCCAATCTGCTCCAGCACCAGATTAAAAACCAAATAGATAAAAAGTTAAGTGGCTTTAAAGGCATAGTAGCGAAAGAAACTGGGGTTCTCCTTGAGCTAGTTATACCTATAAAGCCAAACTGCTTACTTAGGTTTTACTAAGAATGAGCGGATTAGAAACGTTTCTTAACCGTAACACCGTAAGTTGCAGGCTCAGAAACATACGCATTCATCTTACCCTCTTGGATCGGCACGTTGAAGTTAGTGCGATTGATGTATTCTTCGTCAAGGATATTGCGACCCCAAACAATAACGTCTAAATCGTACTCATCAAACTTCATAAAGAAGCGTGCGTTTAACAAACCGTAACCGTCTTGAACAGCATATGGATCGTTACTGCCATCTAAGATCATGTCACCTGTGTAGCTATAGTCTGCTTGTATGTAGGTGTATATGTCGCTGCTAAATTCCAACTCTTTCTTCAAACTTAAGATAGCGAAATCTTCTGGCTCACCACCTGGTCGGTCACCTGTTCGATTACAATAAGGATTTGGGTTTGCAGGGTCTGTACTTTCTTGCCCTGGGTCAACTATACCTGTATGCCAAGTGTAGGCGTTCCAACAGTTACCACGCTCAAAGCTTTTGTATTCGGCATTTACTTTTGCGTAAGCAAAATTAACTTCGATTGTGTCTGTAGGGAACCAAGTCGCTTCCACTTCAAAACCAGAGATTTCATAATCACCCGCGTTTTGAAGGTTAAAGCCATTACCCGTAAAGGTGTTGGCTTGGAAATCGTCTACCGTGGTGTAGTGTGCCGCAGCATTAACGCGCAGGTCATACTCGTAGAAATCTTTCTTCAAACCAATTTCTATTGACTCTGAGATTTCTGCCTCAAAAATTGGCTCAAAGCCTTCAGCGATACGATCGGTGTTTGTGCCACCAGACTTATAGCCTGTACCGTAAGAGACATAGGCCATTGAGTAACGGTCAAATTGGTAGCTTAGCTTAACCGTACCCGTTATGCGGTCATCTTCAAGTGTTTCGATAATATCGTCACGCTGAGCGGTTGTCGCACCCAGAGGTTGGAAACCCCAGCCCGGCGTTTGGAAAGGCACTAACGCTTGCAGCGCTGCCTGTCCTTCTGGCGTGGTAATATCTATAGTACCGGCTCCAATACCTTGAAGTACTGCACCAGCAACACCTGCGCCGTAGATCAATGTGCCAGGAACAACAGTAGATGGGTTTGATGGGTCACCAATTGAATTAAAGAATGGTACAAAAGTATCACCACTCTCGAAGTTCTCTGAGAAGATAGTTGATAAGTCTTTTGTCTCATCAGTGTAACGAAGACCAGCGGTTAACGTTAGTGCATCCGTTAACTTGTAATCGAATTGGCCAAAAACAGCGTAGCTTTCATGTTCCTGTTTTGCGACATGATCAAAACCTACACCTTCAGGTGCCGCCAACGCACTCGGTGCTACTAAACCACCTGTCAATGCACTGATAGCATCAATACCATTTAGTACTGAATCAAGTGCACCTTGGAAGTTTGCCATGTAGAAATCATTAAAATTGGTATCTGTGTACAAGCTGTAATCAAGGTCGATATCTTGATTAAAGTAATATGCACCTAAAATGTAGTTTAACTTGTCACCTGCGTAAGTTAAGCGAATTTCTTGGCTGAAAGAGCTTTGTTCAGCATCATTTGTTGTGCCGAATAAGTCAGCGTCAGTAAAATCACTATCGATGTTGTCGTATGACTCAAAGTTACGATATGCAGAAATAGCCGTGATCGAATAGCTATCATCAAGATCCCAATTGATTTCCATCGATAAGCCTTTATCTACCATGCTAGATTCTGGTAAGAAAGACACTGCGACTTTACGATCGTAGAAATCATCACCGCTAAAGACTGTTGCGTTAAATGGTGGCTGGCTTAAGAATGCATCGCTACCGAACTTACCAGGGATACCTTGTGCTTGGTAGTTGCTCACCTGTACAGGAGCCGCACAACAAATTTCATCAATTTCACCTTGGTCTGCAATTATACGCAAAGAGAAGTCATCACTTGGTGTGTATAGCATTTGTAGCCTTGCACCCCAGCGATCCCTATCATTTAGTTTGTTATCGCCAAGGTTAACATCGTCGACGATACCATCTCGTTGGCTCGTAAAGCCCGTCGCTCTAAATGCTAAAACATCTTCAATCGCAGAAAACGACATTGCACCAGCGAAAGTCATTAAACCAAAGTTACCAACTGTCGCTTCTACAAAGCCATCATCACCATCGTGTGTAGGTTTGATAGTTCGCACTAATATAGCACCTGACGGTGTATTCTTACCGAATAAGGTGCCTTGTGGACCACGTAATACTTCAACCGCTTCGACGTCAATGAGGTTGTTGATCATTGAGTTTTGGCGAGCACGATAAACGCCATCTACATATAGGCCAACTGAAGACTCTAAACCGTAGTTTTGAGACGAGGTACCAACCCCTCGAATTGAAAAGCTCGATTGTGTTGCACTTTGGCTTTGGAATGCACCAAGCGCAGGCACAGATTTTTGTAAATCGAAAACGTCTTTAATAGCCGCCTCTGCCATCTCATCACCTGAAAATGCCGAAACAGCAATTGGTACTTCTTGAAGGTTTTGGATACGCTTTTGCGCAGTTACCGTAATAGTCTCTAAACTCGGTTCCTTATCAGCATTTTCCGCTTCTTGTGCATATGCAAGTGGACCTGCTACACACATGGATGTGACGACAGCAAGCGCAATCTTACTGCGCTTAAAACTGGTTGTTCTCATAAGCCTCTCCCCAAAGCTGTTATCTATCTAGCCTGTTGTTTCTCGTTGTTATTACATTTTTTTGCCTAGTTTTAGGCAGTTATATACTGAAACTAAATTCAGAATTTCTATTAGTATCAGTTCATAATTTGGGCAGGTGTTTACAGACTGTCAACATTTCTAATAGAGCCGAAACTCTATAGTTTGTCTTCATTAAGGAGTAAAGTTCCTGATAAATTTAGCTCTGAGCTAGAGCTTACATAGGAAGAAAGGATTATATTGTGCACCAACATTACATTATAACTCTTGCTTATTTCGAACATTCACGTCATGCATTATTCGTAAAACGAATAACCTAAAAAAAGGCTAAAGAATATTTCGACTAACTTTCTAATGATTAGTTGGGTTTTGGCTGAATTAATTGACATATCGAGAGCGGTTTTCAGCTAACACTATTAATCAAACGAATAACTTTGCTAAAATTCCACACCACTTTTAATACCTACAAGGTCTACCAAAATCATGATTCCTCTCGGTCGTTATCAACATTTTAAAGGCGGTCTATACCAAGTATCTCAATTGGCACGTGACAGTGAGAATGAGGAGTGGCAAGTGGTTTACTACCCTTTATATGGCAATATAGAAAGTAACGGGCAACCAGAATATTGGGTAAGAGCATTAAGTATGTTTGACGAAACGATAGAACGAGAAGGCAAAACACTTAAACGTTTCACCTACGTCGGCCAATAAAAGCTTTGACAATAAAATTTAGTTCACAAGCCGCATACATTATTAAAGCGAATTCAACCAATACATAGAATCATTAAAAGCCCTTGTTAAAGGGCTCTTCTTAAAAAAGCTTAACCTATGGAGAAATGATTTAACGACTGGTACTCCACTTCTTGGCTTTGAACGTTAGCAACATCTGCACGACTTGGACCAATCGCTAACCAATCTAACATTGCCTTAACATTGTTTTCTTCACCACACAAAAGTACTTGAACATCTCCATCGGCTAGGTTTTTTGCATACCCACTCAGTTGCAGATCAATTGCTTTTTGCTGACAGGTTGCTCGAAAATAAACCCCCTGCACTTTGCCACTTACGGTTGCTAGACAACACATTGCCATATTTTAGCTCCTATAATGCCCTAAAGTCCGCTGTTTGATTGCGCGACGCTCTAGGTTTCAATACAATTCGCATTCTTTTGTTTCCTCTAAGTATAGGCACATGTCAGCAATTATTTATTTAAATGTTGGAAGAGAAAAATCTCTTCGTCGAAAACACCCTTGGGTTTTCTCAAAAGCAATCAGTAAGATAAAGGGTAAGCCAATGCTGGGCGAGACAGTTGAAGTGGTCGACAGCAAAGGAAATTGGCTGGCAAGAGGCGCTTATTCTCCCGCTTCACAAATGCGTGTTCGTGTTTGGACTTTTAAAGAAAAAGAACAGATTGATCGTGAATTTTTCGTAGAAAAACTTAAAAATGCGCAGGCGCGAAGAGAGTGGTTTATCGCACAAGGGCAACTAACTGGTTACCGACTTATCGCTGGTGAATCAGATGGCATGCCGGGTATCACTATCGACAAATACGACGATATTATCGTTTGTCAGTTACTTTCTGCTGGCGCAGAGTTTCATCGCCATACACTAGTTGACGTGCTAACCGAGCTTTATCCAGATTGTGGCGTGTACGAGCGTTCAGACGTTGACGTTCGTAAGAAAGAAGGATTGGAAAAACAAGTTGGTTGGTTAGCAAATGAAAAAACAACCACAGAACGTGTTATTGAAGAGCATGGCATCAAGATTATTGTTGATGTTGCGACAGGTCATAAAACGGGTTTTTACTTAGACCAAAGAGACTCTCGTCTTGCAGCTGGTAATTACGCAAAAGACCGCCACGTCCTTAACTGTTTCTCATATACAGGCACATTTTCATTACACTGCGCCGCTAATGACGCAGCTTCAGTGACCAATGTTGATGTATCACAAGCCGCTTTAGACATCGCCAAGCGCAATGTGGAATTAAACGGTTTAACCGACAAATATATCGACTTTGTAAAAGAAGACGTATTTAAGTTACTTAGACGTTACAAAGATGAAGGCAAAAAGTTCGATATGATCATTATGGATCCACCGAAATTTGTGGAAAACAAGGCGCAATTGACCAGTGCTTGCCGCGGCTACAAAGATATCAATATGCTAGCCATGCAGTTACTAAACCCAGGTGGCCTGCTACTGACATTCAGCTGTTCTGGCCTACTCGATGCTGGTCTATTCCAAAAAGTAGTCGCTGATGCTGCACTTGACGCGGGCAAACAATGTCATTTTGTCGAGCGATTACATCAAGCTGGCGACCATCCAACATCAAGTAATTACCCTGAGGGTTACTATCTTAAAGGTTTTGTTTGCCAAATAAGCTAGCAGTCTTTCTGGAGCGTACTTCAGTAGTAAAATAAGCAAATTCAAAACAAGTACAAAAGAAAAAGGTAGCTATTAAAGCTACCTTTTTTATCGTCTTATCGACTCATAAATACTTTTGTATTACTTACGAGCTATTAAATGTACTGTACTAGTTGAGCGCTCTAAGAAAGCGCCTTCACAATAACCTAAGTAAAACACCCACAAGCGCTTAAATTGTTCATCGTAACCAAAATTCACTAGTTCAGGCCAAGACGCCAAAAAGCGCTCCCGCCAATCCGCTAGGGTCTTAGCGTAATCTAGCCCAATATCGTGCAGACCTTCGATAACGGCATCCGTCTTTTTCGCCACTTTCTCTGACAGTAACTGTATAGACGGTAAAAAACCACCAGGGAAAATATAACGCTGAATAAAGTCTACATTGTTTAGATAGTGATCAAATCGCTGATCAGCAATCGTGATTGACTGGATTAACATTTTACCGCCAGTCTTGAGACGCGCGTTGCATGTTTTGAAGAAGCTATCCATGTATTGGTAGCCCACGGCTTCAATCATCTCAATCGACACGAGTTTATCGTACTGCCCGGTCAAATTGCGGTAATCTTCTTTAAGCAATGTGATCTTATCTTGCAACCCTAACGCTTGAACACGCGCGTTTGCATATTCCCACTGTGCATCAGAGATCGTTGTTGTCGTTACGCGACAACCATAGTGCTGAGCGGCATAAATCGCCAAGCCGCCCCAACCTGTACCAATTTCTAGTAAATGGTCATTTTCAGTCAACTCTAATCGCTGACAAATAAGGTCGAGTTTATTTATCTGAGCCTGCTCTAGTGTGTCGCCTTGTTCTTTATAAATCGCTGAAGAGTACATCATTTCTTTATCGAGGAATCGGGTGTACAGTTCATTTCCTAGATCATAATGAGCAAGTATGTTCCTCTTGGAACCTTCTTTTGAGTTTCTGTTCTGGTAATGAAAAATCTTATTTTTCATCTTGGTGAACCAGCTAGTGTACTTTTCCAGCTTATCGAGGACATGCTGTGCTCGCGCGAAGACTCGTATTACTGCAGTCAAGTCTGGCGATTCCCAGCGCTTCTCAAAGTAAGCTTCTGCCGCGCCAATGCTGCCAGATTTAACTAGGTAAACATAAGTTTCTGGACAAGTAATGCTGATGCGAGCGACAATGTCTGTATTTTCAGGGTTTTCACCGAAAGCTATCTCTTTATTGTTTTCAACAATCGTAATGTGTCCAGACGGCAACTTTCGGAGAATACTGAATACTATCGTTCTACAACGTTTAATAAGCCAAGTGTCTTTTTTAGCAATTGGCGCTTCTTCAAGATTTGATACAACAGTTTCCACAAATGCTCCCAGTTTAAATTTGTTGTCTTTTGGTCTGACTCAATGTGTTTTCTCTTGATAAGACACAAATGGCACGCGTTTAGCGAATAGCTTTGCCGCCTGATAGTAGATACCAGCAACCACCTTTAACGTCATCGCAGGTAATCCAAGCCACACTTTCATCATGTTTGATGGTGTCAAAGGCTGTTCTTTTAATACCAAGCTAGCATCAAAGAGTTTTTGATCGCCATCCGCATGATTCTCAATATGCACCAGCAACTTGCCGTTGTGCTCTTCTGGCGTTTTTACTCGCCAGTGGTATTTCATGGCTAAATCCATAAATGGCGACACATGAAAACTCTTCTCAGTGGGTTTTACGTCTTGTAAATCAACTAAATAATAATAGCGTTTATTCCAAGGCGTGTTACTTACTTCCACTAGCATGTAAGAGGCACTGCCATCTTGGTCGTAACAGAAAAAAAAGTTGGCAGGACTGAAATAAATACCTAAGCATCTTGCTTGAACTAGCATTCTTATCCCTGCCACAGGTCTCATGCCACCAAGAGAAATAACTTTATCTGTTATACGCTTACGTAATTTTCCAGGTTCACCTCGTAGATAATCTTTTTCAACAAAACGAACCAAGTTGTACCATTTAAAGCCAAAAACTCCGGTTGGTATATTTCGGTTCTCTGCTTCGTCAACATCTAAGCCCAGCATGTACAGCTTGTAATTAAATGCATTAACGGCAGGACTAAAACGGCGATGGCGAACATTGCCGATGAAGACTGCGCTCTTTAACGCTTCATGTGGTGCTGATGTGCTCTCAGTTGACATTTCATCATTCCTATAAATGACAATCTAATCGCTTCGCTAAATCTACTGCACTGCGAACGCCGTCCTCGTGGAAGCCGTTATACCAGTATGCGCCGGCAAAATGAGTATGATTTTGGCCGCAAATATCATCGCGACGTTTCTGTGCTGCCATCGATGTTTTATTAAACACCGGATGGTGGTACTCAAACTTTTGTATGATTTTCGAGGGCTCTATGGCTTCATCTTGGTTTAGCGTTACGCAATATGTGTGCTTACTCTTCAAGCCTTGTAGAATATTCATATTGTAGGTAACACTTGCGGCCTGCTCTGTATTGCCTGAAAGCTGATAGTTCCAACTCGCCCATGCTTTCTTGCGCTCAGGTAACAAACGAATATCGGTATGGAGAATAACGCTGTTTTTGCTATATGGCATATCAGATAATATAGCGCGTTCAGTGTCGCTTACATCACCAAGTAACTTAAGTGCCTGATCTGAGTGACACGCAAATACAACTTCATCGAAGTGATCAACCGAGCCATCGGCAAAGGTAATTTCTACACCTTGCTCGCTACGTGTCACATTATCGATGTCGGTGTTTAGGTGAATGTTGTTGGCGAATGATTTTGTTAGCGGTGCAATATATTCGCGAGAGCCACCTGGTATGACATACCATTGCGGTCTATCGCTTACATTCAACAGCCCGTGGTTGTAGAAAAACTGGATGAAAAATCGCAATTCGAATGCTTCCATATCTGCGACAGAGCTAGACCAAATTGCCGCGCCCATAGGTAAAATATAGTGTTCACAGAAAAAGCGACTAAAATTCAGCTCTTCTAAGAAATCTCCCAAAGTACGCTCATCATTCTCCATACCCGACTCATAAAGTGCTTTACAGGCTTTATTAAACCTTAATATTTCTCGGATTAGACCCCAGAAAGAAGGTTTGAATATATTTCTGCGCTGCGCGAATAAGGTATCTAAGTTATGACCATTGTATTCAAAGCCAGTTTGTTGATGGTGGACAGAAAAACTCATTTCTGTCTCTTGTTTGTCAATGCCGATCTGGCTGAGGAGTTTTAAGAAGTTTGGGTAGGTTTTGTTGTTAAAAACAATAAAACCGGTGTCTATCGCTAATTGTTCACCTTGATAGTCAACATCAATAGTCGCTGTGTGACCGCCAATGTAATTGTTTTTTTCAAACACACTGACCTGATATTTCTTGGACAGAAGATAGGCGCTGGTTAAACCGGCAATGCCTGATCCGATTACTGCAATACGCTTCAAACTAAACCCCTTTTAACACCATGGAAGTCCAAAGCTTCTCAGGTAAAAATGACATCAATTTCATTAAATAAATAAATCGCTTCGGAAAGCGAATTAACTTGTTGTTTTTTTCTATACCATCGAAAATTCGCTGTGCCGCTTGGTCACTTGTCATTAGAAACGGCATATCGAAATCGTTTTTGTCAGTCAACGGTGTCTTGATAAAACCCGGCTGAATAAGTGAAACATTTAGCCCTTTTGGCTGCAATTCCAAGCGCAATGATTGTGCTAGGTAATCCACGCCAGCCTTTGACGCACCGTATGCCTGCGCTCTAGGAAATGGCAAATACGTGACGCTAGACCCCATTAATGAAATCGTCCCGCCTTGGGTAACCTTTGGAATAATGTGCGGTAACATGTTACCGATACTGATGAGGTTGACGTTGATAACGCGTTCAAAAAGTGCATTATCAAAATGCTCTACGTCATCGATATATTCACAGTCGCCAGCATTTAAAATCACAATATCAACACTGTCAACTTGCCCTAGAGCGTCTTCAATCTGACCTTTATCAGTAATATCAAACTGAAGCACATCTATATCAGGGAAGTTACTTTTCAGCGTCGCTAGTTTTAACTCGTTCCTGCCACAGGCAATTACGCGGTAATTTCTCTGCGCACAAAGCTCTACGAGAGACTCACCAATGCCCGATGTTGCGCCCGTTATCAATACTGATTTTTGGCTGGCTGTCATGCGTTCACTCGCTGTTTAATGTGCTTCACCACTCGACCTAACAGAGGAATGTGCTCATACAGCATAGCGCCTAGGTCGAGATAATCACGATGGTAGTACACAAGATCATTTTTGCCTTTCAGCTTTGAATGACCATGAACAACCACTTCCTTCCCCTTGTTCAGCTTGGGATGTTGGTATGTCATTGTCCAATAAATTGCGGCAGTTTCGTCTTGATAAATCACATCGTTAACTACGAATTGACAGCTCATAACATTTGTATAAAGCTCGTGGAAATATGCCGACAGATTGTCAAAACCTGAAATGCTGTGCATCGGATCTTGGAAGATAACTTCTGGGCTATAAATATCGTGTAACAATTCTAGGTTGTCAGTGGCAAGCTTTTGATAGATGTCTATGAAGTTAGACAACCAATAAGGGAATTCTTCTTCTGAAGATGGTTTAACAAGTTCCATATATACCTACAACCTTTTCTTTGGTAACTGTTCTGGCTAGCGCAAAATAAATGTTCAATTAACACGCAGTTTTGGCGTTTCTGTTTCTAACAATAATTACGAATACTGTTTGTAAAAAGCTAGCGCCTCTTCTCTTGCTGTTTTGTGCTCCACCAGTGCAGGCAAATAAATATTTGACTGCCCTTCACGTTTCAAATACTCATGAGGAAAATGTATATATTTATCAGGAACACCAGCGAGTTCTGGTAAATATTTACGGATAAATTTCCCTGTAGGATCAAACTTTTGGCTTTGAGTAAGCGGATTGAAAATTCTAAAATAAGGTTGTGCATCACATCCTGTACCCGCTGACCATTGCCAGCCACCATTATTAGCGGAAAAATCGTAATCAATCAATCGTTTAGCAAAATATTGTTCTCCCAAACGCCAATCAACGAGCAAATGCTTTGTTAAAAAGCTTGCTACGATCATTCTTAAACGATTATGCATCCATCCCGTTTGATTTAGTTGATTCATCGCGGCATCAACTATTGGGTAGCCGGTTTTGCCCTGCTGCCAGGCATCTAGCTTTGCTTTATCGTTTGGCCAAGGCAACTGCTTATACTTTTCGTTGAAGTCACCACCTTTGATTAGATCTGGAAAGTGGAACAGTAAATGACGGTAGAACTCACGCCAGATAAGCTCATTAAGCCAAGAGAAGCAATTTGCTGGTTGTTCAGAAAGTAAGTCTGGATGTTGATTCAGCAGTAACACTAACAGATAACGAGGGCTAATCGCACCAATTGCTAAATATGCTGATATCCCAGACGTTCCTTTTACCGATGGAATATCTCGACTATCCGCATAACCTGCTAACTTAAAACGCATAAAGTTCGGCAATACATCTTGGGTAAACTCGTTAGCAAGCGGCCATTTACTAGAGCTTTTTGGCGCCGTTGAACCTTCACTGGGTGCAAGATGAGAAAAATCTTCATGAATTTTTGGCGAATCTATAAACTCAAAACCGTTTTGCCTAACGAAAGAAAGCCATGCACGCTTAAATGGGGTGAATACTTTAAACATTTCGCCTGATTTATTAAGCACTTTCCCCTTAGGAACGATCACGTCGCTTTCAAAGCTGACCAAATTGAAACCTGCATCGACCAGCTGACTGTCTCTTAACCTTTCGTTAAGCTCCAACTCTTCGTTAACAACTAGTGTCTGCCCAGCAAAGTGCTCGGTTAAATAGTTAACTTGGTCGATGAAAGTGTCTGCTGTAACTATATTTAGTGCAATGCCTAACGTCTCAAGCTGAGATTTAAGTAGCTCTGCATGACGCAAAATAAAATCAATTTTAATGTCTGACCAATGATGAATACGCCATTGCTTTTTAGATACAAAAAAAATGGCGCTCTTTGCGCCATTTTCTAATGCATAAGCTAAAGCCGGGTTGTCTTGTATTCGAAGGTCGTTTCTAAACCACAACAACATAGTGGTAACTAGACTCCTATAAACCGTATCTTAGTTTTAATTCGGCTGGGTACGGTGCCAAATAGAACTGTTTTTGTAAGTACTCTTTCGGGAAACGCATTAAATGGTGTTTGATTAATGTCAACGGCACGAATAAAGGCACTAACCCCTTGCGATATTCTTCGATTTGTTCGCAAAGTTCTTGTTTTTCGTTAGCATTAAGCTCTTTCGCGAAATAACCTTGTATGTGTTGAAGCGTATTCGTATGCTTTTTTCTGCTCGCTTTTACTTTCAGCGCTGACATTAGCCCACTAATGTACTGAGCCGCCATATCTTCAGCATCAATGTCGGCACTTGCTAACAATTGACCTAGGGCTTTGTAAGCGACTAAATCGTGGCTCATTACCGTATACTTAAAGCGCGTGTGGAACTGCATTAACTTGTGTTTGGTAATACCTTCCTTCTCTAGTAATTGCCATTGTCGATAAGCAAATACACGGGCAACGAAGTTCTCTCTTATGACCGCATCGTTTAAGCGGCCGTTTTCTTCACACGGAAGTAGCGGATTTGCGTTCATGACTTCAGCTGCAAACACACCAACACCTGTTGAGGTGCTACCTTTGCCATCTTCCGAATAGACTTTTACTCGCTCCATACCGCAGCTTGGGCTCTTTGCACAAAAAATAAAGCCGCTAAATTCATTCGCTACTTTTGCAGCCTTTTTACCGTATTCAGATAATGCCTCAGTTACGTCGCCAGAACCGTCAGGACGTGAAACATGAATTACGTCGTTTTTGTTAATCTGTCTAATAGTAGGTCTGGGCACAGGTAAACCGATAGCGACTTCTGGGCAGATAGGTTTGTAGGTTACGTATTGACCAAGTTCTCTTAACGCAAACTGCGAGGGTTTAGAGCTAGCATCAAAACGCACATTTTCGCCAGCGACACATGCGCTAATGCCGATTTTAATATCACCTAGGTGCTGCGGCTGTTTATCATTCATGATTACACTCCCTTACAACTTCTTAGAATATAAATAATGCTTCTGAATGGGGTAACACCTAGTACTTATGCATTATCTACAAGTACTAGGTGAGTAGATTGGAATTAGCTATTCCTATAAACAAGTTTAGTAAATAAATGAACCAAACGGATTAAGTAGTTTATTTATACCTTGCGTGAAATGCTGAGCATCGTTCGACACGGTATAACACAAGCAGCCTTCGTGACTTACAGGGTTATGAGTATGCTTGCCATCGAGTACGATAAAGTCTCCAGGGCCGTATACACCCATATCATCTTCGAACGAACCATCGAGCAATAACGTCAATTCAAAGCCTTTATGTGTGTGCTCAGGCACAGAACCACCAGGCTGGATTTGTAGCAGGCTAGCGCGTATTTCGCCTTCACCCAACTCAACGCGAGAGCGAGCCAATTTACCGATGCTGCTCCAGTTGCTCATAGTCATATTAGTTAAAGCGCGAGGTAACACGTACTCCTTGCCTTTGACTGTGATCGTTTTTTCTTTATCTTCTAACGCAATGTCTATCTCGTCAGTAGCAGTGATAGCGGCTATCAGATCGTCAATATCTATGCCAGCAAACACATCTTCATCATTAACGTTGGCGCTCGACGCATGACTCGACACACCATTAAAGCCTGATTCTGCTTGTTGCTCCGTGTAAGCTGCAATTTGTGCTTTGCACTCTGAACACATTTCAGCGTGAATAGACACTGCCGCTGCCAACGTCGCAGGGAGTTCACCATTAGCGAATTTCTCAAGCATTTCTTGAGTAGGATGACAGCTGATCATTTTTCACCTCCTATCTGCTGCTTAAGTTTTGCCAAAGCTAATCGTAATCGCGATTTGACTGTTCCTAATGGAATACCTAAATGCTGGGCTAATTGCTCTTGCGACATTTCCATGAAGTAAAAGCCTTTAACAACGCACTTTTGTTCTTCCGGCAATGTATCAATGCATCGCATAACTTCTTTACTTGCCAAATGGTCTTGAAATTGCGAGTCAGCGTCTTCTGCCTCACTACTTTCGACAAGCGGCCAAAAGTCATCACTCAGGTTGTCTTCTTTCTTTGTCTTTATCTTGCGAAGCAAATCGAAGGACACGTTACGCATTACGGTATAAACCCATGTCGTAGGTGAACCCTTATCAGGGTTGAACAAATGTGCCTTACGCCAAACGTTGGACATGGTTTCTTGCACTACCTCTGAAGCCAGCGTCTCGTTGCCATATTTACTCGCCGCGATTCGCTGAATTTTTGGTGCAAAGAATTTAAATAGGTGAGTGAATGCAGCCTTGCTCCTTTCGTTCGCAACAGCCTGCAACCAATCCGCTAGTGCTTGATGTTCTGTATTTTCCTTCATTGCTATAGTTTTAGGCGCTTTAGCGCCTGATTGCAACGAGGAAGTCACCGTTTGTCCCATCTTTTCACTTCCAATAAAATTAAGACTCGATACTTCTACGTTCTTGGTGTTAGCTTGAGATCAGTTTTCTTTAAAAATAATCGTATTGAGGAATTCAACTGCCTGCGGAAAACTGTTCGGTTTGACAAAGTGTTTTTTACCGTCAAAGCTTATCGGTAACAACTCTAACCAACGGGCACAAACCCAATCGTCTCTGTCAAAACGTGGAGCAGTGTATAGCTTTTGTAATGAAGGGTGCTCATTAAATAACTTTTCTAATTGCTCCTGCAGTAATTGACACTGTACCTGTTCTGTTACTACAGGCCAGTGCATCAGAGGTTCTATCTCTCCCAACAGTAAATCGTCATCTTGGCGCATCGTATTACCAATGCCCACTAATTGCTTACATGACACAATGATATTGAGTAACCCGTCCTCACCAGCCTCGAAATCAACGATATCAACCCAACTGCCCCACTCGCTAATACCACTGTCAGTATTATAGGCTATTACGAAACCTTGAGTCTTCGCCGCATTCTTCACCATATTTAAATAACGCTGCTCAAAGATGCGCAACTGTGTCACACCGTCAGGCAATAGAAATATTTTTAAAGGAAAAATCGGTACTATCATTATCAACTACATAAAACTCAAAATAACTAATTGTTATTAAATACGTAACCCATTTAAGACATGATCAACGTTAATATGAATAAAAGTTACGATAACGGTATAGCGTTAAGATAAGGCGTTAAGATAAGGCGTTAAGATAAGGCGTTAACATAATGAATTAAAAATAAGATACCTAAAACAAGAGAAGAAAAAAGAAAACAAAAAATAAGAAAGGGAAGCTCAACTTCCCTTTCTATAGTCAACGCTTTAACTAACAACAACTAGTTTGTAATTACCGTATCAATGACATGGATTACGCCATTAGTGGTGTATATATCTGTAGTTGTTACATTGCTACCATTAATTTGAAGCGATGTTTGGCTTTGTGTAGATAGCCACCATACATCACCTAGACCTTGGCCAGTAGTATCGCCCGCTGCGCTGTCGCCAACGTAGAAGTATAATGGGCGGCCTTGATAGGTTACCTGCATGTCACCATCATCTCTCATCACGGTGCCAACCCCAGGTATCATCGATACCTCGCCGTCAGTCACCAATAGTGGAGGCCAGTTGTCGGCGCACGTAACGTTACACGCACTACCACCAGTTGTTAGGTCACTATCGAAAGTATAAAGACTTAAACCTGGGTTACTTGAACCCATGCCACCAACGAAGCGTTGGTTGACTGCGTCGTATGCGATTTCTTCGCTCGCACCATCAGCGTAAGAGGTGAAATTAACGATAGCAACACTTACGTCATCGCCAACGACTGTGCCTACCATCGCACCATTTGCTGCATAAGCTGCCACTGAATTAATTTCAGAGCTAACAACATGTTTCAATAACACGCTCGTTAATGCTGGCACATCTGCGATTAAACCAGATAAAGCGCTTGCTTCGATTTTTGAGAACGCCGCATCGGTAGGTGCAAATACTGTGAATGTCGCACTTTCGTCCGCTAGCGTATCAACTAAGTCCGCTGCAGTTAATGCTGCAACAAGCGTAGAGAAGTTCGCATCTGCCACTGCAACATCTACGATGGTACCAGTAGGTGTGCCCTTTTCAGTTGGTGGTAAGATAACTTGGTCAACTACGTGGATAACGCCGTTGTCAGCCATAACGTCAGTTGCAGATACTGCACTTTGGTTTACAAATAACGTACCGTCAGATAGTGATAATGCAGCCATTTGACTGTTTGCTGTCTCAACTGTGTTTTCACTTGAATTTGCAACCGAAATAGCCGCATCAGACATGATCTTGCTACCACTAATTACGTGGTATAACAGAATTTTACTCAATGTATCAGGGTCTGCCAGCAACGCGTCGATAGTATCTTGCCCTAACAATGCAAATGCAGCATCTGTAGGTGCAAACACCGTTAAATCTGTATCTGGATCAGCAAGAACTGCATCTAGCCCAGTCGCCTGTAAGGCAGCTACAAGTGTTGTGAACGAACCATTTTCTACCGCTACATCCACTACAGTACTCATTTCAGAAGGCACTTCGACATCACCAATAATAACGGCATCAATAACATGGATAATGCCATTGGTGGTGTAGATGTCTTTCGTTACAACATTCACGCCACCCACGGTTAACATGTCAGTATCTGTGTTAATTGCAATATCTACCATTGCACCCGAAGCCGTAGTAGCTTGCATACCGTTGAGCGTGTAAGCAGTAATAGAGTCTACTTCAGCGCCGACAACGTGTTGTAACAAGATGCTACTTAATACATCGGGGTTAGCTAACAAAGTTGCAATCGTATCATCACCCAGTAGTGCAAAGGCATCATCTGTTGGTGCAAACACAGTGAACATAGCGCTTTCATCTGCAAGCGTCGCATCCAAACCTGTCGCTTGTAATGCCGCTACAAGTGTTGTGAAAGAACCAGCAGCGACTGCCGTATCAACAATGTTTGTAGTCGGTTCGCCTCTTTCGGCTGGTGGCATAAGTACAGCATCTATAACGTGTATAATGCCATTGTCTGTCACAATGTCCGTTGTTGTCACTGTTGCCGTGTTAACCAATAAATCATCGCCACTTACAGAAAGACCAACCATATCGCCGTTGACCATTTCTACCGTAGAACCTGCTAAGCCAATAGCTGCAGACGCTTCCACGCTGCTACCAATAACATGGTAGGTCAGAATGTCTGACAGTGTATCTGTGTCTTCTAGTAAGCCATTAATTACGTCTTCACCAAGTAACGCAAACGCGTCGTCTGTTGGTGCAAATACTGTAAATGTCTGTGTTTCGTCATCCAATGTAGCGTCAAGGCCCGTTGCCTGTAGCGCTGCTACTAGCGTCGTTAAGTTGCCATCGCTTACCGCGACATCAACGATCGTTGTCGCCTCTTCTACTGGTGCTGGTGTTGGGGTAACGACCGCGTGGTCGTCATCATCGTCATCACAAGCGGATAGGAATAAAACACTCATGAATGCTGTTGCTAATAATTTTGAACTCTTCAATGTTCTGCCCTCTTTTTTAGTTTTGACGAGCAATGTTACGTTACATTTTTTTAACGAGTTCACTTTTTGTTCATTTTTTATTTTACATATCAAAAACTTAATACATATAAAGCACAAGCAGGAAGAGCGAGCATTGTGCTCGCTTATCTATTTTAATTGGAGGTTAAAAACTAGCTTTTACATGTGCGATTAGGTTGTTGTTTGTCAAAAAATATCGTTAAGTGTGCGACTTCAATGCCAAACTTCTTCATTGATGTGCGGTTAAAAACTCGATATTGATCGAGTTGGTACATCCAATCATCCAAGAAAAACACATATTGAGTGTCGTCTACTTCAAGTTGTAAATTGTATTGCCACTGAAAGGCAAAGCCTTCTCTGGCACCAGTAGCTGTGCCTTCAACATCTTCTGCTGTGCCAGTGTAGCTGCTTCCATTCTTTGTTAGTTTCCAAGTACGATAGCTAATTTCGCCATCGGCAAAATAAAACTTCTCCACTAACACACCTTCATTACCCTGCCAGTTTCCATCAAGCTCTACACAAAAACGTCGAGTAACCTGATCTGAGTAATCTTGAACCATACCCCACGCGGTAAGTGGTCCATCAAAATATTCATCTAACGACAATTTAGGCGTAGTTGCACTGTAGTCAGTCAGTTGCTGAGAACCACACCCAGCCACGGAAAGCGCTAATGCTGATGTTCCTACGGCCTTAACAAAGGCTTTAACACATTCATTTTTCATTTGATTGACCTATTAATTTTTTTCTTAGTTTGGGCTCACTGGTGTCTGGAGAAAGCCAAATTGAGGCAAATAAATTACCGAACACGCCATCGTCAATAGAACCCGATAACAGGTTGTTGAAGTAAAAACTGGCATTATTGCTGTCAACCCAAAGTGATAAGCGATCACCTTTTTTAATATCAGGCCACAGGGCTTTGAGCTGAGGAAGATAGTTTTGATATTGAATAGCGTCGACCCCCAAGTGTTGCCATTGTTCTTCGGTTCGTTCAATCAGAACAGCACTTTTAATGTTTCGTAAATAAGTGATTTCCAGAAGATATTTCGATGAGTTGTCGTAGGTACCGGATGGTGTCAACAAGCTGCTGTCGTAAACATCCCAAAAAAGTACGCTAAATCTAGCGCTACCTACTTCTGTTAACGTTGCTCGAAGCTCACTTAATAACTGTGGTGGTGTTGGGGTAGTATGTTTTGGCTTGGTAGACGTTTGTTCATTAGTTTTATCTTGAATGTCTGACTGTTGAGGGGTATTCGTTTGCGCAGGCTTTGCATCGCTTTCACACGGAAGCAATGCTAATGCTATTAAAGCCAAAGGTATTATTAAGCGCTTATGCATAGCTCGCTTCCTCTTTTTTCAATATGGAGTTTACTGTCAGGAGAATTGACATCCAAATCAACGAAAGGACTGGGAATGTCACGACAGTAGGCTGCGGGAAGCTTACAGCGCCGAGTTTTACACCAGCAAAATAAGATAAAGGTGCAAGTGCTCCGCCCGCGATAATGGGCAGTAGAATGTGCTTTTGCATGAAAGATAGGCTATGACGAAGCGTCGCGGCGAAACACGCCCAAAGGGTAATCAACCATAATGGGATGACTTGCATGTCACCTCCAAAATCAAAGATAGACAAATGAATCAGCACGCTGTCTACAATAAAGCCAGTAAGCGCTAAACAACAAATGAGCACAACTTCTTTGTCGCGCTCCTCACACTCACTCACGTGCCATGCCAGCCAAGCCAGAGAAATAGGAATGAAATAGTTGCCTACTAGAATTAGACCCAACCATGAAAAGTTGAAAAAAATCGCGTTTAGTATCATTTGTCGCATTGCAAGCTCTTAGTCAGTTATTGAGCAATACGATAGATAGTTAGCAATGGATTACATTCGACTGAATCGAAAATGAGCTGAGGTCTGACAGACAGCTAGAAGCGAGTTAGAAGAAAACTAGCGGAGAAAATTGAAGAGACAATGAAAGAATAAAATGAACGACAAACAGTGAGAGTTTATCGTCAATAAACTACTGATGAACCCGTGCTTCCAACGACGATACAAACTTAGCAGGTCTATCTACCCCCAGGAATATCTGGTGTTGATTCAGCAGTTTTATTTTCACATTAGGAACACCAGTAAGGTTATAACGCTTAATGTTCGGTTGTCTGCGCACAAACTCTTTATGTAGTTCAACCGATTCAATATCACTGAATTCGACAGCATTCACTGGATAGACCCCGTATCTAATGATCAGTCTGTTCTCCGCAATTGACACAGGACGAATAGAGATAGCTCTATATTCCGCGACAAAGAAAATGACGCCAGCAATGGTTAGCATTGACACGACATTTGCCGCAAAAGGAGACCAAATAAAATGGAGCACCAAATGCATGATTGGCAATTCAAACATCATTAATAAAATGAAACCTAATAAGTTGCTTTTGGTGCCCTCTTTTTGATCAACGCTGAAATGCTCTATTCCAGAAAAGGCATCGCGATTAATCCGTTGCGCTTTTAAGAAATAGGTCCACATCGTTGCTTCAAATGTCATAATTGAGCCAATGATGCCACTACCAAACTTCGACGCTATCGCATTAGATATGGCTTCATCTGGGTCTTTAGAAAAGCTTAGAGACAACTTAATACTGGTAAATACACTGTAAATCGTCACAAGCTCAAATAGCACGAACCCCACTAACACAAGATAACGTAGTTTTTCCAAATAAGTCCAAAGCAGCTTTTCCTGTGCAGGAATAGCAAAACTTCCAACTAATATCACGATCGCAATGTAAGCGATGGACTTAATCAGCGCCTCTTTTTTGTTTTCAATGCAAAAGAAGCAAATAAGAGGAAGCACAATGAGACCATCAACTAGCAGCAACCATTCATCATTGGCTTGGCCGTAGTCATTGAACACATGATCATATCGGTAAAAAACTGACCACCAAACACACATTACGATGAGCGAGAGTAGCGGAATTTGGCGTTTTAAGGTGGATAACGTCATCGAGTGGCTATTTTATATGAGCTCTTAGTATGAGCTATGGCATTAAAAGTCTTAGCGTTAACATTATTAACTGAACATCATAATGAGCAAACATCATCTAACATGCGTCGCTTGGTTACACGACATGTCACGTCAATAACGAGCACTAAAACAAAACAAAAAAAAACGTTGTCAGCTTACACAGTTACAACGTAATACTTTGTGTTATCAGCAAGCTTGTGAAGCTTTTCAAATTAATCTATATCGTCGATAGCAACGCCAATTAGGTACAATTCATCAGACTCTTCATCAACGCGAACTACTTTACCGGTTACATCTAATGATTGAACCGTTGAGTTAGCAGACTCTACTTTGGCTTTTACTTGTGTACCTATTTCAAGCGGGTGGCTTACTTCAATTGCCATACCTGTTGCACTTAAATCGCGACATGTAGCAACGAACTCGCTATTAATTTCG
>JAKVCY010000182.1 GCA_022448425.1 Thalassotalea sp. | reverse complement strand
AGCACGTCGCCTGTTGTGGCCGATTAAAAAGAAATATGGCAACAAGCTTAGTTGGGCAGATTTAATCGCCTATGCAGGTACTATTGCTTATGAATCTATGGGGTTAAAAACCTTTGGTTTTGGCTTCGGGCGCGAAGATATTTGGCATCCTGAAAAAGACACTTACTGGGGCGCAGAAAAAGAATGGCTAACGCCCTCAGGTGGTGAGGGTAGCCGTTATTCAGGTGAGCGCGATCTTGCTAATCCGCTTGCTGCAGTAATGATGGGGCTAATTTACGTTAACCCGGAAGGTGTTGACGGTAAGCCTGATCCTATAAAAACAGCACATGACATACGCGTCACGTTCCAACGTATGGCAATGAACGATGAGGAAACTGTAGCGCTAACGGCGGGCGGTCATACGGTGGGTAAGTGTCACGGTAACGGCGATGCTTCTCAGTTGGGGCCAGAGCCAGAAGGTGCCGAGGTTGAAGATCAAGGACTTGGTTGGCTCAACAAAACCAGTCGTGGTGTTGGTCGAAATGCAGTGACAAGTGGCGTAGAAGGGGCGTGGACAACACACCCCACGCAATGGGATAACGGCTATTTTGAGATGCTGTTAAATCATGAGTGGCAATTAACTAAAAGCCCAGCAGGCGCAGAGCAGTGGGAGCCAGTTAGCATTAAGGAAGAAGATAAACCGACAGATGTTGAAGACAGCTCTATACGTTACAACCCTGTAATGACCGATGCAGATATGGCGATGCGGGAAGATCCTGAGTACCGCAAAATATCAGAACGTTTTTACAAATACCCCGCATATTTCTCTGCATTATTCGCACGTGCTTAGTTCAAATTAACGCACCGAGATATGGGGCCAAAAACGCGTTACATCGGCCCTGAAGTACCAGATGAAGATTTAATTTGGCAAGACCCCGTGCCAGCGGGTAACGCAAACTTTGATCAAGACAGCGTTGCCGACAAGATTAAAGCCAGTGGTTTATCAGTGAGTGATTTAGTGACCACAGCGTGGGATAGCGCGCGAACTTTCCGACATTCAGATCGACGCGGTGGCGCTAATGGTGCTCGTATTGGACTGGCGCCTCAGAAAGATTGGGCAGGCAACGAGCCAGAAAGATTAGCCCGTGTGCTTGGCGTATTAACCCCGATTGCGGAAGATGCTGGCGCAAGTTTGGCAGATGTTATTGTGCTTGCTGGCAACGTAGGGGTTGAACAAGCTGCAAGTGCCGCTGGTATTTCGTTGAAGGTGCGGTTTACTGCAGGTCGAGGCGATGCAACTCAGGAAATGACAGATGTAGAGTCATTTGAGGTACTTGAGCCTTTGCATGACGGTTTCCGTAACTGGTTAAAAGGAGATTATGTTGTCAGCGCTGAAGAAATGTTACTCGATAGAGCGCAACTCATGGGCCTTACTGCAAGTGAGATGACCACGCTTATTGGAGGTATGCGAGTAATGGGCACTAACCATGGAGGAAGTGATCATGGTGTGTTCACCGATAACGTAGGTGCTCTTAGCACAGACTTTTTCAATAACTTAACGGATATGAGTTATACATGGCACCCTGATGACAATGGTTTATACGAAGTTCGCGACCGAGCTTCTGGCGAAGTGAAGTGGACTGCAACACGTGTTGATTTGGTGTTTGGCTCAAACTCAATCCTTCGCGCTTACGCAGAAGTTTATGCGCAAGACGACAACAAACAGAAGTTTGCCGAAGACTTCGCAGCGGTTTGGGCAAAAGTGATGGATGCCGATCGTCAATAGTGACGAATAAGTAACTGCAGACGAAAAAGCGAGTCGAGGGTCACCCAGACTCGCTTTTTTAATTGTGGAATTCTAGCTGCATCAACTGAGCTATATTCCTCTAGCTGTATAAAGTTAATTGGGTTATAGCTAAATGGCGGTGATAAGCTATCTGCGAAGGCTCTCGTTTACTATTTTTAAATAAAAGTACTTTCCAATAGCCGACGTTCACTAACACTAAACAATATCCTGATTTCAAGTCTTTTGAATAGGTATTGATGAGCAGCAACTAATTACTGAAACTTGCTTAATTAGAGTAGCTTACTCAGTGGGCCTAACACCCCATTCGCACCTTGTTGTAAAACATGCGTATATATTTGTGTTGTTTTTACGTCTGAGTGACCAAGTTGGCTTTGCACGGTACGAATATCGGCACCAGATTGTAGTAGGTGGGTTGCAAACGAATGTCTTAGCGTATGCGGCGTAATAGGCTTTGTCATTTGTGCTTTTAATGCTGCCTTTTTAATAGCTTTGCGTACACCTGTCGGATAAAAGTGATGCCGCCTAATTTCGTCTGTTTCTGGATCAGCACTTAATTTGTATGAGGGGAACAAATATTGTCACGCTAGAGATTTATTGGCGGATGGATATTTACGAACAAGGGCATTAGGCATCCACCCCCCCGCGTATTGCTCGTTCTTTATGTCAAACTGCAAATACTCATTGACCTGACTTATTTGATTTCGCAATAGAGGAACTAATTCGCTAGCCAAAGTTACTATTCGGTGTTTATTACCTTTGCCATTCCATATGCGAATGCTTTTATAATCGAAATCAATGTCCTGAACTCTCAGTTGCACAGCCTCCATCACGCGCAAACCACTGCCGTACATTAGGCCTGCGATTAAGTAATAGCGTTTATCTAAAAATGACATCAACAATTTTATTTCATCAGGTGTCATAACAAGAGGAAGTTTTTGTTGTTTTTTACTACGTACAAATACTAGGTCGGGCGACAACTCCTGTTTTATGATGTGCTTATATAAAAATACTAGCGCATTTAAAGCTGTGGCTTGGGTTTTAGGCGATACATTCCTCTTCAAAACCAAATAATCTAAATACTTTTCAACCTCGATATCCCACATAGATGATGGGTGCCGCTTGTCGTGATAATGGATAAACCCAGCAATCTATTTTATGTAAGTGTCATCAGTGCGCAAAGAATATTGTTTGGTTAGCATGTAATCTACAATTGAGTTTAAAAATGGCGAACATGTTCTCATCCTTATTCCTTTGAAAATGACACTGTTTTTATATGGCGCTGATCCATTATTGTGTTGGTATGCTCGATTAACTATCTATACGTAACAATTTTTCCATTGCAATTTTTTCTTTGGCTGATAATTCAACTAGTAGCTCAGATGCAAGGTTAACGTATTTTATATCTTGAGTAACTCCTGTCTTATGAAACATATCAGATACATTTTTCCATAGTTCAGCAATTTCAATGAAATCATTATGGGCGCTATTAATCGCTTCAATTCCCAATAATTCATAGCTTTCTTTTAAAAAGTCTCTATATAGGTTTCGGAACAATGATCCTCCAGTACCAGCTCTTTCCATTAACATTGCTGATGTTTGAAATTCATCTTTAATATTTTTACTTGATTTAAACCACTTCTTAATTTCGACACTTGTTTTTAATATTCCTTTGTAGCCTATATTCTTAATTGGTGGGTTCAAATATTCAGTAGCGTTGTTGCGTATGCTATTCTTAATAGCTTTTTGAATATCGTAGTTCCCACTGCCTAAATGAATTGTATATGCCCTATTCTTAGAAGACATTGGTCCCTTTTCACTTCTTGCCAACTCAAGACTATTAAGTGATGTAGTAACTTTACCACCTTGTTGTATGGTGTCCTGAAGGTATGCATTGACTTCATCTGCCCCATACATGGCTACATAATGCCCTGCAAAATGAATTTTATTGGAAAAGTATTCCAAGTGGTAACAATCTAATTTGAGACCAACAGCTATCCCTTGTTGCAATTGTTGTATTGCATTTTCCCACGCTTTCTTTTTTGATGCTGTTTCTGTGACAATTAAAGACAAGTTTAGGTTTTTGCATATATTTTCTGTTAGTTGGTCTGGCTTGACTCTCCCTCCTAAAAACGGAAAGTCCATTGTTTTCATATTCCAAAAAATGAACCTAAGCCCTTCTCCAAGACCAAAAAGCATTGGCTCTGATAGCTCAACACCTATCTGTTTAAGTAGGCTTCCTGTCGCTGTTGTTTCGCAATGCAGTCCATTAAAGCCATTAAAGTTTTCAATAATCATCAGTAATCGTCTTTTAAATTTTGTAAGATACCACTCTATATATTCAATCTACTTGAATTCACCTACAGAGCGAAAGCAATCCAACTATCATCTTCTTGTGACTGTTCCATTTGTCTGAACCATGCAATATAGTTATCGAGGTAATTTGTACCTACTCCATTGAACTGTCTAAGCCACTGTTTCCACCGCATCATCCAGTTGTTAAGTGTTTGAATGTGGTAACTACCATCTATAACTCGTTGATTATCAACTGCGATAAGTCGCTTGTGGTCAAGCGCAAAAGGCAAGTTCTTGACGATGGTTTGATAAGACAAATTAACGTCCGTACACAAGACACTCTCAGGCGTTAACACAGGTGCTAGTGACTTCTCCAGCTCCTCCCTTGTATTCCTTTGTAAAACGCAATGAATGACAGCACCATTGCGGTCTAATGCAAGCAGAACTGGAACTTTAGGTATGTCATTGCTCTTAACGCCACGCTTACGTGGTGACCTTTCCAACTGGCGTTTACCTTTGAATGATTCATTGATAAAGGTCTCATCAGCTTCAATAATCCCGTGAAGCTCTGAAGGCTTAATCTGTCTTGGTTTAGATAGTAACTTATGTCGCCACCGCCATGCAGTTTTGACATTTATACCTAGCTCACTTGCCGCCTCTCTAATCTTTGCGCTAAACCACATACTCTCAGAATACTGATGCCACTTATCCTGTTTCTTCATTCCAGACAATGGAGTACCAGTGAGCGAATTAAAAGTTCGAGCGCAAGCTTTACATTTGTATCTTTGCTGCCCTCGTGCAGTTGTTCCGTATTTAGTGAATTCGTGGCTACCACAATGAGCGCACTCAGTAACACATTCCTCATGCACGGCAATAGCTTTACCTACATGGTTTGATGAAATCATATCTTCGATATGCTGTCGGAGACGCTTCAATTGAACAAAAGTTAACTCCTCTAAATTGGCTTGAAGATTGGCAAACTGAGAATTGTTCATATGAAGTCCTATCTAATTGATTATTTTCCAAAGTATAGCAGAACAACACAGAAATGGATCAGCGCAGTATGTATCCAGTTTGGTTACTTTGCCCCCATAGTCAAGAAAACGAGCAAATGGGTCGTTTCTACTTGTTGTTAATAGCTAACCTTTCTAAAAAATAATTATTTAGCAATGACTTAAGATGTATGATAGAACTGGTTCAATCAGATAAACGACCCAATCAACGGTAGAAAAACGACCCGTTGGGTCGATATTAAATTGTTAGGCCCAATTCAGGAAAATTTAAGATGAATGAAATCGAAATAACATCCAATCCCACAGATTTAGACTTAAATGTCATCCATGCTTTTATCTCTGAGAGCTACTGGGCAAAAAATATTCCAATGGCAACACTCAAAAAAGCCATTTCAAATTCTTTGGTGTTTGGTGCTTATAAAAAATCAGGAGAACAGGTCGGGTTTGCACGTGTCGTCACTGACAAAGCAACGTTTGCCTATCTGGGAGATGTTTTTGTTTTAAACGAATATCGCGGTTTAGGTCTCAGTAAATTGCTTATGCAATCTGTTTGCGCACACCCGGATTTGCAGGGCTTAAGGCGTTTTATGCTCGCCACAAGTGATGCTCATGGCCTTTATTCTCAGTTTGGTTTTACGCAAGTAGAAAATCCAGAAATCCTCATGCAAATATGGCAACCTGGAATTTATGACGACTTAGCACGGGCCTAACAAAACACTAAAGGCGCTCGCGCTTGCTGGGACGCTAACACATGGGCTGCGTCACTTCGTTCCTGATGTTAGCCTATGTATTACCCCCCTTAGTGGGGTGTTATATGCCATGAAAATATTTGCGTTAATTTTAAGTATTCTTTCATTTTCTAGTTTTGCTGACGTTAACTTAGTAAAAGTTGATAAGTCTGAAAACAAAATGTACTTGCTAGATAATGGAAAAGTAATAAAAGAATATAATGTTGCCTTTGGTGGTTCGCCCCAAGGGCATAAAGAGCAAGAAGGTGATCAGAAAACACCGGAAGGTATTTACACATTAGATTATAAAAAAGAAGACTCGTCTTTTTATCGTGCAATGCACATCAGTTACCCCAATGAAGCAGATTTAGAGAATGCCAAGAAAAAAGGAGTTTCTGCTGGAGGCTTTATAATGGTGCACGGTCAAAGGAATTGGTTAGGCTGGTTGTCTGGAATTACTCAAAATTTTAATTGGACAAATGGTTGCATTGCTTTAACAAATTCAGAAATGGATGAATTTATGGATTTAGTTAAAGTGGGCACAAAGATCCAAATCGATTGGTAAGTGGCATATAACAAGACAATTAAATGTAACTAAAACAGTGGTTTAGGTTTTGCTTCGCTACACATTTTAACCCATTATTTTAGTCCGCTTAGTCGGCTACATGGACTCCCCTTTGTCAAGCACAAGCAGTTTCTGACAACAAGAAGATCTGACAGCAGCTCTACATTCGGCGTTTGTTAGCGTGCTAATCGAATAGCTTGTGCTATCGCCCTGATGATTTGCGCT
>JAKVCY010000181.1 GCA_022448425.1 Thalassotalea sp. | reverse complement strand
ATGCGCTTTTTAGCCTTTGCAGGAACGGTTGCTATGTTCTTAGTTGGCGGTGGCATATTGGTACATGGGATCCCTGTTTTGCATCACGCCAAGCAAGGTAGCACCGAGTTTGTAACGGATTTAGTTGGCAAAACTGGGGAGTTGGCTACGCCGATTATATTTGATGGTTTATTGGGTGTTTTGGCTGGGGGGATCGTCGTTTTAATGATGGAGCTTTGGCGTAGAATTCTTCGCAAGTAAATATTGAAAGAGTCTTTTTTGTTAAAGGTTTGTAGCAAATATAGGGGCTTTGCTTTATTATTGCTCAGTTAAAAATAACAATTAAATCGTTAAATGGAGTTAATCATGTCTCGATACCTCACTTTTGTGCTGGGGCTAGCGTTATTTACGCTGTCATTTACCAGCTTCGCTAAATCTGCAAAATTATCAGTAGAAGATTTCAGTAAAGGTAATGACTTTAGTCGTGTAACTATCTCTCCTGATGGCAACTACGTCGCAGCTATAAAAAAACACGAAGGTAAAAATTCACTCATCATTGTTGATACAACCAAGTTTGCCGTAACCCATGCGGTTGCTTTTCCGGGTAATGCACAGGTTGGCGAATACCATTGGGTTAACAATGAGCGTGTTATTCTTGAAAAAGAGTATTTAAAGGGCTGGCAAGATACGCCTATTTATTATGGTGAGCTATTTGCTGTGAATGTTGATGGTAGCCGTGGCGCATATGTAATTGGTTATCATGGTGAACAGCAAACTGGTACTCGGTTAAAGAAGCAAACACCAGTTCGAGGAACGTCATATCTTTTAGATCCCTTACTTCATGATGATAAAAAAGTTTTGGTTGTCACTTACCCATGGACAGCAACCAATGAGCCAACAACCGTTGTTTATGAAGTCGATGTTTACCGCGGTCTTCGCACTTTAATTACGCGCTCACCTGCACCTATGGGGCGTTTTTTAACAGATCATGATGGTAATGTTCGTATCGCCGTATCAAGTGACGATTATCTAAACGCGACAATTCATGTTCGAGAGCCTGAAGGCGGTTTTTGGAAAGAGCTTGATACAAAAGGTATTAATTACACCGATATTACATTAAAGGCATTTGATAAATCAGGTGAGTCTGTATATGCCACTGCATCAAAGGATGGGGAAGCAGAAAGTCTAATTAAGATTAACCTAAAAACGAAAGAAGTGACGAAAATCTTCCAGGATAAGCATGTTTCACCGTCACATATTTGGGTTGATGAAATCTCTAAGGAACTATTTGCTATAGAAACCGAGGCTGACTACCCAAGTTATGCGTTTGTTGATAGCGATTCACCTAAATCACAGCGCCTTAAAGATTTATTAGGTGCACTACCCGGCAGTCAAGTACAGTTAGTCAGTAGTACAGAAGATGATACAAGGAATATTATTTTCGCATCGAGTGATATAAACCCTGGGCAATATTATTTATATGACGCGAATACCAATAAGTTACGTTTATTATTTTCTACTAGAAGCTGGATAAGTCAAGATGATATGGCACAAACTACGCCGCTACGCTTCAAAAGCCGTGATGGTTTAACAATTTTAGCTTATTTAACTATACCAAACGGTAAAGCTGAGAAAAACTTACCCTTGGTTGTTATGCCGCATGGTGGTCCAATTGCACGTGATTACTGGGGCTATGATCCAGAAGTGCAAATGTTAGCCAATAAAGGTATGGCAGTACTTAAGGTTAACTTTCGTGGCTCGGAAGGGTTTGGTGTGAACTTCCAAGAAGCCGGTTATCGTCAGTGGGGACAAAACGTTCAGCACGACATTATTGATGGTGTGAAATTATTGATTAATGACGGCACAGTTGATAAGGATAATATTTGCATTATGGGAGCCAGCTTCGGTGGTTACTCTGCACTACAAAGCGCGATTATCGAGCCAGATATGTTCAAGTGTGCAATAGGCCTGATGGGGGTTTACGACTTGCCTCTTATGTATGAAGAAGGTGACACGCAAGCAAGTAGTTATGGTGTTAATTATCTAAAAACAGTGATTGGTACTGATGAAGCCGAGTTAAAAGCATTCTCGCCAGCTTATAATGTCGATAAGCTAAAAGCACCTGTTCTTATTGTGCATGGTGGTGAAGACGAACGTGCGCCAATTGAGCAAGCAGAATCATTAGAAGCCGCTTTGAAAAAAGCTAAGCACCCATATGAAATCACTATTCTAGATGATGAAGGTCACGGTTTTTATAAAGAAGAGCACCGCACTCTTTACTATAAAAAAGTATTGGCTTTTTTAGATGATCATTTAAAGCTTTAATGAAAAGTGCCGGCGAGCAAGCTCGCCGGCAAGGATTTAGCACGGGAACGTAAGCGTGCTAGTGTGCAAGGTCTTCCTTTAAGTTGTACAAACTCAAAAGATGATTCGTTCATTAAGCAATGAAGCCTAGTTGCAATTTAAA
>JAKVCY010000180.1 GCA_022448425.1 Thalassotalea sp. | reverse complement strand
CTAGAGGCTGTTGATCTTTGTTGAAAAAGTAATCGGCATGGCAACGAGGTATAATTGTTTCGCCAAAAACCAAAATGCCATGAGCTGCCATGCCGAGAACAATGTTATCAGATAAAGACTGGGAAAAGCTAAAACAAGTACTTAAAGACAGTGGTCGTGTCTACAACAAATACGAACATCGCAACACATTAGAAGGTATCTTGTACCGCATGAGGACTGGGATACAGTGGCGAGACTTACCACCAGAGTTTGGGCTTTGGAATACGGTTTTCAGGCGATTTAATCTCTGGTCAAAGAAAGGGATCCTTCAAAAGCTCTTTGAGCAATTAGCAGCTGAACATGATGCTGAATGGCTGTTTATTGATGGCAGTATCGTCAAAGCTCATCAGGATAGCACTGGTGCGGTTGGGGATTCAGATGAGGCCATTGGTAAGAGTCGGGGTGGTAATTCCACTAAAATCCACGTCGCTGTTGATAGTGGAGGACTCCCCATTTACTTCGAACTATCAGGTGGGCAGGTACACGATATAAGCCATGCTCAAAGTCTTATTGAGCACAGCCCGAAGACCACTTGTGTCACGGCGGACAAAGGATATGACAGTGATGTGTTCAGAGAATTTATTGAGCAAAATGGTGGAGTGGCAAATATTCCCAGAAAGACGAGTCGCAAAAAAGGAAATGCCCATATGGACTGGTGCTTATACAAATATCGCCATCTGGTCGAAAACGTCTTTCTAAAAATAAAAAAGTACCGGGCAGTAGCAACCCGATACGATAAATTAGAACGAAATTACAACAGCATAGTGTCGTTGGCCTTCGTCATGATTTGGCTACCAATGTATGGCTGATCAAAAGATGTTCAAAGATCAACACGCTCTAGTTAAGTTACGCGTATGCTGATATAAAATATGTTTAATTTGCAATATTGGTTACTCCTAGACCAACACCGAAAATCAAAAAAGTAATACCACTTAACCTATCAAATACTCTCCTCCCTATGTTACTGCTCGATATTTGCGCAACATTTTCGGCAAGAAGAGCATAACTAAAATAAATCGTAAAATGAATTGAAGCACTAACAATGCATAGTATTGTAATTTGTGGTGTAAGTCTTTCTGAATTCGTTATAAATTGAGGCAATAATGCAATAATAAAGACAAGAGCTTTAGGGTTTAACGATGTGACTAGAAAAGCTTGTCTAAATATTTTCCAAGGAGAGGGCTTAAAAGGCGATTTAACCTCTTTCGCGCTAAGCTTGGTTACAGGAGATGAGAGTATTTTCAACCCCAAATAACAAAGATAGCCAGCTCCAATTAACTGAACCACTATCAATATATCTTTGAATGTTATTAGGACAACTCCTATGCCGCTGGCACTAATTAAAGTTAATAACTGAAAAGCAAATACGTTCCCTAAAACGCCAATGGCAGCGATTTTCCTTCCGTAGTTAATACCATTGTTAATTGATAAAAGTACTGATGGGCCGGGAGAGATCAGTAATACAGTAATGACCGCACAATAGCCAAGAACAAGTTCAATATTCATTTTTTATTTTCACCACTGTGTAATTAATTTAGGTTCCATAATCTCTGAGGATGTTACCAACGCGAATTCTGTATTGATTGAACAGTTCTTGCTTACCTTTATTTTGTGCCAACTGATGCTCGGTATTCATTTTCCATTGCGTAACTGCGGCTTCATCCTCCCAAAATGAAAGCGATAAATAT
>JAKVCY010000018.1 GCA_022448425.1 Thalassotalea sp. | reverse complement strand
TGGTGGCTTATTGTCTTAAAGAAAACAAGCCATCCCTTAATATTAGTGACGTTGAGCGCAATGCTATGGTTGTTGCTTAAACCGATCTGGGGTTAGCTAGAGTATTGTGCCATCCGATACAGATATCATCCTAACCATGTCGAGATACCTAAAACAACGCTTTTTACTATCTCGACTACCACTGGTAACTTGATTTAGGTAAGGCGTACTTATCCGCGATGGCTGCTAAGCGTTTCTGTTGCTTGAGCGAAATCACGCCTTTATCCAAAGCTAATATCAAGGCTTCGCTTTCTGGTTTCGAGGGAGAGAATGCGATATAGCAAGGTTCAGGCGAACTCATGCTCCCCACATGCTTAAACTTTTCACTAATCCCCATGGCGTTGGCAACGTACCAAAATACCGGCTCGGCATCGACATAAACGTCTATGCGTCCTCTGGTTAAGAACTTTAAGTTACGCTCAACTGCGTCATTGCCAGACAACTGAATTAACGTACTAGTTTTGGAATACGAAAATGACTTGATGTAGGTATTCATTTCATCGCCATAGTCATAGCCTTTAATCACACCAATTCGAACCCCGTTAAAAGAGCGAATACTCTGATACTGCCACTCGGTTTCTTTAAGCATAAACAAGGAGTTAGGGCTTAGCTGAAGAAATGGTACTTGCGGGTAATAAAAGTCTGGGGCATCGTCTTTAAAGGCACCAACAATAGCGTGAATTCGACCTTCTCGTGCCATTTCTATCGCTCTTAGCCAAGGCACTTCTATATAGCGAACAGTATAGCCCGCCTCTTTGAGTGCTTCAGTGGCAACATCGATCATGAAGCCTTTTTTACTGTCTTGCTCACCACAATTGATAGGACACCAATTGTCGCCAGCAATAATAATTTCCTTACTTTCTTCACTTAAGGCTGCGCTTGAAAGCAACAAGGTCAGAATAAATGTGATGAATTTCATAACAATAAAGCTATAAAAGTCCTTGGTTATTTATTGTCAGTTGAAATTCAGTATAGTCAAAATAAAAAGGGCTGGTGAGTCTTTCCAAAATTAGGAAGATTCACTCGCCCTTTAAAAGTTACATTGCGTTTTACTGCTTTATAGCTACAACACGCTAATCAGCAATGAAGTCGTCAAAGTTTTTCAACTCAAACGGCTTTTGGCTTTGCTTTGATTTCAATTGAGAAATCGTCGTTGCCTCACTACTTAATAGCTGAGCATACTCTTCTTGTGCTTCGCTGAACTCAGATGAAAGTAAGCTGAGGTTTGCCAATTCAGACTTCGACGGCACATCAAAACCTGAAGCAACTTTGCTGTACAAGGTAGCCAAGTTCTCTCTTAACTGAGGCTCAGCACTGCCTACATAGTTATCACCAGTCGTAATAACTAAGCGCTCTTTAAGCTTATTAAGTGAACTTAAAAATGCTTTTGCTTGCTCAGATTCACCGTTTTCAGCTAACGCAATATACTCATCAATTTGGTACACCAAGTATGCTAGCTCTTGCGTCATATCATAAAGCTTCATCGTTGTGCTGTGTAGCTTTTTGCGCTGACGCTTAGAAAGTGGATACTTTTTATCTGTAACCAATTCAACGGTAGTTTCAAAGGTTTCTTTGCCTTTGGTCATCATTACTTTATATTCGCCCGGTTGTACCTGAGGAGAAGTGAATCCACCGAAGCTAAAGGTTTTACCCTTAGCGATTTTAGGCGGCTTTAAGTAGTAATCCCAGTTAACAATGTTGATACCTTTCGCTTTACCAGCCGGTAACTCAGCAACTTTATTGCCATCCATATCAAAGACTTCTAACTTCATTTTGCCGAAGATATGACGCTTTTTCATAAAGTACTTAATTTGCGCACTAGTGCTTGGGTTAGCACCAACAAACTGTGTTTCCGTGCTACCGCCACCAAAGCCATTAGTCTCGTCAATGACATTCGGCTGACCGTCGAAGAAATGGAATTTCTTATCCAATACGTCAGCACTCAACTGACGTAAAGGACTGATGTCATCAATGATGATCACACCTCGGCCATGTGTACCCATTACTAAGTCGTTGGTCTTCTCCTGAAGTGCAATGTAATGTACCGCAGTTGCTGGCATGTTATTCGTAAAGTGCAACCAATCTTGACCACCGTTAATGGTGACGTATAAACCAAACTCTGTACCTAAGAATAATAAATCAGGATTAACGAAGTCTTCCTGAATATTGCGCGCAAAGCCTTCAATATTATCAGTAGCTAATGATTGCCATGTCTTACCGAAGTCAGCAGTCTTGTACACATAGGTAGTGCCGTCATTCGCTGTATGACCATCGAATACCGCGTATGCTGTGCCCTTGTTATGAACACTCGCTTCAATGTGACTTACCCAAGTATTTGCAGGAAGGTTAGGGACGTTTGCTACAACATTTGTCCAAGACTTTCCGCCGTTGCGGGTAACTTGAACATTGCCGTCGTCGGTACCTACCCAAATAATGTCTTCATCTAATGCAGACTCTGCAATAGTGAAGATAGTTGAGTGGTTTTCTGCACCTGAGTTATCCGTTGATAAGCCACCAGATTCTACCTGGTTCTGCTTAGCAGGGTCGTTAGTGGTTAAATCTGGTGAGATTTTCTTCCACGTATTACCCATGTCATCAGACATATGCAGGAACTGGCTACCAATATAAATTCTATCTGGTTCATTGCTACTCAATGCGATTGGCGCGTTCCAGTTAAAGCGCAGTTTCGGATCGCCTTTTACTGGTAGTGGTTGAATCGTTTTAACTTGGTTTAACTCTGTGTTGAAACGCCAAACGTTAGCCGCACCTTGCATTTCAGAATAGATAATTGGTTTTTTGCTATGCTTTAACACTCTAAAGCCGTCACCATAACCCACACTGTTCCAATCGCGAGCCTCAACGCCGCCCGGAGACGAAGAAGGGCCGTACCATGAGCCATTATCTTGAAGGCCGCCATAAATATTATACGGCTCAGCATTATCAACGCTTACATGGTAGAACTGCGATACTGGAATATTCTCAACGATTTCTAGCGTTGTACCTGCATCCCACGAACGGTAAATACCGCCATCAGTTGCAACGAACATTCGCTCAGAGTCTTTATTGTCGAAAGCAATATCGTGGATATCAGCATGCATTGGGCCTAAGTTTTTGAAGGTTTTGCCACCATCTCGACTAATTGAACCAAAAAGACCACCTTTCACTAAGATGTCAGGGTTTTTCGGGTCAACAACGATGCGAGAGAAGTAGAACGGACGAACCACTAAACCAAAGTCACTGTTTAGGTGTTGCCATGTTTTACCTGCATCATCTGAGCGATAAAGACCTTTCTCTTCATCTTTCTCAGTTTCTAGTACCGCGTATAAACGATTAGCATCAGACGGTGCAACAGCAACGGCGATTCGGCCTAGCTTACCTTCTGGGAAGCCATTGTGAATTTTCTGCCAGCTTTTACCTGCATCGGTTGACTTGTAAAGCGCACTGCTCATGCCACCAGAGTTGAATGACCACGCAGTGCGGCGGAATTCCCACATCGACGCATACAACGTATTTGGATCGTTTGGTGCCATAACGACATCACTAGCGCCCGTAGTTTTATCAACAAATAGAATTTGCTCCCACGTATCGCCACCATCAACCGATTTGTAAACACCGCGCTGATCACTGTCCCCCCAGAGTGCGCCAAGTACACCAACGTAAACTTCCTGATTATTTTCAGGGTTTACAATGACACTACTAATGCGTTCTGAACCAGCAAAACCTTTCTTCGTCCAGTTAGCTCCGCCATCGGTACTAAGAAACAGACCATCACCAACTGATACACTATTACGCGTCCAGATCTCGCCCGTACCTACCCAAATGCGGTTGTCCGGATCAGTAGGGTCGACTTCAATCGCACCAATTGACTGCGGGTATTCATCAAAAATAGGGTTGAAGGTCGCACCGCCATTCATACTTTTCCAGACGCCGCCACCAGCAGCACCAGCATAAATAATGCGACTATTGGTTGGATGAAGTTCTAAGTCGCCAAAGCGGCCACTCATTAAAGCAGGGCCGACATGGCGAGCTTGCAAGTCGCCAAAAACAGCTTTACCTGTTAGTTTTTTTGCCGCTTCAACCGGCAATGCGGCTGCGCTGATACACAACGCGACCGCAACAAAGATTTGAGTTTTCATGTTTTCTCCCTAAAACCTTGTACTTACTAAAAATAAATACTTATTCGGCACTCGGGAAAGCAAATGCAGCAGCATCAACCGTAGGGTTTAATTCAATTGACTTGAATGAAATTGGTGCACCACCTGGCGCGCCTTTAATTTCTTGTGACATTGAGAATGGGAAGTAAAGACCGTCTACTTCTTGGTAGTCACTAAATTTAACTAATTGAACAGCACCTTTCATTGGGCCTGAGCGCACTTCAGATTCAACCATAACTAATACCATAGAGTCAGCATCAAAGTAGTAGTAGTTAACGTTTGGTGTTTCTTTACCGTCTACTTTAATTGGCTCTTGCGTTAATTTAACTTTAAACGCTTCTGCACCTTCAACCGTTTCAGTACCAACGATCTCAGCTCCGTAACCTTTTGCTTTGTAATCTACAAGTGCATCAGGAAAATCATTTTTTTGTAAGCTGAAGTTGTAAGTATCTTCTTCAGTGCTTTTTTCTGGCTTCATGGTCATGAAGTTAATTGACCATAGCGTTTCACCGTCGTAAACCGCTTGCTTGAACTCTTGGCCTTGTACTGAAATTTTTGTGTATGTTTTACCAGAATCTAATTGCACATACTCAATAGGCAGCTCCATTTGACCTTGCTGCATAACGCCAGACATTTTAACGCCCTTTAAGCTTTTAAGTGCTTCTACACCACCAATGTTCTCGTGGTACGTAGAAATGATTTCTTCAACAGATGTTGCACTAGCAATCATCGAGGTAGTAAATAAAGTGACAGCAGCGATAGCTTTAGCGAATTTCATGCTTCTTCCTTGTTCTTATCAATAAAGGGTAAGTTGTTGGTTTTTATTTTAAATCAATGATTAGAGTAAACTCCAATCGCACTTTAGTGTAAAAGATATGTAAAATATTCGCCAACCTCTGAACACAATATTTAAGCATTTGTGTTACAGAAAATTTACAGATAAAAGTTGAATGTTCCGCCAAAGCTAGTCTAAGCGTTAATTAAAAAGTAAACATAACGTCTATACGTGGTGTCGCCGTTTCGCTAAAAAATAGATGAGCGGTATCACCACAAGCGACAATAGCAGCGCACTAGCCATACCACCAACCATTGGCGCAGCAATGCGACTCATGACTTCACTCCCAGTGCCGCTACCATATAACACTGGCAGTAAGCCAATCACGATCGTTAGCACGGTCATCATTACAGGGCGAACACGTTTAGTGGCACCTTCGATAACCGCAGCTAATAGCATTGCCGAAGAAATATCAGTGCCATCTGCTCCTGAGCGTTGAATCAAATCTTGATAAGCTTGATTTAGATAAACCAACATAATGACACCAATCTCAACAGCTACTCCTGCAAGCGCAATGAACCCGACACCAACAGCGACGGAAAAGTTAAAGGATTCAAGGTATAGCAGCCAAATACCACCAACCAAAGCAAGCGGTAACGTGCCCAGAATAATGGCAACTTCACCGAAATTACGGAAGTTGAGATAAAGCAAAATAACGATAATGGCGAGCGTTAACGGCACTACGTAGCTAAGCTTTTGCTGAGCTCGCTGCATATATTCGTACTGACCTGCCCATGTAATCGAATAGCCCGCGGGTAAGTTCACAGACTCAGCAATAACCTTTTCCGCTGCCTGAATGTAATCACCGACAACTTGGTTTTCGAAATCTATAAATATCCAGCCATTAATTCGCGCATTCTCGCTTTTAATCGCTGGTGGGCCCTGTTCAACAAAAACGTTAGCGACATCGCCCAAGGAAATATGCTGTCCTTTAGTTGTTACTAATGGAAGCTGTGCAATTTGCTCTGGTGAATCGCGATAGCTTTGTGGAAAGCGAATATTAATAGGAAAACGCATTCTCCCCTCTACGCTTTGGCCAACTGTCATACCGCCAACACTTGCCGACAACATTTGTTGGATATCGGCGATATTTAGCCCGAATAGGGCGGCTTTTTGGCGATCAATGGCGATTTGTAAATAACGTCCACCAGCAACGCGTTCTGCGTAAACCGATGTGCTTTCATCCATCGTTTTTAACGCTTTTTCGATCGCCAGCGCAGTTTGTTCAATGACTTGAACATCATCACCCGCGACTTTTAAGCCAATTGGTGTCTTAACCCCTGTCGCCAACATATCGATACGCGTTTTAATCGGCATCACCCAAGCATTAGATAGACCTGGGAACTTAACTAGGGCATCAAATTCCTGTTTTAAACTCTCAGTGGTTACGCCATCGCGCCACTGGTCTTTAGGCTTTAACTGTATAAAGGTTTCAATCATGGTCAGCGGAGCAGGGTCAGTCGCTGTTTGTGCGCGTCCCACCTTACCAAACACATTTTCTACCTCAGGGACTGTGCGAATGAGTTTATCAGTTTGTTGCAGTATCTCGCGTGCTTTACCAATTGAAACACTCGGATAGGTAGTCGGCATGTACATGAGATCGCCTTCGTCCAAAGACGGCATAAACTCACTGCCAATTTTGTTGACCGGATAGAAGCCTAATACAGTCACTAACACCATGACTAATAAGCTAAACTTAGGAAACTTCAGCACTAGTGCAAGCAGCGGTCGATAAAGAGCCACCAAGACTCGATTTATCGGGTTTTTATCTGCCGGTACCACGTTACCGCGAATGATATATCCCATTAACACCGGAACCAAAGTAATAGCCAAGCCAGCTGCCGCAGCCATCGCGTATGTTTTCGTGTATGCCAGTGGCGAGAAGAGTCGACCCTCTTGCGCTTCCAGCATAAATACAGGTAAAAAACTCACTGTGATAATCAACAGACTAAAGAATAGTGCAGGCCCTACTTCAACAGCCGCATCGGTGACTATTTGCCAACGGTTATGCTTATCAAGTGATTGCTTTTCCATATGTTTATGCAAATTTTCGATCATCACTATCGCGCCATCCGTCATCGCGCCGATAGCTATAGCAATACCGCCCAAAGACATAATATTGGCGTTGATACCTTGCAATTGCATAATGATAAACGCTGCTAATATCCCCACAGGCAAACTTACAACCGCGACAACAGATGATCGGACATGAAAAAGAAAGACAAGGCAAACTAGCGCAACAATAATCAATTCTTCGCCCAACTTCTGCCAAAGGTTGTCGATAGCATTGGTGATAAGGGTTGAACGGTCATATACCGGCACCACCTCTACACCAGAGGGTAGACTTGCAGACAAACTCGCGAGTTTTTCTTTTACGCCAGCAATGGTTTTCGCTGCGTTTTCACCAAAGCGCATCACCACGATACCGCCGACTACTTCGCCTTCACCATTTAGCTCAGCGATACCTCGGCGCATATCTGGGCCAAGGTTGATCGTAGCAATATCTCTTAATAACAGCGGCGTACCACCAATATTCATGCCCAGCGGAATGCTCTCTAACGCGTCAATGCTGTCGACGTAACCACTGACAGTCACCATATATTCCGCTTCTGCCATCTCAACAACACCTGCGCCTATCGCTTGGTTACCGCGCTGAACGGCTCGCTGTACAAGACTTAACGGTATTTGATAGGCACGTAATTTCTGTGGCTCCAGCTGCACTTGATATTGTTTGACCATACCACCAACGGTCGCCACTTCAGACACACCTTCCAAGGCTTGCAACTCATACTTTAAGAACCAATCTTGCAGGCTAGTTAATTCTGACAAGTCATGCTGACCACTGGTGTCTGTTAGTGCATAAATGTATACCCAGCCAACGCCGGTCGCATCAGGGCCTAACTCAGGCTGAGCCCCTTCAGGCAGCGAAGGCGTGATCTGTGACAAATACTCCAAAACACGCGAGCGTGCCCAATACATATCGGTGTCATCGTCAAAAATCACGTAGACGTAAGAGTCTCCGAAAAATGAGAATCCACGAACAGTTTTAGCACCAGGCACCGACATCAATGCAGTTGTCAGCGGGTAAGTCACCTGATCTTCAACTACTTGTGGAGATTGTCCGGCATATGAAGTTTTGACAATCACTTGCACATCAGACAAATCAGGAATGGCATCTACAGGTGTTTCTTTAACCGCGTAAAGCCCTGCAACTACCAGCATGGCTGCCGCCATCAAAACAAGAACGCGGTTGGTAATCGACCAACGAATAATCTGAGCAATCATTATGAATCACCCTCATTCTTTTGAGGTGAAAGGTTTTTAGGTGATTGGTTTTGATGTGTTAAGTGTTGATGATGCTGGTGTTGCTTGGTTTCCTCTACAGCGCTATGAATCTCAACCACAACGAAGTCACCTGATTGGATTTCGAATGTAAAATCAATTTCTTCGCCTATTTTGAACAAACTAAGGTCTAACGTCTCTGCAATGGAGAAGTCCATAGTCGTTGGTGGACGCTGCCATTTTTCTATAGCGCCACGTGAGATGTTGGCGACTCGAGCATCGCTATCTAACGAATTAATAATGCCTTTTACACGTGCACTGCTAACAGGTTTCTCTTCAGGTTTCATGCGCATAAAATCTGAATCAATACTTGATTGCGAGTCAATTAAGAATTGAGCTGAAATTACCACAGAGTCGTCATCTTTGAGCCCTGACGTTATGGCAAAGTAATTATCATCAAACGCGCCAACCTCTACTCGCACTGACTTAAATTCACCTTCATTTAATTGCACAACGGCACGATTCTCATCACCTAAACGAATCAGCGCAGCTTTTGGCAGCAATAAGTAGTTTTCATCACTTTCGACAAAAAGCTTCACATCAGTGAACATATTCGCCTTAAGAAAGCTATTAGCGTTATCAAACTTGAGTCTTGTTCGCAGCGTTTGTCTAACTTCATGCAAGCTAGGGTAGATATAATCAACGACGCCTTGCCACTCTTGATTAGGAGCGAAGTCAGCTGTCATCACAGCTTTAACACCGACATCCTGCTCATCATTCATGGCCGATAGCACAAAGCCTGCTTGTCGCTCCAATACCTCAGCCTCTACCCAAACAGTAGATAAGTCGGCAATAGACAACATGGTTTTCTCAGGCGTAACGTAGTAGCCCTCGCGAATCAACAGATGCTCAATCACACCCGATTGAGGCGCAGCAAAGATAACGTACTGATCAACTTGCTTGGTCTTAGTTAGCTTCTTTATCAGCGACATCGGGACATGCAGTGCGAGCAACCGACTTTCTGCCGCCTTAATAAGTTCTTTATCTTTCGCATTTATCGCCAATAAGAACTCTTCTTGAGCATTAACCAGTTCTGGTGAGTAAAGTTGATAAAGAGGCTCCCCTTTAGTGACCTCTTCGCCGGCTGCTTTGACGTAGAGCTTTTCCACCCATCCCGCAATACGCGGGTGAACGTGCACTAATCGTTCTTCGTCATATTGAACGCGACCAATCGCATTAATGATTGGCTTCAATGTGCCACGTTCAAGCTTCGCTGTGCGCACCCCTAAATTTTGCACCACGACAGGCGATATCTTTACATTGCCCGCTACAGACTCACTTGAATCTTCTTGATACACAGGAACTAAGTCCATTCCCATCGGAGACTTACCGGGCTTATCACGACGAAAGTTAGGATCCATCGGGGCTACCCAGTAAAGCGGTTCGTCAGCATTTTTTTCGCCAACTGACTGCCCGCTATCGGCTGCATTACTTACATCACTATGCGCGAAAAAATATGCGTAAATTGCCACTCCTAGCAATGCGCCCAGCGCTAAAGTCACTAGTGTTTTACTCATTGTCGCCATCAGTGTGCTTGTGGCATTTGTTTGATTATTCATTTACTTAACCTAAAAATTGAAGAGAAAGCGCAAACGCGCTGATGCTATGTTCGATAGCAACGACAAATTTTGGATAGATCTATCCTAGGTTAAGCATTAATAGGTGGTTTAGAGTGCTCAGAAAGCTCAAGCGAAATGAAAGAAGATAAGGTTAGCTGTGCGGGTACAAGCTTGCTATCGTATTGCGCAATTTCTTGTCCCACCAAACCTGCAGTTACTGAACCACAGCCTGATTGTGCGCACATACAACTGCTACTACAACAATCCATTTGGTTGTCGCCTGCCCTTTGTTTATCGGCTAGGCTATCAACTGTCATCTCAGCGCTTTCCGTATGATTGGCGTGCTTTGACTGGCTATGGTGATCGGCGTGTGCCTGACGAGCTTTATGTTCTTCGTGCTCTAGCTCAACTTGGTGATGTTCGTGCATAGCGCCCATTTGCTGCATGCTTGCCATACAGACGTGGCTAGTCGCTTGTACCTGTGCAGTTAACAGCGCAAACAGATAAGTCAATACAAACCAAAATTGTGGGCGCAATATAATCAAACTTAAATACCTTGTTAGCTTGAAAGCCACTTTGCTAATTTGGGAGCCAACTTCAAGCGACCTTAATCATAAAGATTGATGATTAAAAAGAAAAGATAAAGACCGTTACATTACTTGTATCAAGTAAAAATGTATCAGCTAAATCTTTATCAAGTCTTTGTAGACTCTCTTGATAGCTTAAAGTTCAGCATATCCATGAGGTATTGGCTTCATGGTTTTTTCATCGACACAAACGAACGTCACATCATGAACTTCACAGATAATGCAGTGCGTTGACTTGTTGCGCACAAGTACGTCAACAGTAATAGATGTTCGGCCAAGGTTTGTGGTTTTCATGCCAAATTCAATGATGTTGCCACTGAACGCCGCAGAGCGGAAATTGATTTCACCAAAACGAGCAGTAACCATGGTCATATCATCTTGGTTACCCAATTGACACTTAGCGTAAATGTATACTTCTTCGTCAATCCAAGCCAACATAGTGCCACCAAATAAGGTGTTGTTGTGGTTCAAATTACCGGTTTGTACCAGTCGACGACCATAGAAAACCCAATCAGGGTCATTTTCACTCATTTTGTACTTCCTAACTCAATAACGATGACGCTAAATAATAGCATAAATTGGCGTTTTACTTGATCTAAGTTCATCCAAACTACTGATTTTGACGTAAGCTTGCAGTACACTAGCGACAACTTAATTGTGTATGTGAATATTCCATGTCTGAGCAGCAACAAAATAATTCAGAAACTAACGAACAACAAACCCATTTTGGTTACCAAACTGTCGACAAGAATGACAAAGAATCCATGGTAGCTGGGGTATTTCATTCAGTTGCACAGCAATACGATATTATGAACGACCTCATGTCGTTTGGTATTCACCGCCTGTGGAAACGCTTTACGATTGACGCTTCTGGTGTGCGTCCGGGCAACAAAGTGCTCGATTTAGCTGGTGGCACGGGCGATTTAACCGCGAAATTCTCTCAGCTAGTTGGGAAAGAAGGGCAGGTTATCCTTGCTGACATCAACAGCTCGATGCTTAACGTAGGCCGCGATAAGCTTCGCGACCGCGGCTTAGTTCAAAATATCGAATACGTTCAAGCCAATGCCGAATACTTGCCGTTTGACGACAATACGTTCGACATCGTTACCATAGCATTTGGTTTACGTAACGTGACTAATAAAGACAATGCGCTTAAGTCTATCTTCCGCGTATTAAAACCTGGCGGCCGCCTACTGGTATTAGAGTTTTCAAAGCCAGAGCACGACCTACTGAACAAAGCTTACGATTTCTATTCGTTCAACATTCTGCCGAAAATGGGCGAATTCGTTGCTAAAGATGGCGATAGCTACCAATACCTTGCTGAATCTATTCGTATGCACCCCGATCAAGAAACACTGAAAAGCATGATGGAAAATGCAGGCTTCGAACAAACAACCTACAACAACCTTACTGGCGGCATTGTAGCATTACATAAGGGCTACAAGTTTTAAGCAATGAGCACTTTTATGCATCCGCAGCTTTTCTGTAGCGTTGTTGAGTCTATCGCCAACGGTGCGATTTCGCTGAGCCCTGCGACAAAAGAAAAGCTTCCGACGCTCGATGAAAAACGCCTTGCCGTGCATTTGCAAGAACTTGGCTTTTCGTTAGTCATAAGCCAAGGCCAAGGCAAGTTGCTGATTACTAGCCCCTCTGAAGACGCAATAATTGCTGATTGCACTATTAGCACCAGCGTATCGGCCCTGAAAGAGCTAAAGAATGAGCAGCAATTAACCGCGCTTATTAAAGCAGATAAGCTTGATATAGAGGGCGACATGAAAGTTGCTCAGCAGTTCGCTTCACTGGCTGATAGCTTCGATATTGATTGGCCAGCCGAGCTAGAAAAGCACATCGGTGATATCGCCACACACAAGTTGATCACCCTCGGTAAGAAAGCATCAACCAAAGCGGAATTCGTCAAAACGCAAATATCGAGCGATGCGAGTGAGTATGTCGTTTACGAGCAGCAACTTGTCGTGACTCAACCAGAAATACAAGGCTGGGTTGAGGACATTGATGAAGTGACCAAGCAATCAGCAACTATAGAGCAACAAATAGCGCAGCTAACTGAGCGTTTGAGTCGCTTAACAAGCCAATAGCTCATTAAACTAATTCATTGAACTAACTCATAAAATAAGTAACCTAAACCCAAGCGGAAATTACGTGCGTAGCTTAAGACTTTATAAAATAATCAAAACCTTTTTACAGTATGGCTTAGATGAAATCCTGCCGCAAAAAGCTGTACCTTGGTATGTAAAAATCACTCGCCACTCGCTGTTCTGGTTACGTAATAAACACAAAGATAAGCCGCAAGCAGAACGATTTAGGCTTGCGATTGAGTCACTTGGCCCAGTCTTTATTAAGTTCGGGCAAATGCTATCGACGCGTCGTGATTTGTTACCCGATGCATACGCAGAAGAATTAAGTTTACTGCAGGACCAAGTGCCACCGTTTTCTGGCCAACAAGCACTTAAGCAAATCGAACTAGCCATCGGTAAAGAAACTTTCGACACCTATTTTAGTGACTTTGATCAACAGCCACTTGCGTCTGCTTCAATCGCACAAGTGCATACGGCGACCATGCTTGACGATAATGGCGAACCAGTAGAGGTCGTTATTAAAGTGCTTCGCCCTGGCATCGATAAAACCATTATTGCCGACATTAATGTAATGCTGATGTTCGCGGGTATCGTCGCTAAATGGTTGCCTGACGGCAAACGTCTGCGCCCGAAGGAAGTTGTAGATGAATATCGTAAAACGATTCTCGACGAATTAGACCTTAATCGCGAGGCCGCTAATGCTATTCAGCTTAAGCGAAATTTCACGCAGGGGCGCGACACCGACCACCATCTTTATGTACCAGAGATATACAGCAGTTACAGCCATAAGAACGTGCTAGTCATGGAGCGTATCTACGGTATTGGGGTAGGTGAAGTAGAGACGCTGAACTCACTTGGCGTTGATATGAAAACACTAGCAGAGCGAGGCGTTGAAGTATTTTTCACGCAAGTGTTTCGTGATAGTTTTTTCCATGCTGACATGCATCCGGGCAATGTATTCGTCAATGCTACTAACCCAGCAGATCCAACGTGGATAGCAATAGACTGTGGTATCGTAGGTACACTCAACAAAGACGATAAGCGCTATTTAGCAGAGAACTTTGTGGCATTCTTTAACCGCGATTATCGCAAAGTTGCAGAGCTTCACGTCGACTCAGGCTGGGTACCGCGAGATACCAGTGTAGATGAGTTTGAATTCGCCATTCGCACCGTGTGTGAGCCGATATTCAACAAGCCACTTGCTGAAATTTCTTTTGGCCAAGTTTTGGTAAACCTATTTAATACTGCCCGCCGTTTTAATATGGAAGTGCAGCCACAACTTGTGCTTCTGCAAAAAACCTTGCTGTATATCGAAGGCTTAGGGCGTCAGCTTTACCCACAACTGGACTTATGGCAAACCGCCAAGCCGTTCTTAGAGAACTGGGTTAAAGAGCAAATGGGTGTCAAAGCAGTATTTTCGAAGATCAAAGACAACTTGCCTTTCTGGAACGAAAAGCTACCTGAAGTACCTGATCTTATTTATGATTTTCTTGCCTCTGGCAAGGCAGCTCACGTTGAACAAGTGACCCTGTTAGCAGAACTCAAGCAGCAGCAACAGCGCAATCATATCAAGCTGGTTAACGGTGTACTGGCGTCAGGAGCTTTAATTACCGCAGCATTATTGCATAGCCAAGCAGAAACCATAGGTAGTTGTATCGCCTTTATCGCAACCGTGTTCTTTACGCTTCGCGCATTAAAGTAGCGCTGATTAATCGTCACGTTTTGCTGTCTAAATAGTCAAGTCTTAGCTAGACTTAATACGACGGTTTCATAGCGTTTGGTGGTATTAACTTGAAGTACATCGTTGTTCTTTGCTGGTTGTTCATTAGCACTAATGCTGTTGCTAATAACACGCAGCTCACCTTGGCAACCACCACATGGTGTCCTTATACATGTGCAAGCGATAACTATGAGCATGGTATTATCGGCGAATATGTCACACAGGTGCTAACACAAGCAAACGTCGATGTTAAAATCGCTTCTTACCCATGGTCACGAGCCATTGCCTTAGCAAACAGCCAACAAGTCGACGGTTTACATACTTCAATGCCAGTCGAAGCGCCCGATCTATTATTTTCAAGCCATCCCATTAGCTCGTATCAAGTGTTTTTATAGTCACGCAAACAGCGAATGGGAGTATCGTTTGCCGTTAAAATTGTCAGGCAAGCGACTTGGCATCATTCAAGATTATGGCTACGGCGAGCCGTTAGATAGTTACCTTCAATCCCACGGCAACCCTACTGAGATAATCACAATTTCAGGCAATGATGGACTCGAACGACTGGTTCATATGCTGGTTGAAGAGCGTTTAGATGTGCTGCCAGAAGACAAAACCGTCATAGAAAATCTACTTGCTCAGCAACCTAGTTTGCGATCGCAAATCATGGAAGTAGGTTGTATGCCGGCAAGTCCATACTATTTGGCGCCAACCTACACAAAAGCTCATGAGAAATTGTTACCTCAAATTAGTTTGCTATTTGCAGACCCCAAAAACCTAGCCCGCCTCTCCAAACTTTTTGAGCATATCCATCCAGTCGCCGCTAAGTCTAAGCATTCTCATCCACCTGCCTAACACGCGCATGTTATTGAGTGCATTAAAGCTTTGAGATCCTCCAGAGACCTGCATAACAGCCAGTATTTTTCCCTGAGTTGGACGCACAGCTCCTTCCGATAGTGGAATCCAGTCAATTTGGTTTTTGAGCACGCCCGACATATTGCCGTGGATTTCAGGTGAACACCAAACTTGCGCTTCAGACCAATTAACCAAAGTCCTGAGTTCTTTAACTTTCGGATGCTCTACCGATACTCCATTGTCGAACAGAGGAAGTCCAGCCGAGTTGAAGAACTTCACTTCTGCGCCTAAATACGTTAAAACTCGGCCAGCCTCCTCAGCGGCATAACGGCTGAATGATTGCTCTCTCAATGAACCGTAAAGGACCAACACTCTTGGTTAATGTGTACTTTGCTGATTGTTACTTATTGATAAGTTAAATGCGGCGTTTTCTAAATACTTCATTGCGTCTTCTCTTCAAATTACTAATACCCGCTGCTAGGAAGCAGCTAATTCACCTATAAGACGAATCAAGTTTTGAAAAGACGATAAATGTGTGAAAAATTTTAGTTTCAGATGTTAATCACGAAAACATGAGAACTTTGCATTAGCAGCGTCGGCAATTGTTTGGCTTTTCCTCATAACCAATCAAGTTGCCTTGTTGGTCGAGCTCAAAGTAACAACAATCATCAAAAATAGCTTTCAACGATGTCCTACCTTTTTGCACTCGCGATTTAAGTGTTGAGTAGCTAACACCATGTTGCTCTGCATAGCGCTTTTGCGACGTACCTTCTAAGTCTATCGAGGTAAGTAGCTCGCCTGTGTCAGCGGGAAGTGCCTGTATGAATGGCGCAATGCATTGAGATAATTCTTGTTTAATGTCTTCCGCCCTCGTTGACTCTGTATTCGCAGTTTCTTGCTCGGCTAACAGCCAGAGGTCATCGCCGTTGATTTCTTGATGTCGGCGTTGACGATAGAAGTCGATGATTGTGCGATTGGTGACTTGGAACAGCCAAGACTTCACACTGTGCTATTGTCGTAATTCTGGAAGATGTTGGTGAACCTTGATTAAGATTTCTTGCAACAAGTCATCTACATCATCGGGGTTGGCAACACGCGAATGAAGAAAAGCTTTCAAGCTAGCTTTGTACGATGCCCATACTTGCTCAATATTCATGTTGTGATGCCCAGCTGTGAAGAATAAGGTTATTGTGGCAGGGCTACGGAACCAATACCAATTGAAATTAATAGTTAATTCAATTGGTACAAAAAAGCGCTATCCAACGTGTTCTTTAATTAGCGCTAGGAATGGCTCTCCATAACGAGCAAGCTTGGTATCACCGACACCTGATACTCTTAGCATTTGTGCTTCATTAGTCGGCTGCATGCGAGCTAATTCTGAAAGTGTCGCATCGTTAAAGACAATAAACGGTGCCACATCTTCGGCATCAGCAAGTGTTTTGCGCAATGATCGCAGTTTGCCAAAGAGCTTACGATCGTATTGTTTTGAAACTGTTTTTTGTTGCCAGTAACTCGCTTGTTGCAGACGCGGTGCCGCAAGCATTAACGCTTCTTCAGCTTTAAGCACGGTTCGAGCGGCTTCCGTAAGCTTTAAACTCGAATTTTGAGCAATATCTTGCTGTAAGTAGCCATGATGAATTAATTGTCGAATGATGGCATACCAATAGCTTGGTGTTTTGTCTTTGCCAATCGCAAATGTCGACACCTTATCGTGGCCATTCTGCTGAATTTTTGGGATCACTTGACCGCGAAGTACTTCAACCAAATATTGGCTATCCCCTTGCTGATCAATACGAAAAACACACGACAACACTTTCTGAGCAACTTCCGTAGCATCAAACTCTGTTGGTGGATCAAGGCAAATGTCACAGTTACCACAACGTTGTTTTGTATATTCTGCAAAGTAGTTAAGTACCACTTTACGGCGACAAGTTTGCGCCTCAACAAAGTCGGTCATCGCCTTAAAACGCTGTAGTTCAACTTTCGCGCGATGTTCGTCTTCGCTGTCATTAATGCGTTTGCGGATACGCTCAATATCGCCTTCGTCGTATAAAAACAGCGCTTCTGCAGCTAAGCCATCACGACCCGCTCGACCAATTTCTTGATAGTAAGATTCAATGGTACGCGGCGGTTCAAAGTGCACTACATAGCGAACATTTGGCTTGTTAATCCCTAAGCCAAATGCGACGGTCGCTACCACGATTTGAATATTGTCTTTGGTAAAGCCATCTTGTACGTAGGCGCGAATTTCAGGTTCTAAGCCAGCATGATAAGCCGCACAATTAATGCCTGACTTACCGAGAAATTCGCTCAGCTTTTCGACCTGCCAACGACTACTACAGTAAATAATACCTGCATCGTCTTTGCGCTGTTTGATATATGCCAAGATCTGTTTCTGCCCGTTGTACTTTTCTGCCAAGGTGAAGCGAATATTAGGGCGATCAAAGCTATCCAAATGTACATAAGGGTCATGTAAATTCAGCTGAGCTAATATGTCTTTACGTGTCGTGACATCTGCAGTTGCGGTTAACGCAATAACGGGAACCTGCGGAAAGTGCAGCTTTAAGATACCAAGCTGCGTATAGGCGCGGCGAAAATCGTGTCCCCATTGTGAAATACAATGCGCTTCGTCAATGGCGAATAATCGAATTGGCAGGCTCGCCAACCCCTGAAGAAAATAGCGCTGCGTTAAACGCTCTGGCGCAACATACAGAAGTGTAATTTTACCCGCTGCTAAACGAGCAAAAATATCGTTAATCTCATCATTAGATAAACTTGAATTGACGTAAGCCGCACTGATACCTTGCCTTGTGAGACTATCGACTTGGTCTTTCATAAGAGAAATAAGCGGACATACTACAATGGTAACACCATCTAGCAATGTAGCAGGCAATTGATAGCATAAGGACTTACCACCGCCTGTAGGCATTAATACCAAGCTATCGCGCCCCGCTAACACTTGCTCGATGATCTCTGCTTGCCCAGTGCGGAAAGCAGTGTAACCAAAGTGATGTTTAAGCGAAGACAACAAGTGATCTTGGTCGATGGCAGGAGCTAAATTCAAGTGTATTCCAAGTTAATCAAAAGCGCTGGCATTCTACCTTAAGCGGTAATTTTTCCCTAGCTAACTGTTTAAAAAAAGTCACAAAAACTGGTACGCTTGGTAAATAAAAGTGATGGGAAAGAATAATCGTTATGGATAAAACAGAGGTTTATCAGCGCGTTGCTGAGCTATGGAATACAAACATGCCATTCAACCAACTTTTGGGGTTTGAGATCTCACGTTTTGATGAAGAGCGTTCAGAAGTTAGTTTCAAATGGCAAGACAAACTCATTGGTAATCCAATGCAAAAAATCCTTCATGGCGGCGTGACTGCAGCGGCTCTCGATCTTGCGGGCGGTGTAGTGGCAGCAGCAAGTATTATCGCCAACATGGATGAAGTATCCCCGCTCACGATTCAAGAAAACATTAGTAAGCTTGGGACAATCGACTTGCGCACCGACTTTTTGCGCCCTGGCAGAGGCGAACACTTCGTTGCTACCGCGTATATCATTCGAAGTGGCAGCAAAGTAGCGGTTGCTCGCATGGAACTGCACAATGAAAAAGGTGACCACATTGCCTTTGGCACAGGGACTTATATGGTTGGTTAACTAACCGTCAACACTCCCTAATTGATATCAGAATCGATTAACTGCTTTCGGACATAACGAGGCCGTGGTAAAATCTGCGGCCTTTTTATTTGCTCGCAAGCAGGAATTCGACTTTCTCATGTCATCAACGCAGCCAACTCATAGCCAAGCTAATTCAGGTGTCATCAACGCAGTTCTTGCCTACATGATGTGGGGCTTCGCACCACTTTATTTCAAGCTTTTGGACTCAGTTGGCACAGGCGAAATTCTTGTTCATCGTATTGTTTGGTCGAGCGTACTTTTGTTGGTGATCGTTTTCGCCATTAAAAAGGGGCCGCAGTTTATTCAGGTAATCACCAATAAAAAGCAGCTAACCCGACTACTATTAACCGCTACAATTCTCGCCACCAACTGGTACCTATTTATCTGGGCAGTTAACAACGACTACCTGCTTGATGCCAGTCTGGGCTATTACATTAACCCACTTATCAATGTCGCATTAGGCATTGTATTTCTTGGTGAGCGCTTGAAAAAATGGCAAGGCGTTGCCGTAGGTCTAGCGGTCGTTGGGGTACTAATTCAAGTTGTGATGTTGGGGACTATACCCATTATTTCTCTAATACTAGCAGGCACATTTGGGGTTTACGGCTTATTGCGTAAGAAGCTTCACGTAGATTCGTTTGTAGGCTTACTCGTAGAATCTTTAGTTATGTTGCCAATTGCATTGATATTCTGGCAGTTTTTTATCACCAGCCCGACCAGTAATATGATTGAAAATACTTGGGCGCTGAACCTAACGCTCATCGCAGCAGGTATCGTCACAACCGCACCGCTACTTTGCTTCACAGCTGCAGCTAAACGTTTGACCTTGGCCACGCTTGGCTTCTTCCAGTACATAGGCCCAAGCATTATGTTTTTATTGGCTACATTCATGTATCAAGAGCCTCTACACCCCGCTAAATTAGCTACCTTTGCGTTTATTTGGGCAGCACTAGTGATTTATAGCTTGGATTCCCTAAGAGCAAGGCGCCAAAAGCGCGCTAGCAATTAGGGCGTGTTGAATTAAATATTTGTTTCAATTGGTATCAGTAGCAGAGCATAACTAAGCACCGATTGCTGCTAAGCCAAGGTTTTAGCAACGCTCAAACTCAGGCAAGCCATGATGCCCAACATTAACTATACGTCGCGCTTTAGCTAAATCGTGTGCTTCAAGTGCTGCACGTATACTCGCTTCTTGTCGCTTCAAAGAAGCGGCAAGCATTTGTCCTGCAATATCACCGTCGTTAGCGAGTTCAGGTTGTCGCTCTAGCGCATTACCTGAGCCAATAAGCTCACCAATATTTCGATAATTCGCACGGCCCGTTAGCTGAATATAGCCACGACCTTTGAAACGCGCCCCGTCTGGCGCTCCTGTGTTACCCAGATCTTTACGGTCATCATATTTATCAAAATCATGACTGATAAATGTTGTGTTGTATTCGGATAGATATTCGCTGATGGGTTTGAAGCTTTCAGTTTCGACGTAGACCGTCGCTATAGCCATCAACATCATGGGTGAGTCAGCGAGTTATTGAGCGCGCAGGCTATGTTCTATTAGCGGCCAGTTGCTATCAATATTAACTGCTGGCGAACCATGGCAAATACGCTTTACGAGTGGAGTGTGAAACCCTTGTTCGTCAACTCACTCATTATTTTCACCTATAGTTAGAGGTATTTCTTCACTTTGAGATTGTGTTTCCTACCGCGATTTATGTGCATATTCGTTAGCTAGTTTCGCGTAGCTTTGTCGACCGAAAATACCATCGACTGTTAAGCCTGACGCTTGCTGAAATAGACGCACTGCGTTATCAGTTTTCTCACCAAAATGGCCATCAGCTTTGTCTAATGAATAACCTAAAACAATTAACTGTTGTTGGAGTTGATAAACAGCTTCTCCCTTATCGCCACTACGAAGAGTCTCTATGTCGCTTCCTTGTACGTTGAGACGTTAAATAGAGTGTCTCAAAAGTAAAGTTGCTGTTGTGCCATTCGTCAACCAAGGCTGCGACAGTTATTGGTAAATAGTTTAACTAACTAAAGGTAAGCTGAGCGATACAACCTCGATCTCGATAGTTTTCTGATAACTCAAATGACCAGTGATACTTCTGACAAATATCTTTCACCAATAGCAAACCAATACCAAAACCTTCATAGCCTCTGACTTTTTCATTGAGCCCAACACCGTTATCGATTACGACGACTTGTTGTGGCGTAATTCTCAGCACCACCTCTCCATTCACCGTACTGTTGATCGCATTGGTCAGAATATTGTGAATCGCAGAGTAGAGTAGCAATGGTTCTACCGCCAGCTCGAACGAATTATTGAATATCACAACAACCTGTGTGCCATTCGCTTCAGCTTTAGTAGCGATATCTTCAACGAGTTTATCGACAAAGACTTGATCGACGTGAGTTACGCTGTCTTTGTTTGTTTCTTTACGCACCAACAATAAAAACGTTTGAATGAGTTGCTCCATCTGCTCAACAGCACTATCAATTCGGCTTGTTTGCTTTAGGACTCGCTCGTTTTGGTCTTTGCGTAAAATACTTATCGCTCCCTTAACCACCGTCATTGGTGTTCGCAGCTCATGGCTAACGTAGCGTGTAAACGATTTCTCGCGAGCCATTAGGTCATGAATGCGTTGCCGATAATTATTTAGTGCGGAAAGCGTATTCTCTAACTCTTGTGAAGTTACCTCCTCAACGACAATTGGTTTGAATTCGTCGTCACTCTGGCGCTCTAACTGTTCCGCAACAGCGATAAACGGGGAAGAAATGCTCTTGGCTGCACGCACAATAAAAACCGACACAATCAGTAGTGCAGCAAACCCAGACAAAAATATTGCAGCTTCGACAAAAAAGAAGGTTAAATCGTTCCACTCTACAGCATCTGTATTCTCAACCGCGTATACGATTTTGCTGCCACTGGGTGAGCGTATTTTACCAGCATAAACGGCGTACTCCGAAATCGGAATTTCTTCATCGAACTGGAAGCTATTCACACCTTCAAAGCCTTCTGACAACTCATCTTGCAGTATAATTGGCAGGCTTTTGAAGTCGTCGTAAATCGTGATCAAAGGGCTAATGACTTTACTACCTTGGTTGCCTTGCTCGTAGTAGGCAAAATGATAGGGGGCTACCAGAGACAGACGACGCTCGCTGTGAAAGTTTTCCGTCAACAAAATCAGGGTACTAAAAGCTAAGGTGTAAAACGCCAGTAAGGCTAATGTGCCAAAGTAATAAATACGATTTATCCGCTGACCTATGTGTGGATAATGAGGAAGCGGCTGTTTGAGGTGTTGCTGTTTAGCATGCGAATGATTAGGCTTCATCTGCTACCGCCAATTTATAACCAACTTTAGGCACAGTAATAATTAACTCTTGTTCGAATGGTTTGTCGACTTTAGTGCGTAGCTGATATATGTGCTTCCTCAGCAAGTCACTGTCAGGTAAATCGTCTTGCCATAGCAACTCTTCGATTTTCTGCTTTGTTGCTACATTCGGATGCTGCTCTACCATAAATGCCAAAATTTTAAATGTACTAGGGTTAAGCTGAATCTCTTGTCCAGAGCGCCATACTTGCTTGCGAGAGACATCAATGGTCAAAGGACCACAACTGACCTGCTTTTGAAAGCCGAGATTACCGCTGCGCCTTACGACTGTTTCCATACGCGCTTCTAACAATTCAAGGTCGAAAGGCTTAACAATATAGTCATCAGCACCTTGTTTTAACCCTTTTAGCATATCTGCGTTAGTGTCTCGTGCAGTCAACATGATGATTGGGGTGTTATTACCGCTTTCCCTCAATTGCTGACATATCGATAAGCCGTCTAAGCCAGGTAGCATGATATCGAGAATGATGCAATCGAAGTCTCCTTGCAAGGCAAGTGACAAACCAAGCAGGCCATTGGCTGCATAGTCCAGCTGCACCTTGCTTCCTTCAAAATAATCAAAGATAACCTCAGCCACCGCTTGCGTATCTTCAACCAATAAAATTTTCATCTATATTCCCCAAAAACACTGATACATCACTCGCTTTTTGCTCTCTGCAATTACCCGACAGTCAGTTGGAAGTTCTTGCTGAAACTCTTTATTCTTCGCTTTGACCGCTAAATAGAACGGCTGTTCCTCATTGATAACTGATTTTAAAGAGGCTTCATCAGCTGCCAGTTTAGCGCGCCCTTGTGAGTAGAACTGTGCAGAAAAAGGTCGATGCTGCCAGTAATACAATGGCTTGTCTGTAGTTAACTCGACTTGCTTTAGCAGTGCAGACTCACTTGATTGACTAACTAACCCCAGAGATACCAGTGCCAATGTCAGCATCACTAAGGAACCACTTAACAGTGCGCAAAATACTTGCACACGTAATGACTTAACAACGATAACTATCAGTATAGAAAGTGCTGCAAAACCAGGCATCACATAGATAGGCAAAATGTTACCCGCCAATGTAAACAATAGCATAGGCGCAATCAGCCAACTGACTAGGTAGCTTCTAAAATTACGCGGAGCAGCCCTACCGTGTTCCGTTACAGCTTTTGTCGGTGTGAGTTTGAATTGAGCTTGAGTTGCTAAAGAAAATACCAGTACAAATGACCAAGGAAACGCAGCTGCTAACCAAAATATCCAAATCATGCCTTTAGGCTGATCATGAGCACTGCCATATAAATCACCACTCCAACCAGGCTCGACAAAACGATAAAAATGTTCACCTATGATGAAGTAATTTAGAAAGCCTGGCGTGCGTATCTCAGCCCAAAGGTACCAAGGCAAGGTGAGTAGCAAAAATATCGTGATACCGCGACGCCAGAGTAAACTCGCGATAACATTAAAAAGTATTCTGTTACCGATAGACCATACTGCTATGCCAATGCCAATAAGCACGAGAGCAACGGGTCCCTTGGCAAGCATGCCTAGTGCAAGTGCAGCAAAAAAAACATCGCTATAACGTTTATTACTGTCGATGCTTTGTCCCGAGCTAACCTGCAAACTAACGTGATGCCAAAAGCTCATCATAGCTAATGTAATCGACAGCAGTAGTACCGTGTCTGTCATCACCATCCCAATTGCAACGATAAAGCCTAGACACGAGCACAGCACCATCACGGCTGCTATGGCCTTCTCTCGGTCCAATACCTGAGATGTAAAACGATAAACCAATGCCACAACTAAGCAGCCACTTAAAAAGTGAGGAAGGCGACCACTAAATTCTGAAACACCCAACATAGAAAAGCTCGCTGCACTCAACCAAGTATGCAATGGCGGTTTACCCCAAAACGGCGTACCATAGTCAAACTGTGGCGTCACCCAGTTGCCCGTTTCGAACATCAGTCGTGCAATCTCACCGTAGCGTGACTCAGTGGTATCAAAAAAGGGATAAAGCCCCAGTGAAATAAGGCGAACTGTTAGTAAAGAAATTGCCAAATATGCGGCGTAGCGTAGCCATTGATTTACATTAACCATGACGCTGCGCTCTTACCACGTTTGAGGCGATCGCTGTCGTTTCCTCATCCATTACGATATAGAGAGGTCGCCCCTTGGTCTCGGTAAATATACGACCGATGTATTCGCCCAAGATGCCTATTGCGAGCAATTGAACCCCGCCTAAAAAGAGCTGTACCAACATCAAAGATGGATAGCCCGAAACAGGATCGCCGACGAGCAAGGTTTTTACCATTATCCAGAGGCCGAATAAGAAAGCAGCACCAGAGACAAACGCGCCAGCCCATGTGGCCAGCTTTAATGGCTTAACACTAAATGATGTTATGCCGGCAAGACCAAGGCGTACAAGTTGTAAGAAAGACCACTTAGTCTCTCCAGCGATGCGCTCAGGGCGCTCAAATGTCAGTGTAGTTTGTTGAAAACCCGGCCAAGACATTATGCCTTTCATGTAACGACTGCGCTCAGTTAAGGCTTTAATTTCGTCAACGACACGGCGAGACAATAGTCGAAAATCACCCACATCTTTTTCAATCGGTGAATCTGACATTGCAAAGAGTAGGCGGTAGTAACAATGAGCTGAAAACACTTTGAAACGCGATTCACCATGACGCTCCGTGCGCTTCATATTAACGACGTCATAACCTTCTCGCCAAGCAGATAACATTTCAGGAATAAGCTCAGGTGGGTCTTGTAAATCAGCATCCAGCAAGATCACAGCTTGTCCTGTGCTCGCATCTAGACCGGCGGTCATTGCTGCTTCTTTGCCGAAGTTGCGGCTGAGATTAAAGCAGCGGATATCAGCTTCACGACTAAATAGACCACTCATCACCGACCACGAATGATCTTGACTACCATCGTTGATATAAATCACTTCAACCGCCAACGGCTTTAACTTTGCTAAGACGCTATCCAACGCTTGATGAAAGATCCCCAACACTTCTTGTTCATTATAAACAGGGACAATGATACTCAAATCAACTTGATGCTGACGTAAACCGCTAGTCACCGACATAAAAACTCCTCACGCTATGCAATCGGAAAATTAAGACACCGCTATTGTTGCTGACTGCATGTCTAAAAAACGTCAACACGATTTAGACATTTCTTAGACGTTTTCTGCGCTAACCTACCTCTCCGACGCTAAACGTTATGCTCGGTGCTAGTATTTGCTAGAAGCCTTAAAAGTCTGGGAAGTAAAAATGAAAGTGCTTAAATTTGCCGTGATTGGAGTATTAGGTTTTGTTTTCGACGCGTTGTTTTTCTATGTGTTTATGGCCATGATACAAGCGCCTATGATTGCTAGGCTAATAGCATTCTGGCTAGCTGCAAGTTTAACGTGGTGGGGAAATCGGCAGCTTACGTTCGCCGAACTAAAGAGAGCGAGCAATGGAATTGGTTTAGTTAAACAATGGTGGGCATATATGTGCACTGCCCACCTCGCCGGTGCTGCCAACCTAGCCTCATTTTATTGGCTAAGCCTGCACTACCCGATAGCACTCGCGTTTTGCCTAGGGATTATTGTTGGCGCTATGTTTAACTATCTACTATCGAGTCGCTTTGTCTTTCAAATCAATTAATCAGCGTGAAACATGCGACTAAGAGCGATGATTATTCGGCAATAGCAATTTGGTTTCGACCATTTTCTTTAGCGTTATATAGCGCCTGATCAGCTTGATTCATTTGCGCAGCTAGAGACTTCTCGCCATTGAAGACGACACCAATACTAACGGTTGTCGCGACTTGCTGGCCTTCGCAAGGCATCTTAGCAATTGAAATCTCACGGCGTAAATCATCTAAGCGACTATACAGCTGATCTTCATCAACACCCGACATCAATACCGCAAATTCTTCACCACCTAAACGCGCCAGCATAGCACCGCCTAAATGCTTGCGCATGTACAAAGCGACCAGCTTTAAGAAGTTATCACCGGCCTCATGACCATAGTTATCATTAACTTGCTTAAAGTAGTCGATATCCACCATAGCAAGGCAATACTGCACTTGATCGTCAATATTACTGGCAATTTTCTTTTCAGAGAATTGAATAAAAGCGCGGCGATTCGGCAGCTCTGTTAAGTAATCGGTATTCGCTGCACGCTGAATTTGAGCAATATTCGCCAAGTTCTCAATACTTTGCGTAACACGACAATAAAACTCTTCTGGGCAGAAAGGCTTGCGTAAGAAATCATCGGCACCATTTTTGATGAAGCGAGCAGAATGAATACCACTTGTCGCGCCTGAAATACCAATGACTGACACTTTATCCCGACTATAGCGTTTACGAATTTCGTTGGTTAGCTCTATGCCATCAATTACAGGCATTTCTAAGTCGGTAATCACCACTTTGATATTGTTGCGCTCTGCCAATACTTCCAGCGCTTTCTCACCGTCATTAGCCACATAAACAGAAAAGTTTCTGCGCTTCAATAACTCTGCAATATGGTTACGTGTTGCAAGTGAATCGTCGACCACTAATATGCCGTTATTCTTGTTGGTTAATTGCCAATGTAAAACGCGTTTTAGGTATAAGAACGCCTGACTATTTTCCTTGGGAATATAATCGACTACTGGCTGTGCGAGAATTTTCTGGCGAGTTACGTCATCCATGTGACCCGTAAGTACGATACTCGGTATGCCATGAGATAACACGCATTTGATCGCTTCACCATCATGGGCATCAGGTAACGAATAATCCACGGTGGCCACAAAAAAGTCGCTTCCACCTTCACCTTGTAATATCGCTTCAACTTCTGCTAGAGAGGCTGCAATGGTTACTTCGTAGCCTAGTGACTTACCTAACTGCCCAATGACTTTGGCCATTGCTCTACTGTCTTCAACGACCAATAAACGTTCTGCCATTCTTACCTCTTTTATTCCTTCAATCTATAACTAAACTAGTCTATTGCGACTAGGTTAGCGTAAGAAACTACTAACCACTTGATACCGACTTGTTCAAAGTTCACTTGAATGCGACTTTGTGCACCAGTACCTTCATAATTCAGCACAACACCTTCACCAAACTTCTGATGCATTACTCTTTGGCCTAAGTTAAAGCCTGTTCCTTCAAATGCTTCAGCGGTAAATGTTGATGAAAATCGACCGCTAGTTGCTGGGCGTGATACTTGATTTTGCATGCGAATTTCTTCTACACACTCGCTAGGTAGTTCACGTAAAAAGCGACTCGGCTTATGATATTTTTCCTGACCATACAAGCGTCTGCTTTCCGCATGACATAAGTATAGCTTCTCCTTCGCCCTTGTCATGCCAACATAACACAGCCGACGTTCTTCCTCTAAGCGGCTAATATCTTCATGAGATTGTTGCGAAGGAAACATCCCTTCTTCAAGGCCCGCAATAAAGACGAGAGGAAACTCTAGTCCCTTTGCTGAGTGCATCGTCATTAACTGCACTGCAGGCTCGTATTCATCCGCTTGCGATTCGCCTGCTTCAAGCGACGCATGGGTTAAGAATGCAGTAAGTTTTGTTTGCTCTTCTTCAAGCTCAGGATCCATTTCGAAGGTTTGGCAAGCGGTCACTAGCTCATTTAAGTTTTCAATACGCGCTTGCGCACGCTCGCCTTTTTCCGCCTGATACATTGCTTTTAAACCACTGTGATTAATCACGTGATTAACCTGTTGGTCTAAGTCCAAATTAATCGAGTCGTCTTCCAGTTGATCAACCAGATCTACAAAGTTCTTCACGGCATTTGCCGCACGGCCTTTCAAACTTTTCTCTTCGAGCAATTGCTTACTTGCCTGCCATAACGTCATTTCCAGTGATTTGGCTGCATCTCGCACAATGGCAATTGTCTGATTACCAATACCACGTGTTGGGGTATTGATTACACGCTCAAAAGCAGCATCGTCATCACGGTTGTTAATCAGACGCATATAAGCAAGAGCATCTTTAATTTCCTGACGTTCGAAGAATCGTAAGCCGCCGTATATTCGATACGGCAACTGGCTTTGTAGCAAAGCTTCTTCCAGTAGACGTGATTGCGCATTCGAACGATATAAAATCGCGACATCATCTAGCGAGCCATTTTCTTCGCGCCATGCGCCAATGCGACCAGAGATAAAGCGTGCCTCGTCAATCTCATTGAAAGCAGTATAAATGGAAATTTTCTCGCCGGCGTCGTCTTGCGTCCACAAGTCTTTACCCAGTCGATTATTGTTATTGGCAATCAACTTATTAGCAGCGTTCAGAATGTTCGCTGTCGAGCGGTAATTTTGCTCCAACCGAATAGTTTCAGCGCCTTTATAATCTGATAAGAAGCGCTGAATGTTTTCAATTTTTGCACCACGCCAGCCATAAATTGACTGATCATCATCACCAACAATCATGACTTTGCTTTGCTGCTGACCTAGCATTGTCAGCCATGCATATTGGATAGCATTCGTATCTTGAAATTCGTCTACTAAAATATGCTTAAAGCGCTGCTGATAGTGGGCAAGCAACGCCGGGTGATTTAGCCAAAGCTCATGAGCTCGCAGCAGCAACTCAGCGAAGTCTACTAATCCTGCACGGTCACAGGCATCTTGGTAACTTTGGTAAATATTGATAAAAGTTTGCTCGGTCGGATCATATTGCGCATCAATATGTTTAGGTCTTAGGCCTTCGTCTTTTTTACCATTGATGTACCAAACCGCCTGCTTAGCAGGCCACTTCTTTTCATCAAGATTTAAAGCGCGAATGGTGCGCTTAACCAAACGTAACTGATCGTCTGAATCTAGCACCTGAAAGCTTTGCGGTAAGTTAGCTTCTTGAAAGTGCATACGCAGCAAGCGATGCGCAAGTCCGTGGAAAGTACCAATCCACATACCAAACACATTACCACCAGTTGCTTGCTCAACACGTCCACGCATTTCAGCGGCAGCTTTGTTGGTAAAAGTTACCGCTAAAATGCTGTGAGAAGCTGCTTGTTCAACTTGCATCAACCAAGCAATACGATGCACAAGCACACGGGTTTTTCCGCTGCCAGCACCCGCAAGTACTAACATATTTTGTAATGGGGCGGCGACGGCTTCGCGCTGCTTGTCATTTAAGCCGTCGAGTAATTCTGAAACATCCATTAAGCTGTGCTCGTTTTCGATTATCGGAGTTAAAATTGTGTAGTACTTTTCGGCACTAAATATTTTGAAGTAAGTGTGCTAGAAAAGCTGATTTAGCTGTGAAACAGCGTCTAATTCAATATGTGGCAATACTTGAATTGGTTTGCCCACATCATAGCAGGAGAGCCATGCGGTTTGCATACCGGCGCGATGTGCGCCCAATATATCGGCATGACCACAATCACCTACATGCAATATATGCTGACACGGAATAGATAGCGCTTCGCTCGCAGCAAAAAACATATCTGCATCAGGCTTTTTCGCTAAACCATTACCAGCGTGAAAAATATGATCGAACAAGTGGTGAATACCTATTGCCTTGGTATCGACATTACCATTGCTCACAGCAACCACAGGCACATGTTTGCGCAGTCGCGTCAGCAAATCAATACTCGACTGCGGCACGTCGAACTCGCTGCGTTTTGCCAAGAAAAATGCCATTGCTTGTTCTGCTAGTTGCTTTGCTTGCGTTTCACTAGCGCCCAGCGCTTGAATACCTGCCTGATAAGTGGCTAGTCGAAGCGCGGTCACGTCGTGAATCAAAGCTTTGGTCTTGGAGAGTATTTCGGTACGAAACGGCCACCAATAACGACTATCAAAAGTTATCGGTTCGTCAACGCTGACGAAAGAGCTAAGCTGCTCCGCAAAGAAAACAGGCATAGCTTTCTCTGTCGCCACCATCACCGGACGATTGCTATACAAGGTGTCGTCCAAATCAAAGCTAATCGCCATGATCGGACTAATTTTTCGGTAAAATTTCACGTATTGTTCGTTTAGTCTCTGTATCTAACGCAATGTTTGCAATTACGCCGCATTCGTTAGTTGTTGAAAAAGAAGTTTAGCAACTAATTTTCTAAATTGACTGAGAAGTAAGGTATCCATACGAGGGTCGAAATGATCGGCATCGCTTGAGCTGATCGCCAAGAAACCTAATAGTTGCTCTTCATGAGTAAGTTTAATTAACACTACCGAGCCAGCGTTTGTATGACCAAAAATTAATTGCTGTTCACTTTGCTGAAGACGGCCAAAATAGTAGTCGTCCTTTTCTAAACGTCCATTTATCACTTCAGAGCAGTCATTTGCAACAACACTTGGGTGATCAACACTGAACGCTTCGGTGAACCAAATTTTCAAATCCGACAGAGATAACAGCTCTAGAGTTGCTTTTTGCAACGTTGAGAAAAGTGTCTCAATTGAGTCGGTATCAATTAGCTGCAGGTACAAATCACTGTATAGTCTGAATAATTGTTCATTGCTGTTGGCAATCGACATTAACTGTGTAATTTCTTCTTCTAGGCCCTGTACCTTATGGCGAAGTTGCTGCTGCTGTCGCTCGACTAACGAGATCGTTCCACGGTGTGGATCTTGAATACGCAATTGAGTTACAAGCTCAGGGTTGCGGTTGAAAAACTCAGGGTTATCTTCTAAATAACGGGCCACTAATTCATCGTTTAGTGGTAGCTCATCTAGCTGTACCGTTTTTTGTTCGCTCATATATGCATTTGTCCATCAAAAACATGGGAAGCAGGGCCAGACATCTTCACTGGGTGGCCAGGACCTTTCCAAAATATTCGTAATTTTCCGCCTGGCAACTCAACCGTGACTTGCTTGCCAAGCTTTTTCTGTGTTTGACCAATCACTACAGCTGCGCAAGCACCACTGCCACACGCTAGTGTTTCACCAACACCGCGTTCAAAAACGCGCAATTTAACATAATCGCTAGAAACGATTTCCATAAAGCCAACATTAACGCCTTTTGGAAATCTTTCGTGTTGTTCTAATTCTTTGCCGAGTGTCTCAAGTGGTGCTTCATCAACATTATCAACGGTGACGACACAGTGCGGGTTACCCATAGATACCACGCCACACAATACGGTTTCACTGGCGCGAATAATGTACGTACCTTCAACTTTTTGCGCTTTAAATGGGATTTGATTAGGCTCAAATTGCGGCACTGGCATGTTGACGGAGATATTGCCGTCACGCTCAACGTATAGCGTCATCTTGCCACTGTGTGTTGAAACACGAATTTTATTGCGATTCGTTAAACCCTTGCTGCGTACGAAACGCGCAAAACAGCGAGCACCGTTACCACATTGCGCAACTTCGCTGCCGTCAGCATTAAAAATACGGTAGTGAAAGTCTAAATCTGGGTCATAAGGTGGCTCAACCACCAACAATTGATCAAAACCAACGCCAAAATTTCGGTTCGCTAGCTTTTTAATTTGATCGTTTGGCAAGTAGACGTTTTGGGTCACATTATCAACGACCATAAAGTCATTGCCTAAACCATGCATTTTAGAAAAGTTTAACAGCATCTACTCGTTCTTATTTGTCTGCAAGCAGCTGTTCACCTTGCCATAGCTGCTCTATTGTTTCGCGTGCACGCACCAAAGTGCTTTGGCCGCCATCAACCATCACTTCAGCGATTCGCGGACGACTATTATAATTTGAACTCATGGTAAAGCCATAAGCACCTGAAGAACGCACCGCGAGTAAATCGCCTTCCTCAATACATAATTCACGGTCTCTCCCCAAGAAATCGCCAGTTTCACAAATAGGTCCCACGATATCATAAGATTTCGATTCACCGTCGCGTGGTTCTACCGGAATAATATTTTGCCAAGCTTGATACAACGAAGGACGTAATAAATCATTCATCGCTGCATCGACAATCGCAAAATGCTTGTCCTGATTCGTTTTCAAAAACTCTACTTCGGTCACCAAAATACCGGCATTAGCCATAATCGCGCGTCCCGGTTCATAGATGAGCGTCAGATCGTAGCCTTGTAGCTTTTCTGCCATTGCTTTGGCGTAGTCATTAGGGTGGGGCGGCTGTTCGTCCTGGTAACATACACCGAGTCCACCACCGACATCCAAATGAGATAGTTTAATACCTATGCTTACCAGCTTATCAATCAGCATTAAAACGCGATCGAGAGCGTCTAAGAACGGCTTAACTTCGGTAAGTTGCGAGCCGATATGACAATCAACGCCTTTTACGACAACGTTTTCTAGCGACGCTGCGTATTGGTACAACGCTGGCGCTTGATCAATTGAAATACCAAATTTATTCTCTTTTAGGCCCGTTGAAATATAAGGATGTGTACCTGCATCAACATCTGGGTTTACTCTGAATGAGATTGGCGCTTTGACATTCATTTCACCTGCAACCCGATTAATACGTTCCAATTCAGATGCTGATTCAATGTTAAAGCAGTAAATGCCTTGTTTTAATGCATATGCGATTTCAGAAGACTTTTTACCGACGCCTGAAAACACCACTTTTTTGGGGTCACCACCTGCGGCAATAACTCGCGCTAGCTCACCTTCAGAGACAATATCAAAGCCAGAGCCTAATCGCGCCATCACATTTAACACAGCCAGATTACTGTTAGCCTTAACCGCGTAGCACACCATATGAGGTAACTCACCAGCAGCGTTGTCAAAAGCATGCCAGTGGCGTTCTATTGTTGCACGAGAGTAAACATAAACAGGGGTTTGATACGTTTGGGCAATATCGTTAACGGCACAGTCTTCTGCATAAAGCATCTGAGCGCCATTAGCATCAGCTTGATAGTTAAAATAATCCACTAGATATTCTCTTCTACTAACAAAGGTGATGTCGGTTGTTGTATTGGTTGTTTCGTTGGTGTTGTCGCAGGCTGTTCTGGTGTTTGATAAAGCGGGCCTTTATTGCCGCAAGCAACAAGAAAACACAGTGAAAAAGCAGCGAGTAGCAAAGGAGATGATTTTCTGTTCATTTTTATTGATTTAGCCCACTATTTTGACAGTAAATATTCGCGATACAAGCGGGGGTCTGTTGATCATTCGAGGCTATTATTGCAGTAATTTATGATGTTTTTATACAAAGTAGAGCTTATGCCGTGTGGTTATTCCACATAAATAAGCGATAACGCTGTAGAAAGGCATCATAAATGGTGTCCCAAATATCTAGTAAAAGGGATTCGTTTAAAGGCATTTTTCTCATTGTTACTTGCTCTGTGCCTAGAATAACTATGCGTATCGCAAGTGCCTCGATAAAAATGCATTTAATTCGAACAAAATTTAACCCTGAAAGGTTAACAGACCCTAGTATTAACCTACATGGCTGGTATTATACGCATATGCATATCAACAAATACAAGTCTTATCATTCTTGGATCAGATAAATGAACGATAGCCAATACAATTTCATCGCCGATGAGTTACTACTTGCAATTGAAGAAGCCATTGAAGATTGCGGCACAGATATAGATTACGAAGGCATTAGCGGCATGCTAACCCTAACATTTAAGAACGGCAGTAAAATCATCATTAACAAACAAGCACCATTGCATGAAATTTGGGTTGCCACCAAATTCAATGGACACCACTTCCTTTATCAAGACGAGCAATGGGTTGATAAACGCGCGGGCGATGAATTATGGCAATTCCTATCAAATGCCGTTAGCACTCAAGCAGACGCCAAGATTGAATTAAGCCAGCCGTAAACACAAAGAGAATTCCCATGACAACTGTTAGAATTGCAACGCGCAAAAGCGCGCTCGCCTTGTGGCAAGCCGAATATGTAAAAGCGCAACTTGAGCACTTCCACGACGACATTACGGTTGAGCTTGTACCAATGACCACAAAAGGCGACATCATTTTAGACACACCGTTGGCTAAAGTGGGTGGTAAAGGCCTATTCGTTAAAGAACTTGAAGTCGCCATGCTAGAAGGGCGTGCAGACATTGCTGTGCATTCAATGAAAGATGTGCCTGTAGAGTTCCCAGAAGGATTAGGGTTAGAGGTTATTTGCCCTCGTGAAGATCCTCGCGACGCGTTTGTATCAAACACATACGGCAGCATCGACGAACTACCAGAAGGTGCCATTGTTGGCACTTCAAGCCTGCGTCGCCAATGCCAGCTAAAATCACAACGTCCAGACTTAGATATTCGCGACCTTCGCGGCAACGTCAATACGCGCTTAGCAAAACTTGATGAAGGCCAATACGACGCGATTATTCTTGCAGCTGCGGGTTTGATTCGCTTAGAAATGCCAGAACGCATCAAGAACTTCATTGAACCAGAGCAAATGCTACCGGCAAATGGTCAAGGCGCTGTTGGTATTGAATGCCGCACTAATGACGAAACAATCAAGGCGTTATTAGCGCCACTTGAATGTGCAGAAACCCGTGTACGCGTATTAGCAGAGCGCGCGATGAATAAAGCACTTGAAGGCGGCTGTCAGGTGCCAATCGGTAGTTACGCAATCATTGCTGATGAGCAGATTCACTTGCGCGGCTTAGTCGGTGCGATCGACGGCAGTGAAATCATTGAAAGTGATATTTCAGGTGATGTAAACGATGCCGAGGCGTTAGGTGAAAAGCTTGCTCAAACGCTATTGGGGTTAGGTGCAGAGCGTATTTTAAAACAGGTATATGGTAGCTAATCTAAACGCTAAACCTTATCCCCTCATTACTCGGCCTGAACCTCAGGCCAGTCAGCTAGCTAGCACCTTAAAAAGTGCTGGCTTTGACAGCCTTCAACAAACCTTTTTTACCTATCAAGCCAATGCAAGCCTAGATGACCTCAATCAGGTTGTTGAGCGCTGCGATAATCCTTGGCTCATCTTCGTTAGTGTTGCAGCCGTTAAATTTGCCGAACAATTGCTTTCTATTACCAAGTGGCCCAACAGAGGCATTGTTGCCGTTGGTACGGCAACGGAAAAAGCCTTAAAACAATTGGGTATTGACGACATACTCGTACCAAACCGTCACAATAGCGAAGGAGTGCTCGCATTAGAGCCACTCCAGAACATTAGTGGACATGATGTCATCATTGTTAGAGGCGATGGCGGTAGGGAGTTAATTGCAGAAGGCCTACGAGCACGAGGGGCTAGTAATCACTATATAGAAAGCTATAAGCGGGATTGGCAGCACATTTCCGCCGAACAAGTCGCGTACTGGCGCGAAAAAGGTATTAATACGCTAATTATTAGCAGTAACGCTTTACTAGAAAGCGTTGTACAATTAACAGATAATGACGATAATTTCTGGCAAAACACATGCTTATGGCTAGTAGTAAGCGAGCGTATAGCTCGTAATGCCAAACAACTAGGGCTAAAGCGAATCGTTTGCACAAACGGCGCAAATGACCAAGCCATTCTTAGCGCTTTGACGCAATTGGAAACGATAAATGACTGATAAGAAAACGCCAACTACCGCGATAAAAGACGACGTAACAACTCCGACTGCCGATAAAAAGTCAGCAGAAACGACGGCTTCAGCCGATGTAAAAACGGCGACTAAAACGTCTTCTACTGCTGCAAAATCTTCTCCTTCTAAACGCAGAACGGTAACACCTGCGAAGCAGCCAGTTTCAAAAACAGCGTTGTTAGCCTTACTTGTTGCATTGCTAGCGGTTGCAGGCCTTGGCGGCGGTTACGTTTGGCATCAACAACAGCAACAGTTGTTGATGAACCAGTTAACTGAGTCTTTCAATGCCCAACAAACACAAGCGCTTAGTCAAACCGAATCACAACTAGCAACCTTGATTAATCAGCAAAGTGCGCAAAGCCAGGCCAATAACGAACAACTGGTTCAAACCGCGATTATTCCACTTCAACAAGAAATGCTAGAGCTACAGGCATTAACTAACGCATTGCAGCAAAATCAGCCTTCAGATTGGTTACTCCAAGAAGCTGAGTATTTAATTCGCATAGCTGCCCGCTCTATGTGGCTAGAGAAAAATGGTCAATCGGCCATCAACCTTTTATTAGATGCTGATGCTCGAATCAAAGAGCTAGGCAACCCAGTTTTTCTTCCTGTTAGACAGGCCATCAGTCAAGATGTTGAGACACTAAGGCTATTGCCAGAGTTAGCGACCGATGACGTTGTGTTAAAGCTAATGGCGTTAAACAAACAAGTCGACAGTTTGCCGATTGCTATGGCTTACCTGCCAACGTCGCTTGAAGATGAACCCGAATTAGAACTAAGTGAAGATATTGCTGATTGGCGCGAGAATTTGCGTAAGACATGGCAAGAAACACTGGCTAAGTTCATTACGGTGAAGCGTCGTACATCAAACGTTGAAGCACTGCTAACACCAACCCAGCAACAAAACTTACGTCAAAATATTCGCTTGAAGCTACAACTTGCACAATGGGCTGCAAGTCAACAAAACAGTGTCATATTTGATGCCGCTATTGCCGATGCTCAAAGCTGGTTGGGTGAATACTTTGATCAAGACGATGTTCGTGTTGTTAACTTCAGTGATAGTTTAGATAGCACAACTAATGCGACTATCTCATTAACCTTGCCTGATACTTTGTTATCTCAGCAGGCGATAACCCGAGCCTTAATGCGTTCAAATCCATTGCCTACATCTAAGCAGTCACCAGTTGAAACTGACCAAGCAACGTCCACTTCGGCAGCAGACGGAGCAAACTTATGATCCGTATTATCCTAATTGTGCTGCTATTTTTCGCAGCCGTCGCATTGAGTCCAATGCTAATTGATGAGAAAGGTTACATTCTTATCGCCATGGGTGACATTACGATTGAGTCAACTGTTGTTACTGCGGTCATCTTGCTTACAGTGTTATTCATCGCTTTGATGATTGCCCTTAAAGTATTCAAAGGCGGACTGAACATCAGTTTAGGTACTTGGCGCAAGTTCTCAGGTGCTGGCAGAAAAAGAGCTGAGCAAAATTTTAGAAAAGGAATAGCGGCCTATGTGCTAGGCGATTATCAGCAAGCAGAGCAGTTGTTGGCAAAAAGTGCCGATGCTGGCCAGCAGGAAGAAGCGGCTTATTTGGTTGCCGCGCATGCAGCACAGGCACAATCGATGGATTCGAATGCCAATCACTATCTCACTAAGCTTGATCAAGACACGGCAAGTCAACGCAATACAAACCTTGAAAGCATCTTAGTCAAGCTAGATATTTTGATGACGCAAAATAAACTGGCCGATGCACGTGCATTGATGGACCAACACCATACAAAAATCTGTCACGACAGTCGTTTGCTAGCAAAAGAAATTGAATTGAGTTTGCAAGAGCTGCGTTTCGATAATGCCATTAGCTTTATCGCAAAAGCACGTAAAGCAAAAGATGTAGACACAACAAAGGTTCAACGATGGACCCAGCAGGCATTTGAAGGAAAATTCAATGAGCTGTTAAAGCAGCATAGTAACGATGCTCTGCACAATTACTGGCAAAGTCTATCGCGTAAAGATAAACAAAACGACGAAATTATCATTGCTTACTGTCGCGTATTAGCAAAGGCAAATATCAATGAACCGCTAGAGAAATTGCTTGTACCAGTAATTAAGAAAGGCGTTAATCAGAACTTGATTAACCAAATCAAGCTATTTCCACTTCATAAGCCGACAGCATTGCTTAGTGCCGTACAAAAGCACTTGCAAAGTTCACCACAAAATTCATTTTGGCTAAGCTGTTTAGGTCATCTAGCAGCATCCAATCAGGATTGGCCACTAGCTGAACGAGCATTTAATAGTTTGCTTAATAGCGGTGACGATGCATCGCAAAATGATGATGTCGATATTGCCACCTTTGGCCACGTTTTGGCGGCTCAGGGGAAATTTGAACAAGCAACTAAGGTCTTGCTCGCCAAATAACACACTATGCAGGATGTAGCAGTACCTAACAATCGAGCAATTTGGCATCGATTACAACCCGCTTTGCTCGCCATTTTGTTGGGCATAATAGGTGCATTGGTCAATTCACTTTCAGTGCCCTTTCTTACTAATGTAGAACTCATTTTCGGCAATGCTGCTATTATCATTGGCGCTATGTTGTTTAGACCGCCTCTTGCGTTACTAGTCGCTCTAATTGCGGTCACCCCGATGTACTTTTATTGGGGCCACCCCTTTGGCTACCTAACCTTCGGCTTAGAAGCGTTAGTCATTTCCTATTTGCGCAGCCGCGGCCGATATGTATTATTTGCCGAACTATATTATTGGCTGCTTATAGGTATGCCGCTAACAGCACTGCTTATTTGGCTCACGTCAAACCAACCAGATGTTTACTGGCTATTCGTCAGTCTAAAGCAGGGTTTCAATGCTGCAATATACGCCACGATAGGCTGCATCATCGCTTTCATTCTTGATCGTCGAATGGACGTAAGTTGGCGACAACAACCAAGGATAAAGCGCAAACTAAGCCAGCAACTAGTTTATGCAATCATAATTGTCACGACATTGGCGCTTATTAGTGCCAGCTTGTACATCAGTCGTGGTCTGATTGTTTCTTCTCATCAGGCAACGCAATCGTCATTGGAAAACCGAGCGCAAAAGCTAGCTGACTCCATTCACTTTTTTGTTAACAACCAGAAAAGCGCTATTGTTATCGCTGCCAATTGGATGAGTCACGGGCAAAACATCGATAGACAAACTGTATTGGAGCAAACCCATTTAAGCTATGCAGGTTTTCTTACCATGCTCGTAGCTGACAAAAGCGGAGAAATCGTCAATGCCAGTCCCGCAAGCTTAATGTCGTCGATGACAGAAAGTTCAGTTAAAGACAGGGACTACTTTCAGCAAGCGATTAACAATCAATCGCTTTTTCTATCGCCAGTATTCCTGGGCAGAGGCTTTGGTCGAAGCGTTATCATTGCGATTAGCGCACCGTATTATCAAAACAATGACTTCACAACCCCAGCAGGCATTGTAGAGGGCTCATTAGATCTTAGCTTTTTGCAGATATTTACTGAAACTCAGTCGGGGATAATCCCCATCAAAACCATCATTACCGATCAACACAACAAGATTATCTATGCTGATCCGACGCTAAACATTGAACCATTGGCTGAGTTCCAATTTGACGCGATAAGCAATGCAGCTGAGCAGCAACGTTTTATTATGTCATCTATGCCAAACGAGGTGTTTGCTTACGCTAAGAAGGTGACACCAGCCGGCTGGCAGGTCTACACCATCATCGATTTCGACCTTATCATTAAAGCAATGGAGCAAGAGTATTTGGCGATTTTTGTCAGTCTTCTCTTTACGCTAATAATGTCGGCGATTGTAGCGTTCTTGTTTGGCCAAAGAATTACCAAACCACTTAATTTTATCATTCAGCAAATCAATAAATTTGATAATAAAGCCATAGACACATTCAAGCCTTTAAGGGAATCGGCAGCCGTTGAAATTAACCACCTCTACCAAGAGCTTAAGCGTGACAAGAACATGGTAGAGGTACACCAGAAAAACCTCGAGCAAATGGTTAATGAGCGCACTCGTGCTTTGAACCAAGCCAATGAAAAACTGCAAGAATTGGCACTTAACGACGGACTCACCAAGGTCCATAATCGCCGATATCTAGACAATAACTTTGCCTATATCCAAAAGACCGCGCAGCGAAATTTAGCCTTAATGTCAGTGATCATTATGGATTTAGATCATTTTAAACGACTCAATGACAACTATGGCCACTTAGCTGGTGACGAGGTATTGGTTAAGGTTGCTAGCCTAGTAAGTGAAGAGTTTAGCCGCGAAACCGACACCATTGTTCGCTTCGGTGGAGAGGAGTTCCTAGTGATTGCGCCATACATTACGGCCGCAGCACTAGCTAAGAAGCTAGAAAACCTACGCGTTAAAATCGCAGAAACGGAGTTTGTCGATAAAGACAACCAACAGATATTTCGGACCAGCAGCAGCTTTGGCGCAATTATCGCGGACGCTGAGTTTTCTGAAGATTTATTGAAGTGGGTAAAGGTCGCCGATGAGTGCTTGTATCAAGCGAAGAATAGCGGCAGAAATAAGGTAGTGATAACTGACAGAATAGCCAGAGTAGCGCCTTAACAGCGCTACTCTGGCTACTTTAACTAAATAAAAGCGAATGCATCCGCATACATATGGCCGATTTCAGCGCCGTGTTCTACAAAGTCATTACGTACTGCACCTACCATGTCAAAACGGCCAGCTAGATAAATGTCATACGGTTCGAAGCTAACAATGTCTTTCATCGCAACTTGATGAACTAAACCAACCTTTCCTTGCCAATCTTCATCAGCATTTTCAACCACAGGGATAAACTGTGCATGAGGTAATGACTCAATCATCGCTTTAGTTTCTGCCAATTCATAGCAAGCTTCGCTGCTACGCAAGCCCCAATAGACGATAAGTGGGCGTTCTGATTTAATCTCAACTAAGTGCTCAAACATCGATTTGATGTAGGAGAAGCCCGTGCCGCCAGCCAATAAAAGTATCGGCCGAGCACTGTCTTCGCGTAGGTAAGCATTGCCAAGTGGTAACTCAATAGTCACGCTTTGCGAGGTTTTTAATTTTTCAATCGCCTGCATTGCATAACTGTCTTCACCAAACGCGCCGATTTGCAATTCGATTAACGCTTGATGCGGCGCACTCGCAATCGAAAAAGCACGCTTGTCATCTTCTGCCATGACAAGGTTTAAGTATTGTCCAGGCTTAAAACTGACAAGCTCACTTGGTTTAAGCAATACTTTATAAACGAAAGGCGTTAACTGACTAATGTCTTCAACTTGACATTCAATGGTGTTCATTTAATTCACTACTCTTTATTTAACGGCGTATCAATCCCAAGACTGTGCCACATTTCATCAACTTGTTGTTTTACGGAGTCGTCCATCACAATCGGTTCACCCCATTCACGATCTGTCTCACCGGGCCACTTGTTCGTTGCATCCATACCCATTTTCGAACCGAGACCCGACACTGGCGACGCAAAGTCTAAATAATCAATTGGTGTATTGTCCACCAACAGTGTATCACGGCTAGGGTCCATACGCGTGGTAATTGCCCAAATAACATCCTGCCAATCGCGAGCGTTGACATCATCATCACAGACAATCACAAACTTGGTATACATGAATTGGCGTAGGAAAGACCAAACGCCCATCATGACACGCTTAGCATGCCCTGGATATTGCTTCTTCATCGTCACCACCGCAAGGCGATACGAGCAACCTTCAGGTGGTAAGTAGAAATCGACAATTTCAGGAAACTGCTTTTGCAAAATAGGCACAAACACTTCGTTTAGTGCCACGCCTAAAATCGCTGGCTCATCTGGCGGACGGCCCGTGTAAGTACTGTGGTAAATAGGGTCTTTACGCTGCGTAATATGAGTCACAGTAAAAACAGGGAAGTCATCAACTTCATTATAATAGCCAGTGTGGTCACCATAAGGCCCCTCTGGTGCCATTTCATCTGGATCAATATAGCCTTCAAGAACGATTTCAGCAGAAGCAGGTACTTGTAAGTCGTTACTGATACTTTTAACCACTTCCGTTTTGCTACCACGCAGTAAACCAGCAAACGCGTACTCAGATAATGTATCAGGTACAGGTGTCACCGCGCCCAAAATAGTTGCTGGGTCGGCACCTAGCGCCACTGATACAGGGTATTTTTCACCAGGATACGCTTTCTTGAACTCTTGAAAATCAATTGCGCCACCGCGATGCGATAGCCAGCGCATGATCAATTTGTTTTTGCCTAGAAGCTGCTGACGATAAATACCTAAATTCTGTCTTTCTTTATGAGGGCCACGTGTCACCGTTAAACCCCAAGTAATCAGTGGTGCGACGTCGCCTGGCCAACACTGTTGGATCGGTAGTTTAGTTAAGTCAACGTCGTCACCTGAGAAAACAACTTCCTGACAAACAGCTTTCTTGAGCTGCTTAGTTGGCATATTTAGCACTTGCTTGAACAACGGAAGTTTGTCCCAAGCATCTTTAATACCTTTCGGTGGCTCCGGTTCTTTTAGCGTTGCCAATAATTTACCAACATCGCGCAATGCGGCAACATCGTTTTGCCCCATTGCCATCGCTACTCTATCTGGCGTGCCAAATAAATTTGTAAGTACTGGGGTATCAAAGCCGATTGGGTTTTCAAACAACAAAGCAGGACCACCAGCGCGCAACGTTCTGTCGCTGATCTCGGTCATCACCAATTCAGTTGAAACTGGCTGTTTGATACGCTTGAGCTGGCCTATTTTTTCCAGCTGCGCGATAAAATCACGTAAATCACTGTATTTCATATTTTTTAAAGACTAGACAGGATGCCGATATTATAACCTGACCGGCATGGATGGGCTAACGCAAATAATACCTATTGAATCAAATAATCGATCAGTCTATAAGCGTAAAAATGCATTTGATTCGAACAAAATTTAGTACTGAAAGATCAACAGACCCTAGTGAATATTGGCAATTTGAGACAGTTCGTCAGCAAGCCTTTGTTCTTCAATCAGCGTTTGATAAGCCGTTTGAATCTTTTTAACTAACTCTGGATTACTCGACTGGCTCATTGCGAAATAGAGCTCTGTTGCTGGAATGCCAATAGAAGCAAGTGAACGAATTTGGTCACAATCTTTAACAAACTGGGGACACGAAATAGCAAAGCTCAACTCATTAGCAGGAAAAATATCAATTCGCTTTGACAGCAATTTTTCGAAATCTAGCTTTGGGCTTGCAATGGCATATAAGTTCTCATAATTCTCGGCAAGTAAGTGCTGATATGTTGCACTGCCTAAGATTGTACCAATACGGGCATCACGTAATTCATCTGGCGTGTACTTTTCTTTCGGGTACAGTGCTTTTAATCCGTAGAAGTGGTAATCAAGTGACATAATAGCGCCAATCCAGTGAAACAGAGGTTCACGTTGAGTGGTACGCGCCAATGAAAATATTAGAGTATTCGGAGTTACCTCAGCGGTGGCATAAGCACGTGCCCATGGCAGTACTTACACTTCATAATCAACACCAGCTTCAACCAGTGCTTTTTCGACTAGTTCTAAGGCTGCGCCAATCAATTGACCATCTTGGACATATTGCAGTGGATAAGAGTCTTCAGTGACGACTATCAAGGTTAGCGATTCGGCATGAGATTGAACGTGTACAAGCGAGAGCACACTAGCCCAAGCAAGTGATATCAGTGTCAACAACTTACATCTGACCACGAATACCTCCGGCAAAAAACAACTGCCTGACGCCTCCATGTGAGAAGGGGATTACTTATCGATAAAAAAACGCCGACCTAGGCCAGCGTTTTAATATTTGATTTTAAACTTATTTTCGTTTCATCGAATCGAAGAATTCATCGTTGGTTTTCGTCATTGCTAACTTATCAATGAGGAACTCCATTGCGTCGATCTCACCCATTTCGTGAACGATTTTACGAAGAATCCACATCTTCTGAAGCTCGTCTTGCTTAGTAAGAAGCTCTTCGCGACGTGTACCACTGCGGTTAAAGTGGATTGCAGGGAAAACACGTTTCTCAGCAATTTTACGAGAAAGGTGTAATTCCATGTTACCGGTACCTTTGAATTCCTCGTAGATAACTTCGTCCATCTTAGAGCCTGTATCAACAAGCGCAGTAGCGATAATCGTCAAGCTGCCGCCTTCTTCGATATTACGTGCTGCACCGAAGAAGCGTTTTGGACGATGTAATGCATTGGCATCAACACCACCTGTTAGAATTTTACCCGATGAAGGGATAACGGTGTTGTACGCACGCGCTAAACGTGTAATTGAATCAAGTAAGATAACAACGTCTTTCTTGTGTTCTGTTAAACGCTTGGCTTTCTCAATAACCATTTCAGCAACCTGTACGTGGCGGCTTGCTGGTTCGTCGAACGTTGAAGCAACAACTTCACCTTTTACAAGGCGTTGCATTTCAGTTACTTCTTCAGGACGCTCATCGATAAGCAATACCATTAACTCACACTCAGGGTGGTTATGAGCAATACTTTGTGCAATGTTTTGTAGTAATAATGTCTTACCAGCTTTTGGTGGTGCGACGATCAAACCACGCTGACCTTTACCGATAGGCGAAGCTAAATCAAGAACACGTGCTGTAATATCTTCAGTTGAACCATTACCGCGCTCCATCACCATACGTGAGTTACAGTGAACAGGCGTTAAGTTTTCAAATAAAATCTTATTGCGAGAGTTTTCAGGCTTATCAAAGTTAACTTCATTGACTTTTAATAACGCAAAGTAACGTTCACCGTCTTTTGGCGGTCTAATTTTACCCTGAATAGTGTCACCAGTGCGTAAACTAAAACGACGGATTTGACTAGGTGATACATAAATATCATCAGGACCAGCAAGGTACGAAGAGTCTGCAGAACGCAAGAAACCGAAGCCATCTTGAAGGATTTCTAATACGCCGCTACCGAAGATGTCCTCACCACTTTTAGCATGTGCTTTAAGGATAGCGAAAATAATATCTTGTTTACGGTTACGGGCTAAGTTGTCTAACTTCATTGATTCAGCAAGAGCGACCAATTCACTGATAGACTTTTGTTTAAGTTCGGTAAGATTCATAGTAGACGTTCTTAAAAACTATTAAATTTGTTATATGTGCCTGCTGGCAATGTATGAAATTTGGAATAGGGTTGTTGGGTAAGTAATAACTACATCGCTAACGTTAGCATTAAATTATCACGAGGTAAAGTAAGGGTACGGTTTTAACGGGATTAATCAGTTAGAAAACAAAAAACCCAGCATTTGCTGGGTTTTTATCGATTAAAGGTTAGCGTCAAGGAACTCTTTTAATTGAGTTTTAGACAATGCGCCAACTTTTGTATCTGCTACGTTACCGTCTTGGAAAAGTAATAACGTTGGGATACCGCGGATACCGTACTTAGGTGGAGTACCTGCGTTTTGATCAATGTTCAATTTACCAACTGTAACCTGACCGTCGTATTCTTCAGCAATATCGTCCAATAATGGCGCGATCATTTTACATGGACCACACCACTCAGCCCAGAAGTCTACCAAAACTAAACCAGACGCATTAATTACGTCAGCGTCAAAGCTCTCATCAGTTAGCTGAAGTATTTTATCGCTCATTTCTTTCTCCGTATTTAGATGCATTGCATGCTTCATATGAGACAGAGTATACCTGCCTGCACAGCTAAAGCGAACAATTCAATAGAGTTTTTTATTATACCAAAGTGCAAAATTTCCCACTGGATAACAAATACTCAATGTTTTCTTTAAATCATTGGCAACAAGCATTTTTTAACGCTCGATAACCTGTTAAGCTTGCGGTATGAAAACACATTTAACTGAAACCAAATTCACCGACCTCAATCTTGCGCCGCAAGTAGTGACCGGACTGGAAGCCATGGGCTTTCAATTTTGTACCTCTATTCAAGCAAAATCATTACCCGTTTTAATTCAAGGTAAAGATATCGCAGGTCAGGCTCAAACAGGTGAAGGTAAAACCATAGCCTTTCTATCGGCGACTTTTCACCACTTATTGCAAAAACCAGCACCTGACCACAACCAGCCACGTGCGCTTATCATGGCGCCGACAAGAGAACTAGCGATCCAAATTCATCGCGATGCGATTGCTATGGCAGAAAGTACTGGTTTGCGCCTTGGTATCGTATATGGGGGCGAGGGTTACGAATCTCAACGGCAAGAACTTGAACAAGGTGTAGATATTTTGATCGGCACCTGTGGTCGTCTTATCGATTACTTCAAACAAGGCGTTTATCAGCTGAGTAACATTGAAGTTGTCGTTTTAGATGAAGCTGATCGAATGTTCGATTTAGGCTTTATTAAGGACATTCGCTATATGTTCCGAAAAATGCCTCCACCAACCGAAAGATTAAACATGCTGTTTTCAGCAACACTATCTTTCCGCGTAAAAGAGCTTGCATTTGAGCACATGAATGAGCCAGTGAGCGTTGAAATTGAGCCTGAGCAAAAGACCAATACGCGTATCACCGAAGAATTATTTTATCCGTCTAACGAGGATAAAATGTGTCTTCTACAAACGCTTATTGAAGAAGAATGGCCAGAAAAAGCGATTATTTTTGCCAATACTAAACACAGTTGTGAAAACGTATATGCGCATTTAGAAGCCGATAAGGTGCGTGTTGGCCTACTTACAGGCGATGTTCCACAAAAGAAACGTCTAAAAATTCTAGAGCAATTCACTAAAGGGCAATTAGACATATTAGTTGCAACTGACGTCGCTGCACGTGGTCTGCATATCCCAGCAGTAACGCACGTTTTTAACTATGACTTACCTGACGACTTCGAAGATTACGTTCATCGTATCGGTCGTACAGGCCGCGCGGGTGCAACGGGCCATGCAATTAGTTTTGCTTGTGAAGAGTACGTATTCAACTTACCAGCGATCGAAAACTATATCGAACATGCGCTACCTGTAAGTAAGTACGATCACGACGCTTTGCTTACCGATTTACCTAAGCCTAAGCCTCGCCATCGCCGTCATAAGCCGCATAATGGCGGACAGAATAGAAGTCGTACGAAGAACCACAGAAACTAAGTCAATGTCCATCAATAACAACCAAGCCAGTCCGCTATACGCAGTCATTGATCTGGGTTCAAACAGCTTTCATATGCTGATTACCCGCTTGGTTGCCGACGGTGTTCAAACCGTTGACAAAGTAAAACGTAAAGTACGACTTGCGTCTGGCCTTGATAGCAATAATGTTCTGTCAAATGATGCGATGTCACGTGGTTATGAATGTTTGCACTTTTTCGCAGAGCGCCTGCAAGATATTGCCCCGGAGAACATTCGTATCGTCGCTACTGCTACGCTGAGAATCGCGGAGAACTCGGCTGAGTTCCTCACAACAGCAGAAACTATTCTCGGCACTGAAGTGAAATTACTGTCAGGTGTTCAAGAAGCAAAAGGCATTTATTTAGGTGTTGCACACACCAGAGATTGCAGCGCCAAACGCTTGGTGCTTGATATCGGTGGCGCAAGTACTGAAATCGTCGTAGGTGAAGACTTTACGATACACCACGCTATTAGCCTGAATATGGGCTGCGTCACTTTCAATGAACAGTTCTTCAAAGGTGGGAAGCTTAGCGATAACCACTTTGACCTAGCTATCAATCACGCAAAGTCAAACGTACTACCTTACTTAGCCAATTACATCGACTTTGGCTGGCAAAATGTATTGGGTGGCTCCGGCACTATGCAGGCACTAGCGGAAATACTCATTCACCGCAAACGCCCGAGTATTGTTACGCTAGATTTTCTATACGAAATTAAAACGCTGCTTATTGATGCTGGTACCATCGAAGACATTGCTATTGGTGGATTAACCAGCGAACGTAAAGTTGTACTCGCTAGTGGTTTAGCAATTTTAATCGCATTATTTGAGAGCTTTGAAATCGACGAGCTACAGTTGTCTAGTGGTGCACTGCGCGAAGGCTTGCTGTATGAAATGTTGCCAGACATGAGAAAAGTGAATATTCGTGCTCGCACCATCGACTCTCTTATTGAGCGCTTCCATATTGATGACGCTCATGCTAATCGCGTAACTCAACAAGCGCTGCACCTATTTGATGAGCTTGCCACACAATGGCAAATTGATGACAGTCAATTACGCAGTTTGCTCTTTAGCGCCTGTAAGCTGCACGAAATAGGCTTGTTGCTTTCATATAAATATCATCAACTGCATGGTAGTTATATTATCGAACATACAGACCTACCTGGTTTTGATCAGAGTGAAAGGCAGTTGATTATGTTGCTGGTGCGACAGTATCGCGGTGATATTTCAGCAGAGTCACTCGCTAACCTCGCCATTACTAACTTAGCAACATCGGCCAAATTATTATCATTACTGAGACTCGCAGTTATTCTATGTCGACGACGCCAAGATGAAGCTCTGCCCGAGTACGAGCTTAGTGCTGATAATGAAACTATCAGGCTTTGCCTGCCTGAAACTTGGATAGCCAAACACCCACTGATTGCCGACGAGTTACTACAAGAGAATAGCCATCTAGCGACGTTAGGCTTATCGTTAACCATCAGCTGTTAGGCCGATGGTTACTTTCAAAGCAGATTTGCTCTACTTATCTTCCTTTAACCAGCGTGCCACTTGCTTGGCAAAGTAAGTCAAAATGCCATCTGCACCAGCGCGCTTAAATGATAATAAGCCTTCCATTACACATGGTTTTTCAGCTAACCAACCGTTCTGAATTGCCGCCATGTGCATGGCGTACTCACCACTTACCTGATAGGCGTAAGTAGGTACAGCAAAGTTATCTTTTACGCGGCGCACAATATCAAGATACGGCATACCAGGTTTAACCATTACCATATCTGCACCTTCAGCAATGTCTTGTGCAACTTCATGCAGCGCTTCATCGCTATTAGCAGGATCCATTTGATAGGTGTATTTGTTGCCACCCTTTAAATTACCACTTGAGCCGACCGCATCGCGGAAAGGGCCATAGTAGTTTGACGCATACTTTGCTGAATACGCTAAAATTCGGGTATTAATATGTCCAGCTTCTTCAAGAGCTTCTCTGATTGCTCCAACACGGCCATCCATCATATCAGACGGCGCCACTACGTCAGCACCAGCTTCTGCGTGTGATAAAGCTTGCTTAACGAGAATGTCTTTAGTCACTTCATTCAGTACATAGCCTTCATCATCAATAATACCGTCTTGCCCGTGGGTGGTGAACGGATCTAGCGCGACATCGGTAATCACTCCCAACTCTGGAAACTTGCCTTTTAGTGCGTGCACTGCGCGTTGTGCAAGCCCTTCTGGGTTATAAGCCTCTTCTGCCATCAAAGATTTTTGAGACTGTGGAGTAACAGGGAATAAGGCAATTGCAGGGATACCTAGCTCAACCAACTCTGCCGCTTCTTCAAGCAAGAGGTCGATACTCTTACGTTCAACACCGGGCATTGAATCTACTGACTCAAGCTGATTTTCACCTTCTAAAACAAAAACGGGATAAATAAGATCGTTCACCGTTAATTGGTGTTCCGCCATTAAACGGCGAGAAAAGTCATCTTTGCGCATTCTACGCATACGACGCGCGGGATATTGACCAAAAGCATTAGTCATTAGAATTCTCCTGAATAGACAAGTCACAGCTAATTTCTTGCACTTGTACTTGGTTTCGACCATTGCGTTTCGCTTGATATAAGGCTTTATCAGCAGCACAGAATATATGTTCTGGCTCTATACCGTCTTGCTGCTGATAAGTAGCGACACCACAACTAATGGTCAAGGATAAATGCTGTTCTTGATAAACAAAATCGAAGCCTTCAACTGCCGCTCGTAATTCTTCTGCAAGGGCAAAAGCGCCAGCAGCATCAGTATCAGGTAGTATCAAACAAAACTCTTCGCCTCCATATCGGCAACCGATATCAGCGCTACGTTTTAAACTTTGTTTGATGTGTTGAGCAAGCCAACTCAAACACTGATCGCCAGCTAAATGGCCATAGTTATCATTGACTTGTTTAAAGAAATCTAAATCAGCAACTACTAAGCTCAATGGCGTTAAATTACGCTTACTGCGTCTATATTCCGCGACAATTTTTTGATCATAGTAACGTCGGTTAAACAGGCCAGTTAAGTCATCTGTGGTATTTTTCTCTGCAAGCTCTCTGTTAAGCTCTTCTAATTCACTCAATGCAATATGAAGTTCCAACGTTCTTTCTTGTACACGTTGCTCCAACTCTTCTTGGTTTTCATCTTGCAGCTGAATCAGCTTTTCTTGTGCTTGCTTAGTAGCAATAGCGTTGGCTAGTGCTTCTTTTTGCGCTTGTTGCTTGTCTCGCATCTGATAGAAATATAAACGGCAAATCAGAAAAACGATTAGCAAAGTATTAAGCGAGAATGACGTAATATGCAGGGTATCTCTTTGGCTAAACGCCGGAATATCAATGTAGTAACCTAATACAATAACAACGGTGAAAAGCAGTTGCGCTAGCATGATTGTGAAAAATAACACCGCTAATCGCTGGCGCTTAATGTATAGGTAGTAGCCCAATAAAACCAAACCAACCAATACAGATGTCAATATCGTAGCACTTACCGTTACATTAATGTGAACAGGTAAAAATGCACTTATTAGCGCATATGCGACAAGGCTCAACACTATTGCTTTAACAACCAGCTTACTGTTTGGGAAGACCTTAGCCAAATTAAACAAACGTGCTGTAAATAGAATATAAAAAATAGAACTCGCTACTGCCAGAATCGGTAAATCGGCACCTCGCAATGCAGACTGTTCAGGAAACAAGAAAAGTAGGTGCCCACCAAGTAATACAGATAGTAAACCAGCGCGGGCTATAAAATAGGCGGACAAATAGCCAAGAGTCGTATCGTGAATCGCTAAAAATAGTAATGCGAATACAATCCCAACAAATACAATGCCCCCCACTACAAATCCATGGGTGTAATAAAGCTGCCGTTGTTGCTCAATAAATGCATCTGGGGTGAGTAGATGCATCTCCATAACGGCACTAATCTCTGTGTTTACTTTAAGATAAAGCGTTGCTCGCGTATTAGGGTTTAGCTGTACTTTGCCTGAATACTGATGGTTAGCGAGCAAAGTAAGCGGCAATGGAGTTAATATCGGACTATGGCTATATAGGGCAACGTCAATAACTTCAAGATTAGTGTCTAATAAAAACTGTGCGTGCGCAGCACGGTTTAAGCCATTAGTTACTTGCACCTTAAACCAGTTAACGCCGGGGGTTAACGAAAGGTGGTTGGCTCCCTCTGTTTGTAACTGCCATTCGCTATTGTCAGTTTCTACTATCTCAGCGATCGATAATGACGATTGATTTGAGGCAGCTTTACTTACCGCCATTAATTGAATGTGATCTTTAGATTGAGCCCATGCCGAGCTAAATAGTAGGATTAATGCTAGTACAAACGCTTTGGCAAAATACTTCACAATCACAAGGCAAATACCCTTTCACTGTTTGCTGTTGCATAAGCCACTACTTCTTCAACCGAGAGTGACTTAAGTTCTGCTATTTTTTCAGCTACATACGGCAAGTATTTAGGTTCGTTGCGGCTGCTTTTGGGTCTTGGGCGAATGGTACGCGGTGTTAAATATGGAGCATCCGTCTCAATCATCAGTCGCTCTAACGGCAGCTCTCTAACTGCTGCTTGCAGATCGGCACCACGACGCTCATCACACACCCAGCCGGTAACACCAATGTACATCTCGGCATCAATACATTGCTGCATCTCACTCACATTGCCAGTAAAACAGTGGGATATCATCGCTGGCACATTCCCAATAAATGGCGCCAAGCACTCGAACCATACATCAAATGCATCGCGTTGATGCAGAAATAGTGGCTTCTGCATCTTTTCGGCCAATGCTATTTGTTCCTTAAAAACGTTAACTTGATTTTCAGGGGTAGAAAAATTGCGATTGAAATCTAGGCCACATTCACCTATGGCTTTGACCTCTGGCTCAGCTGCTAGCGCTGTAAGTTGCTCGATAAAGTCGTCACTCGCACCATCGGCATAATGTGGGTGAATACCCGCTGTTGAAGCTAACGTGGTTGGTAGTTTTTGTGCAATGGCTAATGCCTGACGACTTTCTTCAACACTAGTGCCTGTAATCAGCATTTTAGAGACACCAGCAGCTATTGCAGCGTCTACTACTTCTTGACGATCAACGTCAAATCGATTGCTGGTTAGGTTAACACCAATGTCTATCATAGGAATTTCGACTATAAACGTTTTACTCTTACTTTACGGTTAGAGCCTTCTTTTTTCATGTAAAACGCACTCCACGCACCGCGTTTTATAATAACAATGTCACCAGCTTTTAAGCGCACATTGCTTTTTGCTTCTTGAGCTTGCCAACGCTGTCCATTGGTAAATGTAACACGCCACTTCTTCGATGAATTAAGCTTCGCTTCTGCAATCTCAAGCTTAACTTCATCTAACCACTCTTCTCTATCTGGCTTATACTCATTGCCGAAGGTATCTTCAGCTTTTGAAGGAGATGTTGGCGTTGCTATAGCCTTCGGCGCGCTTTCGACTACCGTTGGAGCAACCGCTACAACCTGCTTTGGTTCAGCAATGCTCTTAGGCTGCGCAGGTACTTCTGCTTTTGCTTGAGTTTCAAGGGTTTCAGGCGTTATTTTTTTGGCTACATTGTCATAACAAACTAAGCGTTTCAAGCTATCTGCTTCCGCTTTACATGTTAATAATTTTTGTTGTATCGACGATTGTGCATTAGCCGAAAACGTTGCAGAAATGAATACGGCGGCTGAAAATAATGCAAACACTAACTTCATAATTGTTCCTCTGAGGTTTCAGATTCCTCATTCTTCTTCTGATAAAACGACGCTAAAACTACCCCTAACTCAAAAAGTAAAAGCATAGGAATAGCGAGTAAGGTTTGTGAAATAATATCAGGGGGTGTTAGTAACATACCCACAACAAACGCAGCGACAACAATATACGGGCGTTTTTGCTTTAAGCTCTCTGGCGTGGTAAATCCAGTCCAGCACATCAGCATAATGGCAATTGGAATTTCAAAAGCTGCGCCAAAAGCAAAAAACAATTTCAACACAAAATCTAAATAGCTGCTGATATCAGTCGCTATTGTGACACCCTCTGGAGCCACGGAATTAAAGAAACCAAATGCCAGCGGGAACACCACAAAATACGCAAAGCTAATGCCACCGTAAAACAATAAAGTGCTACCAAACATTAATGGCGCCACCATACGTTTCTCGTTGCTATAAAGGCCTGGCGCAATAAATGCCCAGATCTGATAGAGGATGAATGGCATGGCTAAAAATATGGATAAAACGATTGTTAGCTTAAAAGGCGCAAAGAAAGGTGATGCAACATCCGTTGCTATCATTTGCGTACCTTCCGGCATGGTCGCTAGAAGTGGAGCAGCAAGATATTGATAGATGTCTTGTGCAAAGTAGACCAAGCAGCAAAAAATAATCAGCACACTCATTACAGCTCTGAGTAAGCGAGTGCGCAATTCGATTAAGTGATCAAATAAGGTGTAGTTAGCTTGACTGTTTGTCATTCGCCGAAGAATTCTCTTTGGTTAACGCTTTATTGGCAGCAGATTCGCTGTCGGCAGATGGCGCCACTTGCGGTGCTTCTTGAACAGAAGGCTTTTGTTCCGCCGCATTAGGTTCGTAAGGACGATTGACCATATTTGCGGCTTCTTCAAGAGACTTCACCGACTCAGCGACATCTGGCGCTAAATTTTCAAAGTTATTTTGCTCTGCTTTTTTTAAGTTTTCATGTAGCTCGTTAATGCGCAATTCTTCTTTTAATTCAGTTTTCACTGATTGGCTAAGCTGGCGCACGCCATTAACCCAATCTCGCACGGTTCTGATCGCTACAGGTAAACGCTCTGGTCCCAGCACCAAAAGGCCAATAACGGCGATGAGCATTAACTCCCAAAAACCAATATCAAACATGAGCTATGCGTGATCTTTTTCTTTATCTGCTTGTGTTTTTTCTGCAGAGTTTTTTGCTACATTAGAGTTGTCTGCAAGTGACTCAGGTTCTTTATCTTTATCAGCGTTGTTTTCATCAGAAACTGCTTTTTTAAAACCTTTTACAGCCGAACCTAAATCTGTACCTACATTACGCAACTTTTTGGTACCAAATAGCAATATCACAATAACTGCGACAATTAACAATTGCCAAATACTGATGCCGCCCATAAATTGCTCCTATAAAATTCAACAATGCGGTAATTCACGTTTCATCCTATTATACTCATGTGACACTAAAAAGCATTTTGAATTCCATTAATTTATTGAATCAACATATAATTTACTTAATGAAGTGTAAATACCATCAAATACATCTCCAAGCCGGCTTAGCGTCATCATTCCTATGCTTTCTCTGCTTAGGACTGCTCTGCGTTTGTCTCGAGACAAACGCACAGGAAACCCCCATTCAAGCAAACGAGAGCGAGTCGACGGAAAAGCAAGAAGGTCGAAGTGAGCTAACACAAGAAGAAATCGAAAAGTTCGCGATAGAAGGCAGTATGAAACAAGCTGAAATCGATTGGATGGAGTCGCTACACGCGAGAGTAAGCAATACGGTTTTCCTATCTGCATTTTGGTTTGATAGTTTTTTTACTGAAGAAGATACAGAACAAGAAAGACCTGATATTAACGCGCGAATCCGATTAGGTTGGGAACCGAAAACTGGTGATTTAGCCGAATACGAGAGTAAGTTTAGGGTCCGAGTAAAACTGCCACACTTTACTGACAAGATGGACGTTATCTTGTCAGACGATGAAGAAGACAACATTAATAATCTACCGCTAGAAAACGTGAACGCCAAACCAGAAATTAGCGAAGATCGTTTTTCGGCGGCAGTGCGCTTTGTCCATCACAACGGTAGCGACCAAGCTACCGACACAAGATTAGGTATTTCTTCGGGAGATATATTTTTAAGGGCGAGATATAAGCGTAACTTTTCTTGGCAAAACAAACATGGCTTGCGTGTAGAGCCTGCACTTTATTATTTCGTAGATGATGGTGTAGGAGCTCATTTGATGCTGGAATACGATTACCAGATGACCGCTAAAAGCCAATTCAGATTTAACTACTCCATTCGAGGATCAGAATCATTCAGTGGCATTCGCTGGAAACATGGTGCCTATCATCTACAGCAATTCTCCCTTTCAGAAGCAGGTGCTCTGGGCTTAGTTACAGAGGGTGAACGTAACAGTGAAAGAGGGTTTATCATCGATAAATACACACTGAGTTATCGCTACCGATTCAACGCATACAAAAAGTGGCTATTTTTTGAAGTAGAGCCCTTTATTGAATGGGCTGAAAGAGAAGATTATCGCACCGCACCAGGATTGGCGTTAAGAGTCGAAGGCTACTTTTATCGCAATAATTAGGGTCTGTTGACCCTAAAGCGCTATGCGTAGCTTTTTTTGGTTTCCTTGACTTCATTACCAACCATCTTTTCCGGTCGCGCTATATGGTAGCCCTGTCCGAATTCACAACCAGCTTCTTGAAGCTTCTGCAACACTTCATCAGACTCAATGCCCTCAGCCACAAGACGATAGCCAAACTGAGCACCCAATTCATGGAGTGCTTTTACCAATGAAATATTCTTGTCATTACCCGATAGAGTTTTGATTAAGCTGCGATCAAGCTTAATAAATTCAAATGGGTAGCTATGTAAGAAATTAAACGAAGATGATCCTGAGCCATAATCATCCAGCGCTAACTTAACACCAACTTCCTTAAGCTTTTTAAGATTCTTCAATGCAAGCTCTGGCTGCTGCGTAAATGCACGCTCGTTGAACTCCAAAATAAGGCGTTCTGGTGCGATATCATGTTGCTCGATTAAGCCAATAAGTTCACAAAGCTGATTAGATTGAGTTAAGTACCGACCTGACAAGTTAATGCCAATTAGGGCATTTTCGTATTCCGCTAGACGGTTCCAGCGTCGTAACTGGTCGCTGACTTCTCTTACAATCCAACGCTCTATTTCCAATATCATGCCTGTTTCTTCAGCCATGAATAAGAACTCGCTCGGTGTTAGTAGACCTTTACTCGGATGTTGCCAACGCAAAAAGGCTTCAAAGCCGATGGTATTGGTCAGCGACAGATCAGAAATTTGTTGATAATGTAGTTCAAATTGCTGTTCTTTAATCGCAAGTCGCAGCTCTTGCTCAAGCGTCATACTTGCGATCAGTTGCTCACGCATACTGTCATCAAAGAACACATAACGACCACGGCCTAAACTTTTCGCTTGATACATAGCAGCATCGGCATCTCGTAATATGTCAGAAGCTGTCGCATAATCTGGGTTGCACAATGCAATACCAATACTAGCGTTGGAATATAGGCAATTGCCTTCGATTTCAAATGGTTTTTCAATGGCACTAATAATACGATCAGCCACTTCTTCAACATCATCTTGTGACGCTAGTGAATCAAGTAATACCACAAACTCATCGCCACCAAGGCGAGCGAGTACGTCATTATCACGAACACATTCTTTTAGCCTGTCAGCGATTTCAATCAAGAATTGATCACCTGTGTGATGACCTAAGGTGTCATTAATCACTTTGAAGCGATCGAGATCGATAAACAGTACCGCAAAGCTACGATCACTGTGGCGTTTCACATGACGTAATGCGTGAGACAATCTGTCATTGAACATCGCTCGATTTGGCAGTTTGGTAAGTGCGTCATGGTGTGCTTCGTAAAACAAGCGAGACTCAGCTTTACGCCTTTCTTCAATTTGCATCCGAAGGTTCAAATTACTGGCTTGTAATTCTTTGGTTCGCTCGCTCACTGTGCGTTCAAGCGCTTCTTTACTTTGCTTGACTAGTGACATATCCCTATCTTGCATCACAGCGCTAGCAAGCTGCTGAGCAATAAAACGAAACAGCTCTAAATGCTTATCTTCAAACGCCTCGAAACTATGATAGTGCTGGGTAGCGATGATGCCAATTGGTTCGAGATTATCCATCAATGGTGCAGCTAGCCATGTTTGTGGCTGATTTTTATAGTCAAACTTCAATACTTGAGTTTTGCGCTCGCGGCTGCCATCGGCATTAAGCACAACGAGTTGATCACGCGCGGCAATCATTGGTTTTGCCGTTTTTAAAGCAAGATCTGCAAATGCTTCAGCACGTCGCTTAGCATCAATTTCAATAACACCATCATCGTGATAATAAGGAAATGTAATGCGATGATTATCGTCTAGTATTGCGATGTAAAAATTCTTGGTGGGGAACAAACAAGTGACTTGCTGATGGATCTTCGCAAAAATCTTATCTAGCGAACGAGTTGACGCCACAATTTCAGAAATCGCTAGTAACGCATGATGCGCTTTTTCTGCATTTTGTCGTTCATTAATTTCTAGCTGAAGACGGCGATTAGATTCAGTAAGCTTTCGAGTTCGTTGTGCAATACTACTCTCAAGCAAAGCGCGACTTTTAACACGATCGATCGCTGTCACAATATGTTCAGCAATAAACTCTAGCAGTTGGCAATCCCGATCATCAAAATACAAATTCGAATCGTAGCTTTGCAGTGCGATAACACCTATCACATGATTGCCACGTCTTAGTGGTACACCTAGCCAATCAACAAAAGAAGAGCCATAGAGCACAATTTTGTCAGCTTTAGCCAATGCCATTCGTTCTGCAGCACTGCAATGTAATGGTTTCTTATCTAAATAAACTAGACCTGTTAACCCCTTGCGCCAATCTCTAAATTCAACATGCTCAATTAAGCGATGTTCAATTTCATTGTGACAATAAACAATGTTCAAGCCTCTATTAGCATCCGCTAGGGCGATATGCATGCTGTTAGTGGTTAATAATGACTGGATGACGTCGATAAGGGCAGGATAAAAATCTTCAAGATCGGTAACCGTACTGGCCAATTCAGACAATTGCAGCAAACTAGCCTGCATAGTCTTAACTTGCCGGTACTTTTTGAGCAATGATTTTAACTTAGGAAGTTGGCGCTGCGCTTGCGATTCTTCCTTAAAGTGGGCACTGGACAATGGCTGCCTTCTATCAAGAATATTATTAGTATTATTTTTAAGCAGCTAGTCTATCAAAATACTCAGGCTTTACTAGTAAAAATGATGAACAATTATGTGCATTTTATGCATAAAATCTAAACAAACTGTTCAAGCAGTTTGGTCCGACTTTACAATGCTGATGGCGATATAACAGGCACAAAAAAGCCGACAAAAGTCGGCTCTTTCAAACGTTGAAATTCTTTGCAGGTAAAAGTGATTAATTCATCGCACCTTTTAACTTGTTTAACGCATTTTTCTCCAACTGGCGAATACGCTCAGCAGATACTTGATACTTGTCTGCAAGCTCTTGCAATGTTGCTTTATCTTCATCTAACCAGCGAGTACGAATAATATCTTGGCTGCGCTCATCAAGCGTTACCATTGCAGTGGTTAAACGTTGATTAGCATGCTGTTCCCAGTTTGCTTCTTCAACACTCTCTGCAAGATCAGACTGCTTATCTTCTAAGTATTGTGCAGGAGAAAAGTTACCCGTTGCACTTGCACTGTCATCGTCATCAGAAGATAACTCAAATGCTTGGTCTTGGCTGCTCATGCGCGATTCCATTTCCAATACATCTTTCGTGCTTACGCCAAGTGTTTCTGCAACAGTGTTCACTTCTTCGTTGCTGAACCAACCTAAACGTTTCTTATTCTTTCTTAAGTTGAAAAACAACTTACGTTGCGCTTTAGTTGTCGCAACTTTAACAATACGCCAGTTTTTCAATACGTATTCGTGGATTTCTGCCTTAATCCAGTGAACTGCAAAAGAAACCAAGCGAACACCTACTTCTGGGTTAAAACGCTTAACAGCTTTCATTAAGCCAACGTTGCCTTCCTGAATTAAGTCTGCTTGCGGTAAGCCGTAGCCTGAATAGCTCTTGGCAATATGAATAACGAAACGCAGATGAGACATGATGAGCTCTTGCGCCGCTTGCAGATTATTCTCTTGATGTAAACGAGTCGCAAGCTCTTGCTCACGCTCTGCAGTTAACACAGGAATACTGTACGCAGACTGGACGTATGCTTCAATGCTGCCGCTTTGTGGGACAGTTAACGCCATTGATTGCATTGATTCACTCATTTGATAACCTCGATTTACATAGGATCTAGCGGATGATCTCCAACTAGTCGGCTCGCGATAATAACACGCTTTAGATATAGATGCGATAGCGATTTTATTCAAGTTTTATCGCTCACAGTAATTGACCTGCTAACGACAAAATTTATTTCAAGCTAACAGTAAATTCACTGAAACAGTGTACGCTACTATTAATTACATGCTAATGACAGTATCTCAAATATTGTGATAACAGAACAGAAAAAAAGACCGTGTAGTAATTAAAAGGTAAATAATTGTGTATTCATACGTCGCCAGGCAACCAATTATAGATGAAAAACAAAACGTTATAGCTTACGAATTACTATTTCGAGATGGTGAAAGTAATCACTTTCCCAACATAGACCCTAATCAAGCAACGTCGAATATACTGACAAACAACCACCTGGCACTAGGCGTAGAAGAGATAACAGCAGGCCTTAGTGCATATATAAACTTTCATGCTGACACACTCATTAGAAAGTTTCCTAGCTTCCTTGATCCCAAGAAAATTGTAGTAGAGATACTCGAAGGTGTGCCCATTAGTGATGAGCTACTCGCAGCTTGCGAAACACTGAAATCGCAAGGTTTCACACTGGCATTAGACGATCATGACTTTGATCCCAAATGGGATAAGTTCTTACCCTATGTTGATATCATTAAAGTCGATGTATTGAGTTTATCGCTGATCGAAATTAGCAAGTATGTAAATCGTATTAAGCCATTTAATAAGGTTTTACTTGCAGAGAAGGTCGAAACGCTACAGCAATTTGAACAACTAAAACGGCTCGGTTTTACGCTATTTCAAGGGTATTTCTTTGCCAAACCTGAAATGCTCAAACGCTGGAAAATAGACACTATAAAAAGCAATATGCTCGCATTGATTCAGCAATCGAGTCATGCACAGCTTAACTTTGCAGCTATTAGCGATATCTTCAGTGCTGACGTGGGCTTAACCTACAAGTTGTTGAGATTTATAAACAGCCCTGTCTATGGCAGAAGTCAGGATATTACGTCTTTAAAGCATGCACTCACCTACATCGGCGAGGTAGAGTTGAAGAAATTTATTGCCTTACTTGCACTGTCAGATCTTGCCGCAGCAAAACCGAGCGAAATAATGCGGTTATCATTGTATAGAGCTAAGTTTTGTGAATTTATTGCAAACTATCGAAAAGACCTTGAAAACCCACCGAAAGCCTTTTTAACCGGTATGCTCTCACTAATTGATGGTGTTCTGGATCAAGATATCAAAGATGTCGTTGATATACTGCCAATTGATAACGAGATTAAGGAAGCGTTGCTCGGCCAGCAAAATGATTTAAGTGAATATATTCGGTTGGCAATCTCAGCAGAGCAGAGGGATTGGCAACAAGCAGAACAGATTGCTAATAAGCTTTCACTGGAACCAGAAACCTATGCTGACTGTCATATAGAAGCACTCAAGTGGGCAGATGAGATGCTCGCTAACCATCAAGCCGATTAGCTCTCAAAGAATTAATCGGCGCTTGGTTCAATCGCTTTAATATGCTGACGTACGGATAAATAACTGCCGAATAAGCCTAACAAAATAGCGAAGCCGATTAAGTATAGGTTTTCATTGAAGGACAAGGTTTCTAACTTAAATTGAGTACCGTATAAGTTAGTTAAGTCACTCATAGCACCCGATAGATAATACGCCAATGCAAATATAGCAATATTGGCAAACAAGCCACCTAATAAGCCATACCAAATACCTGCGTACATAAACGGACGCTGAATAAAGCTATCTGTAGCGCCAACTAACTTCATCACGGCAATCGCGTCTTTTTGATTTAGAATCGCTAGACGGATGGTGTTACCTATGATCAAAATCACTGACAGGCACAATAAAAAAGCCACAGATAGTACGATATCTTCAATTAAGCGTGCCATCGACTCTAGGCGTGTTAACCATTCAAGGTCTAATTTACCTTGATCAACTTCTCGCTCTTGTGTGAGTTTATCCAATAATGCTTTCGCCGCATTTACCTGACTCGATCTTTGTGTTGGTGTCACCAAAACGGTCGCAGGTAACGGGTTATCATTTAAATAGGCGAGCGCCTCACCAAAACCGGAGTTCACTTTGAAATCTGCAAGAGCTTGCTCAGCCGAAATATACTCGACGTCAGCAACTTCTGGATAAAGCGCTAATCGACTCGCAAAGTTTTGCGCTGCTTTATCATCAACAGAAAGCTTTAAAAACAATGCGATTTCAGATGCTGAATCCCACTTAGCAACCACGTTGTTGGCATTCTTAACGAACAAGTGTAGTGTCGCAGGCAAAGTTAAACTAATACCCAGTACCAACAAAGTCATTAGGGTAGTAAACGGTGTTCGCCACAAATCACCTAAACTGCCAATAGCCTGCTGAAGGTGACGTATTGGTACCGACATAATGCGCTGTCCGAGGCTCACTTTATTTGTTAGGTCGCGATTTGCTGATTTATTCACAATAAAAATCCTACAACCTAAACACTTGGCTCTGAATGCAGACCGTCTTTGAGACCGTCAGTGATCATATTGCCGTCTTTCAAGGTGAGAGTTCGGTACTTCATGCGCGCAATCAAGCCTAAGTCATGAGTAGCAATTAATACTGACACCCCGACAGCGTTAAAGTCCTCGAATAAACGAATAATGTCTAACGACAGTGCAGGGTCTAAATTACCTGTTGGCTCATCGGCAAGAATAATAGGCGGCTTATTAACGACCGCACGTGCAATACCGACGCGCTGTTGCTCACCACCTGATAGCATAAACGGGTAACACTTTTGCTTATCAGATAAATGGACTTTTTCTAGGGCTGCATCAACACGTTTTCGAATTTCCTTTTGACTGTAACCTTCAATGATCAATGGCAATGCAACGTTATCAAATACTGTGCGATCCATCAGCAAATGGTGGTTTTGGAAAATCATGCCGATTTGGCGACGAATAAAGGGCACTTGGCGATAGCTAATGTTCGCCAGTTGTTTGTTATTAATTAAGATGCTGCCAGAACTTGGCTTTTCTATCAGGCTAATCAGCTTCAATAAAGTACTCTTACCGGCACCTGAGTGGCCAGTTAAAAACGCCATCTCGCCAGCGGCTAAATGGAAACTAACGTTTTTCAGCGCTAGGAAGCCACCAGGGTAGGTTTTGTTAACTTGATTAAAGCGAATCATTTATTTTTCTTATAAAAAGGCCACGGATATTCGTGGCCAAACTTGTTGATGCAACTCTATTTTTATCACTTATCAGACTAATTGCAATTGTTCTTCGCAATATGACCAATAAATACAATTAATCTTTAGCAAATAATGCTTCGATAAAGTCTTCACTATTAAACGTGCGTAAGTCGTCAACACCTTCACCAACACCGATATAGCGAATCGGAATAGAGTATTTGTCGGCGATAGCGAACACAACACCGCCTTTGGCTGTGCCGTCTAACTTCGTTAGTGTGATACCTGAAAGATTCACCGCTTCGTCAAATAACTGCGCTTGGCTCAATGCATTTTGACCAGTACCAGCATCTATGGTCAACATCACTTCGTGTGGCGCATTTTCGTCGAGCTTCTTCATCACGCGAACCACTTTCTTAAGCTCTTCCATTAAGTGCCCTTTGTTTTGCAAGCGGCCAGCAGTATCGGCAATTAATACATCAACGCCACGCGCTTTGGCTGCGTTTAATGCATCAAAAATAACTGAAGCACTGTCAGCACCAGTGTGCTGTGCAACGACAGCTATGTCATTACGCTCACCCCAAACCTGCAATTGTTCAACCGCTGCTGCACGGAAGGTGTCGCCTGCTGCAAGCATCACAGATTTGCCTTGTGCTTGAAGCTGCTTAGTGAGTTTACCGATCGTTGTTGTTTTACCAACACCATTAACCCCCACCATCAAAATTACATATGGGCTGTCACTTTTTGGAATATCAAGCGGCTGTGCAACTGGCTCAATAAGCTTTTGTAGCTCCACTTTTAGCAAGTCATATAGAGCTTCAGCATCTTTTAACTGCTTGCGAGATGCAGATTCCGTTAATGAATCGATGATCTTCATCGTCGTATCAACGCCCACATCGGCTAACAGAAGCTGAGTTTCAAGCTCTTCAAACAGCTCGTCATCAATTTTTTTACCGCGGAATAAATCAAAAATTCCACCGCCCAAGTTCTGACGAGTTTTGGTTAAACTTTGTTTTAATCGAGTGAAAAATCCTGCTTTTTTCTCTTCTGGCTCTGGCTCTGGCTCTGGCTATGGATCTGGATCTTGATCAGGATCAGGCTGATCCTGAACAAGTTCAAGTTCATATTAGATAGCTAGAGCTTGTTGTT
>JAKVCY010000179.1 GCA_022448425.1 Thalassotalea sp. | reverse complement strand
ATTTCCCTCGCATGAAAAATAATTGAATGCTGTGCTAAAAACCCTTCTTACGTCAAACCTCTATTGGTACCTAATAATTTAGAATATTTTCTTCAGGCTGAGTGTAGGGGTAAGATAAGCTGCCGCAAAACTTCGTAATTTAACAATGACATGGCATACTCAATGTAGGAAGTAACATAGAGAAGATAAGGAAGTGTCTGTGTCAGTATTCATAAATCGGCTCCCAATAGGAGCATTGCTTATCTTTATTTTCTTCAGTACATCACTTACAACATATGCCGAGTCTGAGTTAGAAAAGCTTGAGCGCTTTGATAGGGTCAGCGCTAGGATTATATGGGAATGGGAGAAAGGAGAAGATGTAACCGAAAATGGCCATTTAGTTCAGCTTTATCATGAATCCGGTCTAGCAAACGATACGTCCTTTCTCGGAGTAATTTACCGAAACCTGCTTTGGGCATCAGACCCATGGCCAGAAACATGGCTTATAGGCAAAAAGCCAAAACCAATCACAGAAAAAAACTGGTTACATTTCAAACAAACAGACCCTTTTCAATACGCAGTTGTAAAAGCCACCATAATTTTTGAGATATGGAACTACAGCTCAAAGACGCCCTCATTCGCATTAGCTACTCAACAAACAGTAAATCAGCTTGAAGCGTTAGAACACGAAATGGTAGTACAAGGAAACGTCTCGTCGGCGGCATGGGTAAGCGCACAACTTGGACGAATATACGACGATATAGACCCCATCAAAGCGATAGAAAAGTATGAATATGCTATACCGCATCTGAAAAATATTGGCTCAAAAGATAAGCGCAAAGTGTCCTATAGCCTCACAAAAGACGCAGCCTTAAGGAGAGTAGCTCGCGTTTACAATAGCCTCAACATGCATCATCATGCTCTCGTTAAGGTTCGCCAAGCGATTTCCGAAACACCGTTGGAATGGCGTAAAGTAACGGACTACTATTCAGAAATATTAGCGCTTGCCAGACTAGGGCGATTCGAAGAGGCCTTAGACAAGACTGATATGCTAATCGAAATGGCTGAAACAAAAAAATTGGCAAATTCACAAGAGGGCGTGAATGAAAATTTTTTAGCTCGCCTGCTAAAATTAAGTGTGTATACACATCGAATGGCACTTGGCGATAAAGAACAGATGCGCGTATTGCTCAGTCAATTAAGTGAATTATTACCGAAGATAGTCCTTTACAATAATGATATTTTGATTGAGACCTTCAATCTTTTTAGCGTTGCTGTAAATGGGACGAGTGATGAACTTGAGGATGCTGAAAAACAGTATTTGAATACAGTGTCTAACTCGGATTTTTCTAATACTGATTGGAAAGTAGTGGCATACCATAACTTTCGTAGAGCCAATGAAATTCAAGGTAATTTTGTAAGAGCCCTTGAAAATGAAAGACTTTCACATCAAGCGCAGTTAGAGCTTAATGCGCAACATTTTGAGACGCTTGACCATTTAAATGCATCGGATAAATTAATGCGCGATATCGAGATGGTTAATTTGCGCCAAGTAAAAGCTGAGCAAGAGCGGCAGCGCTTGGCATTAAAAGCACAACAGCAACAAGGTATTATTCTGATACTCGTTGCCATATTGCTAGCAACCACCACTTTTTGGTTCTGGCAGCGACAACGAATTGTCACAAAACTCGCTGGCGTAGACTCCCTCACAGGCGCTATGACTCGCCGTTCGCTTTACTCATGGTATGCCAATACTAATTTCAGTCGTTCAACAAGCTGTGCTGT
>JAKVCY010000178.1 GCA_022448425.1 Thalassotalea sp. | reverse complement strand
TACACAGGTCAGTACATCAATCCTGAAAATGACAATAAAGAGTACTACATGCCGGTCAACAAAATCCTTCTTGGCAACTCATCTTATGATGGTGTTCGCTGTTATGGCGCAATCCAAGATGTAGACGCCAACGACGAAGGCGTTGTGTCTGCTTCACGCTATCCAAAGAACTGGAAGCAGCCAGACCCATCGGTAGAGTACATCATGACGCAATCAGCGCCACTAATGGTAACGCCTGATCCAAACGCGTTCGTTGATGTAACGGTCCTTTAATTTATCAATCAGGCGGGTAAAACCCGCCTAAAGGCTATTTATGACAACTCAAACAGCAAAGAAAAAAGCGGATGCAGCCGCGCCAGCTAAAGATGCAAGTACTGCATCAGCTAAAGATGCTAATAGCACCGACTCAAAAGTTACAACTGAGAATAAGGTTGAAATTTACCTTTCTAAAACTGTTCAGCTTGTACCAGGTGCAGAACCTCTCAAGCCCGGCTCACACTCTCTTATTGAATCTGTAGCGAAAGGATTAATTGAAGACGGCTTGGCCGTTAGCAAAGAGTCTGAAAAAAGCGAAGACGAAGGCGAAGAGTAGTTTAGATGTTTAATTTCAAAGAGGCCCTAGCTTCGCTAGGTGATGAATGCCTTGAACACTTCGGTGAGTCTATTTTTATCAATGGCGTAGAAGTTAGGGCTATCTTTGCTGATGAAACATTCGAAGAAGAAGCGGGTCTTTTTAGGAAGACTACGCTCTCTGTTAAAAAAGAAGATATGGTCCGCTTTAAAAAAGGTGATTCTATTGTGGTTCGTAACCGTAGTTACGTTGTCACTTATATACCGGATATTGACGAACCGTTAGTGGACTTGGAGTTAAAGAGTGCATAAAACCATTGTTATCCGTAACGCTATCATATCGTCACTTGAACCTCTGGTAGCAGATGACACTGTAAAAGAGATAACAAAGGGAGCTCGCCACTCTCACGATTACCCATCGATAAGCGTATTAATTGGCCCCGATGATGTGGCTAACAAAAATAGTGCGTTTATCAATTGGGAATTAACTGTCTATACAGATATAACGATTAGTTCAACCGATGAAGATGTGGATGCGTTAGCGCAAAATGTGAGAAAGGAAATTCACAAAGCGCTAATGGCAGATTATACGCTTGGTTTAGATTTCGTTACTGAAATCGACCCCATTGGTCAGCAGGAACCAAAGCGTTCCGATGACTCTGACTTATACAACAGTGTAACTAGTGTTGCATGGCTTGTTAGATACAGAACCAATGTTGCAGACCCTAGTTTGTAACATCTGAATTATTGGCGTATATTTAAACTCCACTTTATTCAAGGAAGAAAATAATGAAATATATCTTAATTATCGCCCTGTCACTTTTTCTAGCAGCCTGTGCCTCTTATGGAAATAAAATAGATGCTCAATACGCAACATCTATTCAGGAGGGGGTAACTACAGAACATGAAGTTAGAGCAAATCTAGGTAGCCCGTTTACAACTGGCGTTACACCTGATGGATTGAAATTCTATATTTATACTTACACGCAAGCCCAAACAAAGGCCAGTACATTTATTCCAGTAGTAGGTGCTTTCGCAGGCGGAGCTGACACCCAAACTCAAACCTTGCAAATATGGTTTGATAAAGAGGGGAAGGTAACGAGTTATTCTTACAATGACTCTACCCAAGAAATTAAGACGGGCCTTACCGCCTTGTAACTTTAAAAAAATCACAATCAAGACCCGCTTCGGCGGGTTTTTTATTGCCCGTAATTCACCCGCCACTGAGCGGGTTTTTTTGTAGGTGAAGACATGAAAAAGCGCGAATTCAGAACACGTAAAGGCGGTAGCACTAAGGCACCGGCTCCAAAGAAGCAAAGTAAAGAGGACTGAGCATGCTTACTACTAAAGAGGCCATTGCCTTAAAAATTGAAACCACCCAAGGTGTTGAAGCCGCGCCAGATCCATCAGCTGATGCCATTTTAGTTTCAGAGTTAAGTTACGCAAATGAAGGTTTGCGAATGGTTGAGCGCCCACTTATTAAGCCTACCATTTCAACTGAACAATCTATCTTTGCGGGTACGCTTAAAAAGCTAACTTTTACTGCAGAAATGAAAGGTTCCGGTACCGCTGGCGTTGCTCCTGAAATCGGTCAAGCATTACGCTGTTGTGGTTTGTCTGAGACTATCGGCGCGAGTGTAATCTATCAGCCAGTATCTGAAGGTCATGAGTCCTGCACCATTTATTACTACCAAGATGGCCGTTTAAATAAAATTGTTGGCGCCAAAGGCACAGCAACAATTAACGCAGAAGCCGGCGGTTTAGGCACAATCCAGTTTGAATTTACTGGAAAGGATGCTGGTCGTGTTGACCAAAACTTCCCAGCACTCGCATACAACGCAACTGTTCCACGCCCGTTTATTGAAGTTCCTTTCTCTATCGGTGGCTATGGCGCAATCATTAATTCTTTCTCATTAGCATTCGGTAACACGATTTCTACACCTGGCAATGTCCGTGAAGTAGATGGTTATGCGCAGGTAGAAATATCTAAGCGTGACCCGAATGGCTCGATTGACCCAGAAGCACAAAAGCTTTCCGTGATCGACTTCGAAACGAAGTTTAAAAACGGTGAGCTTATGGATATGACTACCGGGGATGTAGGCAACGTTGCGGGTAACATTTGGAATGTTAGTGCGAAGGCGGGTATTCGAGATATTTCAGCGGGTGAGCGTGATCAGCGAAGAACTGATGACTTGACCTACGGCGCGCACGAAACGCTGGGTGATGACGAATTCACCATTGAGTTTAAGTAAGGATTTATCATGCAAGCACTAGCAGTTGAAACTCACTACCCACTGAGCGCTTATCAAAAGAGTGATGATGGTGAACTACTTAAAGGCGCTGATGATAAGCCTTTACTCAAAGATAACGCCAAAGGCTACCGCATAAAGCCTCTTAATTCGCTTCAGTTTATGGAAGTGATGATGGATGGTCACGAAGTTAAAAATGGTATTAACAAAATGAATTCGGCGGGTGTGAAGTTACTTCTTACTTATGGTTTAGAAGATGCCTCGCAGATTTCAAAAATCCCAGCGTTAGACCTCGTTCAAGTAGCGCAAGCAATTTACAACAAATCAGCGCTGGCAGAGTCAGAAAGAAAAAACTAATTATCGCAGTAGAAGTTGCAAAAAAACGAGATGCGTTTAATTGCGACAATTGCACATGGGGTAGGCACTGCGACGAAACTAACCCCGCCCCATACGATAAATGGGACTTAAAAATAGATGGCAAGATTGAATCAACCCGCATTTGCCCTCTTGGTCAAGTAACACCGCAAAGTAACAACCTTTTAAATCTCTATGGCTTTTACAAGCAGGGGCAACTGTGCCTGTCAGGTGGCGTTCTCGAACAGCCGCATAAATACCTTGAAGCCATGCGAATAATTGATAATCAGGTGAAT
>JAKVCY010000177.1 GCA_022448425.1 Thalassotalea sp. | reverse complement strand
ACGCAAAACCGGTAGTTATTGTTACTGCGTCATGTGGCATTGAAGGCAATAAAGTTCTACCGTACAAACCTCTTGTTGATGAAGCAATATCATTAGCAGAGCACAAACCACAGGCATGCGTGTTGTATCAACGCCCTCAGTTAATTGCTGAGTTAAATGAAGCAACTGACCACGATTGGCTCTCTCTGGTTGAAGCTAGCGTGCCAGCTTCTCCTGTTCCCGTCGATGCAGCTGATCCGCTTTATGTTCTTTATACTTCAGGTACAACCGGTAAACCCAAGGGGGTCGTTCGAGATAATGGCGGGCACGCGGTTGCTCTTCATTATTCAATGGGCGCGATTTACGGTATTAGTGAGGACGATATTTTTTGGGCTGCATCGGATGTTGGTTGGGTGGTCGGTCATTCATATATTGTCTATGGCCCACTCATAAAAGGCGCAACGACGGTACTGTACGAAGGAAAGCCCATTGGCACTCCTGATGCCGGTGCATTTTGGCGTATGATAGAGACTCACAAAGTGAATGTGCTTTTTGCAGCTCCAACAGCATTTAGAGCAATACGAAAAGCGGACCCTGATGCTAAGTTTTTATCTAAATACAATACGTCGAGCTTGCGTACCTTATTTATGGCGGGTGAACGTCTAGATCCGCCGACATATTTCTGGGCGAGCGAGAAAGTAGGTGTTCCTGTTATCGACCATTGGTGGCAAACCGAAACTGGCTGGCCAATTTGTTCAAACCCGATGGGGCTTGAGCCAATGGCTACGAAACCCGGTTCATCAAGCGTGCCTACACCTGGATTTAACGTAAAGGTGTTGCAAGGTGCTGATGAACAGCAAATAACCGGTGAAAAAGGCGCTATTGCTATCAAGTTGCCGCTTCCCCCAGGCTGTTTGACAACGATTTGGCAAGACCATCAACGGTTTGTTGATGGCTATTTACGAGAATTTGAAGGGTATTACAGTACCGGAGATAACGGGTACGTAGATGAAGATGGCTACGTATTTATTATGGGTCGCACCGACGATGTCATAAATGTTGCAGGCCATCGCTTGTCTACTGGTGAAATGGAAGAAGTGCTTGCAGCGCACCCGGCCATTGCAGAATGCAGTGTCATAGGCGTTAACGATGCACTGAAAGGGCAACTCCCCGTCGGTCTTGTGCTACTCAAAGATGGCGTTAATATTGATGAAAAAGCGCTTGAACAAGATCTCGTTCAGTGTGTTCGCGACAAAATTGGGCCAGTAGCCTGTTTTAAACGAGCGATCGTTGTTAACCGTTTACCTAAAACCCGTTCAGGGAAAATACTTCGAAAACTACTGCGTCAAATTGCAGCCAATGAGTCTGTTGCTGTTCCTTCGACAATTGACGATCCATCAAGCGTAAGAGAAATAGAGTCGATAATGCGGGAAAAAGGCCTAGTCAATGAGACAAGTGCAGTTTGATGTAACAGCCTAACGACATTATGAAGGGGACTGACTCTCTCCTTAACAAGGCGAGGGGCGTCTTGTTAAGGAGAGAGTCAAACTACACCTCTAATTGAGCTGTGTTGAGCGAATTGGAAATAAAGTACTTTTTACTTAATAGTAATATTCATCTACCTGTGGAGTGGGCGGGTATACTTCAATGGCTACGTAAACGACAGTTGCAGAGATAAGCGCAACAATCATCGCGCGCAACAGCCGAGAGTCAGCGATGCCAGCAGTTTTTGACATTTTTTTGCCATGCACCATGGCGGGAACCAATTTTTGCTTCTTATACACGCTGTAAAATATTACCGCGCCTATATGAAGTGCGATAACGTAAAGTAACACATCAAAGGCAAGGTGATGCAGAGTGTTCATTAGCGCTAATGTTTCGTCTGAGGCTAGCTGGCGATAGGGGCCGTCTAAGAAAATATCATCAGTCATGAATAATCCTGATATCGCTTGTATGGCAAGCAACACTAGCATAACAATAACAAACCATCCGCCTAAAGGGTTGTGGCCAATGGCGGGTTCTGACTGCCTGTTAAATAAGGTTTTTATATAATTGAAAACCTTTCTGGGGCCAGTAATAAAGCTACTGAACTTGGCGTGTTGCGTACCAACAAATCCCCAAATTATGCGGAAAACGATAAGGAATAAGGTGAAGTACCCAATGTAAAAGTGCCACTGCACTTTGTTTTCAAGCCATTCTACTGTTGCATATTGCGCTAAAAAGCTCGCTACAATAAGCCAGTGAAAAAGTCGGGTGGGAATATCCCATATAAGAGTTTTTTGCATAGTAAATTTAGTCGGGTTGTATTTTGACTTATTCACACTTGCCATTCAGCGGCGACGAATAAGCATTAACTCATCTGTTAATTGCTATAGCGTCGCTTAACTTACTCTATAAAACAAGTAGGCCCAACGGAAGAAAACCTCTGTTTGTCTTAGTGTTGCAATTAAGACATGTTGATCTTTGTTTCAAAAATGCGCCGTAAAGATCAACATGTCCTAAGCATCGTGTACTGAAATTTTTTCTTTTCATCTGAGCCTGAAGTTTTGGAAATAATCTATGCGGATCGGAATTAGTTAAATCTTACCGATTCCTTGTTATGCCTATTTAATATGAATCTCACATTGCAATAGTGACGGCATTTGGCAAAATGCCTCACAGTTAAAGGTTTATAAAAGTGTAAAACGAAAAAATGAAAGTAGGATTATTTGGCGCCAACGGGCGTATGGGGCGGGTTTTAGTTGAAGCGCTAGATTTAAGTGAAGATGCACAACTTAGCGTGGCAACGGTACGCGATGATTCACCTTGGGTTGGACTAAATGTAGGTGAACTTGCGGGCATAGGTAAAAAAGACGTTGATTGTACTGCGCTATCAGATTTAAGTGATAGTGATGCGGATGTAATGATCGACTTTACCCTGCCTTCGGTTATTGAAAGTAATCTTACGTGGTGCGTTAAAAATAAAATGCCTGTTGTTATTGGAACTACTGGATTAAACGATTCACAGTTGGCGGCACTCGACGAAGCAGCAAAGCATATACCTATCGTATTTGCGGCTAATTACAGTGTGGGCGTAAATTTAATGCTTTCCCTCGTTCGACAAGCTGCAAGTGTGCTGGGTGAAACGGCTGACATAGAAATTACCGAAGCCCACCATAGATTTAAACAAGACGCGCCTTCAGGCACCGCTATGGCTATTGGTGAAGCCATTGCCGATGAGTTGGGTCGCGACTTGAAAACCTGTGCTGTTTACGGCAGAGAAGGAAAAGAGCCTGAGCGCGACCAAGGCACCATTGGCTTTGCCACAGTTCGCGCTGGAGACATCGTTGGCGAGCATACCGCATTATTTGCGGATATCGGTGAACGCTTAGAGATTACGCACAAAGCATCAAGCCGTCTGACTTTCGCAAAAGGTGCTGTTCATGCTGCAAAGTGGTTGTATGGAAAAGAACCTGGTCTATACTCCATGGTTGATGTACTTGATTTAAAGCTATAGTCGTTTTTATGCCAGCATGCTGTAGCTAAATTAGCAGGCGAGCTTGAGGGCGTTATCAAAGTGTTAAACTAAAGTTGCACTTTAAATGAGCAATAAGCCGTACTTTCGGTGGTTCTGCGCAAAAATGGTGGTATAAGCGGT
>JAKVCY010000176.1 GCA_022448425.1 Thalassotalea sp. | reverse complement strand
TACATACCAATAGATCGTAAGGAGACAGACGATGACGAATGAGTCTGTGTGGATTGTCGATGATGACAGTTCTATTCGTTGGGTGCTGCAAAAGGCCTTACAAGCAGCTGACATCAGCTGTTTGAGTTTTGAAAACCCTGAAGATTTATTGCTTCAACTTCAAAGCGGTCAAGCCCCTGAAGTCATCATTTCAGATATAAGAATGCCACAAATGGACGGCATGACGTTACTGAACGAAGTACATGCATCGCACCCACTGCTGCCTGTCATCATTATGACAGCGCATTCGGATTTAGACAGTGCTGTGAATGCTTATCAAAAAGGGGCATTTGAATACCTGCCAAAACCTTTTGATATTGACGAAGCGGTAACCTTATCCCAACGTGCGCTTGCTCACGCAAGAGAGCAATCAACCGTTTCAAAAACGCAAGTTGAAGATGTGGTAACAGAAATTATCGGCGAAGCGCCTGCTATGCAGGAAGTTTTCCGTGCCATAGGTAGACTTTCACGTTCTTCAATTAGCGTGCTTATCAACGGCCAATCGGGTACGGGTAAAGAACTGGTGGCGCATGCGCTTCACAGACACAGCCCAAGAGCGAGCAAACCTTTCATAGCGCTTAATATGGCGGCAATTCCGGCTGACTTGGTCGAGTCTGAGCTGTTTGGTCATGAAAAAGGCGCCTTCACGGGAGCCCAAGCTGCTCGTCAAGGCCGCTTTGAACAGGCTGATGGTGGAACACTGTTCTTGGATGAAATCGGTGATATGCCGTTAGACGTGCAAACCCGCCTTTTACGTGTGCTTGCCGATGGCCAGTTTTATCGCGTAGGTGGTCACCAGTCAGTAAGTGTGGACGTGCGCATCATTGCCGCTACACACCAAAACCTAGAACAAAGGGTTGCTGAAGGTAAATTTAGGGAAGATTTATTTCATCGTTTAAATGTTATTCGTGTACACCTTCCATCGCTGAACGAACGCCGCGAAGATATTCCGCTGTTAACGCGCCACTTCCTTCGCCGAGCTGCCAAAGAGCTTGATGTAGAAGCTAAAAGCATTTCTAAAGAAGCTGAGCGCGTAATGTCTCAACTACCCTGGCCTGGTAACGTTAGGCAGCTTGAAAACGTATGCAGATGGTTAACCGTAATGGCAAGTGGGCAAGAGGTCTTACCCAGCGATCTGCCACCGGAAATTCATGGTGATAGCAGTATTGAAAAACCTAGTGCCGAATCGGGTGATTGGCCAGATTTACTCGCTAGCTGGACCGACAAACAGCTTCGGGATGGCCATCATAATATCCTTAACGACGCTATGCTGACTTTCGAGCGTGTTATGCTTGAGCGTGCACTTCAACACACGCATGGTCACAAGCAAGATGCGGCTAAGCGTTTAGGTTGGGGGCGAAATACGCTTACCCGTAAGCTTAAAGAGTTAGGGGTTAACTAGACCTTAACGCTTTTCAGATAGCAGAGGGAACCTTCTGCTATCTCATAGCCACCTGTAATTCCAAGCCCGCAGCCATGATGTGATAGCGCCAGTGATTAATTACTGCCCTTTAGTTAAAAGCGCTGTCATAGCCTGATTAAACAGTCGCACCCATTTCATACTAAACTGCCCTTTGGCACTACGATTGATCTCAATTACCGCTTCTTTTTTAGAAAGCACATTATCTTCATTGTGCGCCCTTGGGTGCGTCATTGCGTCGTAGGTATCAACAATAGCAAGCAGCTTAGCGCCTTCACAGATATCGTCTTCTTTTATGCCTAGCGGATAACCGGTTCCATCGGTGCGCTCGTGATGCTGCATCACTATTTTACGGGCCATATCCCATTGGTCTAGGTGCTCTAAAAGACGCGCACTTTTGTAAACATGCGAGCGCATTAGGTTGAACTCGATGTCACTTAATTCATCGCCTTTGTGCAATAACTTTAATGGCATAAACGCCATGCCGAAATCATGAACATAACTGGCTACCGCCAGTTGGTCTTCGTCAATCGGCTTTTCCGCAACGTCGTTGATATACATAGCTAACTTAGCAATACGATCGCCCCTTCCCCCCCAATAATTAGAGCGACGTTCAATGGTTTGCATTAGGTCACGGAAAAACAAAATATCTTGTTTCTTTTCACTGCTAATGTCTTTTGGTATACCCGTTGCTGCTAATGTAGGTGGTTTTATCTGAACACTTTGCGGGTCATCATCATCGGCAACAATATCTAACGCCGGATTTAACAGTAAAACCGCTTCAGTAAGGCGCTTCTCGTGTTCCGCTGTATTTTCTGGTGTTACACGACCAATTGCCAATACCAGTTGATTATGGAGGTTATCGTCATACTCAGCTTTACCGTCAGCCATCACAGCCTCAACAAAGGCTTTAACCCTGTCCATAGTAAGCAGCACCAAGTCGCTCATAGTACTGGTATACGCTACCTGTCCCTTGCGCAAGTAATCGAGCAAGTCTTCGACATGCTGCAAGAGCGGGATCATGGGAGAGAAATTAACCAAGCCCAAGTCGCCTTTAATGGTGTGGATTGAGCGAAACAGAGCACGCTGCAGTTCGTTATCTTCAGGGCGAAGCTCTAGCTCAATCAAGGTTTGCTCGCTTGATTCGTAGAGTTCATTTATTTCCTCCATAAGGTCAGCAAGAATATCCTCTTCTAGGTCATCTGGAGTAAATGTCTGCATGTACTGGTTACCGAGTCAGGTTCAATTAAACTATTGCTTATTGTAATTCGGTATCGGCAAAATTTCCTCATACTAAAGGTGATAAAAGAGGAACTTTTACGAGTGATGTACCTTGTAAGCCTTAATGCTGTAAAAACTCATCGGACAAGTGTACGCTGAAACTTCATCTATACTGCGCGCGTCAATTGTATCTAGGAGTTGTTTTGATCGCTTTATTTCGCATACCGGCACTGTTTATCGCCTTTTTATTAATCAACATTATTTTGCTGATCATTTGTATTGTGCGCCCTTTTCATAAAGATAACGTGCATGCCGCCGGTAGTTTGTATTCGCTTATGGCTAAAATAGTGGGCCTCAAAATTGTTATACAAAGAGACCCCGCTGTAAAAACGAACGAGCCCTATGTTTTTATCGCTAATCATCAAAACAGCTTTGATGTAATTACAATTTGTAAAGCTGCCCTTCCCGGCGTGGTCACTATTGGCAAAAAAAGTTTGAAGTGGATCCCTATCTTCGGCCAAATTTATTGGCTGTCTGGGAACATCATGATCGATAGAAAAAATTCAGGAAAAGCGCGCAATACCTTGGATATTGCCGCCAACCGTATCGCTAAGAAGAGAACATCTGTTTGGCTATTTCCTGAAGGCACCAGAAGTTACGGAAGAGGTATACTGCCTTTTAAGCAAGGCGCATTTCGGTTAGCCAAAACCACCAATGAGCCGATTGTTATGGTAACGGCCAGTAACCTACACAATAAAGTAAAGTGGAATCGTTGGGACAACGGGATTGTGCTTATTGATATTTCTTCGCCTGAACCGCTAACGGAAGAGCGTTCGATCAAAGAGTGGATGGCGCACTTTAACGATGAAATGAAACAAAAGTTTGATGCGCTTAATACACAGGTCGATGAACTGGAAAAAAGCAGGTAAACTTGCGCCTAAATTGCTAACGAGTGTTTATTATGACCCAGTTCGATGAAAGAGAAGAGTGGTACGAGTTTAACCAAGAAACTATTGATGCCCTTCTAGAAGATGGCAGTCAAGCCGATGCCGACTACACCATTGAGCACCACTTCGCCAGCACCGACTTCGACGTGTTAGAAAAGGCAGCCGTTGATGCGTTCAAAGCCGGTTTTGAAGTGACAGATGCTGAAGAGCTCATGCTAGATGATGGCGAGACCATTTTTTGCTTCGACGCCGTGGTAGAAAGAAAGCTTAATATTGAAAAGCTTAATGCGGACTCTGACACTTTGCTAAAAATTGCCGACAAGCACGACGTGACCTACGATGGATGGGGTACGTACTTTGAACCGCGCGAGGAAGGTGAATACGAAGAAGAGGACCATTTCTTCGACGACTAAACCTAACCGCCTATTTCACAAGCTGAGGAGCCATTAAGTTACTCTTCAGCTTTTGTTCATCTTTTTTGATTAACAATGACCCTGTCATTATCGATTGGAAAAGGATGGACAGATGAAAAACTTAGTATTAACACTTACTGCATACTCTGCTATCGCCACATTACAGCTTGCGCTTGTATCACCTGCACATGCAAGTCCTGACAGTAAATCAGAAGATAAACAGGTTATCTCTACCGAATTCCGCTACGACCACCCCTTTGTAGCCGCTGAATCACTTTTGCCTAAAACAACAGACGTTCTGTCTAATAACAGTGTGGTTAAGCAATCTACCGATGACACTGGCACGCAACAAAATACACTCAGTAAAACCAATAAACATCAACAACATTTGGGTGTAAACAAATCATCTAGCGACATTGTAGTAAGCAGCGATAATGAGTTCTGGATTTATGAAAGCTGGGTAACGCTCGAACAAGATATTGATTACGATGGTTACCACTCTGCATTTTCGATTGAATTTGATGCCGACACTATTTTTACTCGGGCACCGGTATACGCGGTTTTGTATTTAGGTAAAGACGGTATTTACGAAGCCATCCACGTGTCGTCTGAGTTTTATATTTATTCAGAAGATTCAACCGATACCTTCACTATCGAAAGTTCGTTGATATCTGGCTTTCCACCTAGCGAATACGACATCTTATTGGAACTTTACGATGCAGATACTGAAGTACTGGTGGCATTTACCGATGCCTATGACGACAGTGCATTGGCCTACCTCGCTCTTGAGAGTGAAAACAACGAATATATTGTAGAAGATTCGGTTGTGATAGTAGAAGAACACGGCGGAGCCTGGTCAGTACTTTCATTGTTTTTTCTAGGGGGGATTGTACTCAAAAGACGGTTAAACAAACCCTCTCGCCATTAATTTTCCCTTCTAAGTTCGCTCTCGCCAAAAGCTGTTTGAAACACAGCTTTTGGCTATTTCTTAAACTAAAGTCTAATATATAAGTTAACCCCTCTCTCTAATTGACGTTGATTCGCCAATGTACATAGAAAAACCGTACAAACTGACGCTTTCAAGTGGTGTAGTGCAATGAGTTTCAACAATGTTAACTTGTTTAATCTATTAGAAAACACGCAAATTGGCGTGGTTATTCACAATGCTTCTGGCGCTGTGGAGTATGCCAACCCTGCTGCTGCGTCGATGCTTAGTTTAAGCCTTGAAGAACTAAAAGACAAAAGCATGGATGTAGAGGCGTGGGAATTCATTGATAGGCAAAACCGACGGCTTTCCTACGATGAATTACCCGTAGTACGAGTGCTATCTACGGGCAAACCTGTAGATAATCAAATATTAGGCATTATCGACAAAACAATAGAAAAGACCGCTTGGTTTAATGTAAATGCCTACCCAGAGAAACATAGCGGAAACGGAATTACACCTCCCTTTGTCGTCGTTTACTTTACGAACATTACCACAAAAATAAACGACTTTTCCTATAAAGACATTGTGCAAAATTCACAGGACATGATCTTGGTGACAGAAGCGAAAAACATCAACGCCCCACTCTCTCCCAAGATCATTTACGCTAATGAAGCTCTCTGTAAACATACTGAGTATTCCTTAGAAGAATTAATAGGCGAAACGCCCAGAATTTTTCAAGGAACTTTAACAGACAAAGCGTCCACTGATCGCATTCGCCAAGCCCTTATCGAACAACATCCGTGTACGGAAACACTGTTGAACTATACAAAAACAGGCACACCGTTCTGGGTGCAAATGAACATATTCCCGCTGACTAACGATTTTGGTGAAGTTACACACTTTGCTGCCGTTCAGCGCAATGTAAGCGAGATGAAGTTTCAGTCTGAACAGCTTGATAAAAGAAACTCAGAGTTGAAACGAATAAAACACGATTTAGAAAGTTTAGTGCATGAACGCACAAGTGAACTACGCGACGCTAATCTCAAATTAGAAAAGCTGGCATATTTTGATGCCCTAACAAATATTCCCAACAGGCGTGCCTTTATGGATGCTTTCTCTAAGTCGTTAATGTTTGCCAAGCACAACAGCTATGAAGTACTGGTAGGTATTGCTGATGTTGATCACTTTAAATCAATAAACGATAACTTAGGGCATGGGTTTGGTGATGAAGTATTAACCATCGTAGCGCAAACAATGCAGAGTTTTTTTCGCTCCGAAGACGCAATAGGCAGGATTGGAGGAGAAGAATTTGCTTTTTGCATTGTGCTTCTAAGCCAAGTTTCGCCCCACCAAATACTGGATAGACTTAGACAAAAAGTCAGCAAATTACACGAGACCCAGCCGCTTCTAAAAGGCCATAAAATCACGGTGAGCATTGGTGCAGTGCAAACAAATGAACTCCAGCACAAAAGCCCCAAACAACTTCTCACCTATGCCGATAAAGCGCTCTACAAAGCAAAAAATAGTGGAAGAAATACAGTGGAGTGCATTCAAGAAGGTGAGAATATTTCACCAATATCAGCGCCAAAGCCTTTAGACGATAAATCAAGAAAAGTGCTTTAATCGACATTAAAAAAGCGCCTACCGCTTACTCTAAACATTCTCGCGCCGCTAAACCCAACGATCCCTTAATGGCCCTTATAAACCATCATTCTTCGACGGTTGTATTTCTTCAACTTCCACCACCACCTTTTCTACAAGCTTGACTCTACCTTGCTTAACAAGCGCTTGTCTTAATACATACTCAATTTGTGCATTAACACTACGTAAATCATCAGCGGCCCACCTTTCCATAGCGGCAAGTACATTTTCATTTATCCGGAGAGGATACGCTTTTTTCTTTGCCAAAATAAAAACCTTATGTGCCGCTTTAAGTTGCTACGACACCATAATTAGAAACTAAACTTTATTAGTAAATTGTACCTGTATTAATAACAGGCTGCGTTGACTTATCACCGCACAGTACAACGAGGAGATTGCTGATCATGGTCGCTTTGCGCTCTTCATCTAACTCTACGACACCTTTTTCATTTAGTCGTTGAAGCGCCATTTCAACCGTTCCTACTGCGCCATCCACAATCTGTTTGCGTGCTGCGACAATAGCTGAGGCTTGTTGGCGTTGTAACATCGCGCTTGCGATTTCCTGCGCATAGGCAAGATGGCTAATACGAGACTCTAATATAGTGATCCCTGCTTTCGCTAAACGCGCCTGAATTTCTTCTTGTAACCGTTCTGAGATCTCTATCGGGTGGCTGCGAAGGGCCACTTCAGCTTGCTCATCATCGCGAGGGTCATAAGGAAAACTACTTGCCATATTACGAATAGCAGATTCACTCTGAATGCGAACAAAGCTTTCATAATCGTCTACATCAAATACGGCTTCTGCAGTATCCGTGACTTTCCACACCACAATTGACGCAATTTCAATAGGGTTCCCTTGGTTGTCATTCACTTTAATTTTGGCGCTTTCGAAGTTTCTTATGCGAAGTGAGATATTGGTTCGGCGAAACAATGGAATGGTCCAGCGCAAACCTACATTGGACACGGTACCAACATAGCTACCAAAAAAAGTCATCACCTTGGCTTGATTCGGCTGCACCATAAAATACCCCATCCAGAGTGCACCAACCAGAAGACTAAAAATAATTCCGCCTTCGGGGCTTCCCTCAACCGCATAGAAAAAAGCCGCAGCCTGTGCAACTAATAAAACACAGATCATCAAATATCCGTTGACTGAGAAACCCTTCTTTTCTTGCATATCGATCACCTTTGATATCATTTTGATATCTTAACAATAGAAGCAAAGTCATATTTTGCCACCAATGAAGTGTTACCAGATATGTCAAACCCACTGCTGCATTAAGCTATTTTTAAACATTCCTTGGTAAGTCTATAAAATAGATGCCAGAATGTTATTTAGGATACTTCTTATACGGACTTTCATAATGCCTACTAAGCCTTGTAAGACCAATAATTCTTCTGCGGCACGTCGCACCTTACTCAAAGGCGGGCTAGCATTAGGGTTGACTGCAGGCATTACTCCCTTCGCTATCGGTAAAACAAAGCCCACGCTGCGTGTTATGGGTACTCACGTAACATTACAGGAAGCTATCCGACAGCGCGCTATCGAAGACTTAGGTATTAACATAGCGTTTGAACCTGGCGGCAGTGCCACTGTGCTGCAAAAGGCATCTATGAATCCTCAGTCGTTCGACTTATACGAGCAATGGTCAAATAGTATTAATGTTCTGTGGCGCGCAAAGGCTATTCAACCGATACAAAAAAAGCGCCTTCGCTATTGGGAAGAAATAAACGACTTAAGCAAAACCGGTAAGCTTACTGAAAATGCGCGTATGGGCGCCGGCGACGCGCCGCACAAGATTATTAATGTGCAAGAAGACGCCTCTTTAGGTGAAAAGCACACCGATGCCATCAGCTTTTTGCCTTACGTACATAACGTGGATTCATTTGGTTATGACAGGTCAAAGCTCCCGACTGAACTGCAGGGGCAAGAAGAAAGTTGGGGCTGGCTGCTAGATCGTCACTTTTCTGGAAAAGTCGGCATCGTAAATGACCCTACCATCGGATTATTCGATTTAGCATTAGCCGCGCAGGCGAAAGGTTTTATCACTTTCAAAGATATTGGTGCTATCACCGAATACGAGCTAGACAACTTGTTTAACCTGCTTATAGAGTTAAATCAGTTGAGTCACTTTAGCGGTTTTTGGACATCGGTTCCTGAATCCGTTGAATTTATGAAAAGTGGTCGTGTCGCAGTTGAAAGCATGTTCTCACCCGCGGTCTCCGCACTGAATGGTCAAAATATTCCCGTCACTTTCGCGGCTCCAAAAGAGGGATACCGAGGGTGGCACGGGGTAATGTGCCTTTCTTCTGCTACCCAAGGCAGAGTGAAAGATGTAGCCTATGAATATATGAACTGGTGGCTGTCGGGTTGGCCGGGTGCATTCATAGCAAGGCAGGGGTATTACATTTCGAACCCCCAACGTTCTGCAGAATATTTATCGCAGGCTGAGTGGGACTACTGGTATAAGGGCAAAGTTGCTTCTGAACCACTAAAAGGCACTGATGGCAAAGTGAGTGTACAAAAAGGCGCACAACGAACTGGTGGCAGTTACGAAGAACGATTCAGTAATGTTGCAGTTTGGAATACGGTTATGCCAAGCTATGAATATAGCTTACAAAAATGGTACGAATTTATCACTGCATGACGCAGTGTAATACCGCTTCTTAAATGGAATAAGGTTCCCCGAGCTCATATGTTATCGTCAATCCGAGTACAGCTTATAACAGTATTACTTGCCTTAGTTGCACTAATACTTGCTCAAGGCTTCGTAGCGCGAAAAAACCAAGAGGTTTTAAATAAAGGCGTGGCATCCGCGGCTAAAGCCGTCATTGATGTAGGCATTGTAAAAGAGCTTGAACGGGACGTTGTCGACCTTCAGCGTAATGTTTTAATCTTCAAAGAAAATGCAAGTAAGTCGGCTATAACCCGTTTTAGCCGCCTGATGGTTACCATTAACAGCAAGCTCGATAAACTTGCAGAGGTTAACGAGCATTCCAATCAAAAAGACGACAGCAATCAAATTCTCAGTAGAATGAGAGAGCACCTAAACGCTTATCAAGAGAACTTCTCTCAGGTTGTTGAAGCGCGCTCAGAAAGAGACAATCTCGTCGATCAAGGGACTATGTCTGATATTACCTTGCTTGAAAGTGAACTCGATAAGGCACTAGCGAAAGGAGAGGTTTCAGCGACTTCTGTAGAAGATGCAAAGATCATTCTAATTCAAACAGAAAATGCAATGTTAAAATACTTGATGAAGCCTGATATGAGATTCATCAAGACATTCAATGACTCTGTTGACGCTTTAATGCACATATCCTTCTCAGCCAATGCTGGACTGCAGCAGCGCGTGGAGCGAATTATAGGCAGAATAAAAAACGACTTTTTTAAACTGACTCAAATAACACAAGGCAATCTTTTTCTGGTTAATGTAGTGATGGCAGGCTCTGCTAATGAGTTTCTCTATTTAAGCGGCGAATTAGCAAAAAAAGTTAGTACTCACTCAGAGGTTGTTACACAGCGTACTTACCAAATAGCAGAGAAAACACAGCGTAATGGTGAGCTCTTTTCTCTATTTGCGATTTTGCTTGCTTTAGCCGCTGCACTGTTTTCAACATTTCGTATCCTTGGCCCAATCCGCTCTATTACCGAAGTTTTCAACAAGCTCGCGGAAGGCGTGCAAATCTCCAATATTCCGGGCAGTAGTCGCAAAGACGAAATAGGAAAGCTAGCCAGAGCCGCTCTTGTATTCAGTGATAAAAACCGAGAAACGGAAAAGCTATTAAACGAAGCGAGATCGATGAACTCTCAGCTGGAAAACTTAAACAAGGTCATCACCGAATCTAAAGTAAAAGCCGAGCAGGCTACCGCATCTAAAAGCATGTTTTTAGCGAATATGAGCCATGAAATTCGTACCCCCATGAATGGTATCATTGGCCTGATAGAACTAGCCCAACAGCAAGAAATATCACCAACAGTACGAGGCTATCTTGATAAAGCTTCGTACTCTGGGCAAATATTACTGAGCGTAATTAACGACATTCTGGACTTTTCAAAGATTGAAGCAGGCGAATTGAAGATAGAAGAGGTTAGCTTTTCACTGCACTCGCTATTTGACAACCTCATCGCGGTAATAGCGCTACGCGCAAAAGAAAAAAATCTATCTGTTCATTTTACGGTTAACCCTAGCATACCACCTCAGGTTATAGGCGATCCGTTGCGCATTGCTCAAATTATTATGAACATTGGCAACAACGCCGTGAAATTTACCGAACAAGGGCGTATAGATATAGAGTTTGACGGTAACTTGAATGAAAAAGGTAACCTACTAAACCTCATTATGCGAATTACCGACTCAGGTATAGGCATGAGCCCAGCGCAGCTCGATAAAATATTTAAGCCTTTTACACAGGCTGATGGCTCAACTAACCGCAAATACGGCGGTACTGGATTAGGCCTTGCCATTGTCAGCCAGCTTACTGAGCTTATGGATGGACGCATTCATGCAACCTCTACTATGGGGAAAGGCAGTAGATTCGAGGTTGAGCTTCCTCTTAAAGCATTTAAGAATCAGCCAGGGGTGTTACAAAACTCCCCACAGTTGCCTACTAATAGCCTTTACGTAACTGAATCGCCGTTACTCCCAGAAGCCTATTGCACTCAAATTCAGCTGTCGACAGCATCAAGTATGTCAATTGAAGATGCTAAAGATGCTACTACTCTCCCCGACCATATTGTTGTCGATGTTCATGAATTTAGCTTGTTTAGGAAAAATATTAGCTGGCTGAACAGCCTTTTAGAAAGCGGAAAGTCAGTAGGCTTAGTGATGGAGAGCGCTGGCAGTGCCCTGCAGTCTAAATATGACTCGCTGTGGAAAGGCCCCTTAATTATGCACCCTTTCACACCCGCCCAATTTGAACGTTTTGTACACCAAATAATCGCAAAAGATGCTAATTATCAAAGCCAAGAATATAAAGAGGAACCCGAGAGCTCGAATCTTGAAGGGCACATATTGCTCGTAGAGGATAATAATATAAACCAACTCGTTACCGGTGAAATTCTAACAAACCTAGGACTTACGTTTGATATTGCTGAAGATGGTAAGCAAGCAGTACAAAAAGTAGAAAACGCCCCTCAGTACGATTTAATTTTAATGGACGTGCAAATGCCGGTGATGGACGGATATGAAGCTACCAAACAACTTCGCGAGAAAGGCTTTACCGGCGTGCCAATCATTGGACTATCAGCCAATGCCATGAAAGAAGATAAACAAAGCGCGATAGACGCTGGTATGAATGATTATTTGACCAAACCTATTAAGCAAAAGTCGCTGATAAGTATGCTCAGAGAATATTTAGGCAAGTAATAATAACCGACCTGTATTCTAGAGCGCATAGTTTTTGGATATGCGATAGCCGAGCAAGCTGTTATCGTTTATTTAAACTGCCAACAAAAAAGGGTTACCTATTGGTAACCCTTTTACTATTCGCTCGCTTAACTGCTCCTTGTACGGGCAATCAATGGGCAATTACATTAAGCTTTACAGCGCTTTAATGGTCTCGAACTGTTCTTTAAGTTTGGCTAGGGCTTTTTCACCCTCTTCCAACTTAGCGCGTTCTTTTTCAATTACCGCTTCTGGCGCATTACTTACGAACTTCTCGTTACCCAACTTGCCACGAGTACGAGATACGTCTTTCTCGATTTTCTCCATGGCTTTAGTAATACGAGCAAGCTCTGCGTCTTTGTCGATAAGCCCTGCCAT
>JAKVCY010000175.1 GCA_022448425.1 Thalassotalea sp. | reverse complement strand
TCGTGCTCTTTTAATAAACTCATTAAATATTCGCGGCTGGCTACCGGATTTTCGTACTTCTCTTTCTCGCGCTGATAATGCGGATCATCACTCATGTATTTTAAATTTACCTTTCGTATTTTGTTCAACGTGTTTTCGTTTTTTGGCTTTGTTCTTAAAAGCGCTGTAGAAAACATAAATATGATTGTTTAGACACATAAACCATTTTTGGTTCATGTGGTTATTTGCTGCACAGTATAACAGTATTTGCAGTAAAACATTGTGCGTTATTAGGCTTACGACGTTTAGCAGACTATTTTACTATGGGCGGGGGCCTACAACTTTAAATAGCGGATTTTCAGTAGCGAAGAGTAGAAAAACTGTCGCTAAGTCAGCATGTATGAAAGTTACAGCAACCACTTTGTAAACTAAGATACTTGCTAGTAGATTGATTTTAAATTGGGTTTGCTGTTTACGGTTCTATATAAGTCGTATGCAACCTGATAATGCATCCATGCTTGGGCACTAATACCGCTCACAGCTTCAAGCTTACGAGCAAGCTCAATGGTTAAATTCGAATGCCCGTTAATAAACCTTGATAAATGTTTTGTTGAGATACTTAAACACTGTGCAATCTCATTTTGCTTCAGCGATGATTTTGACATGCACCTGCGTTTAAACACTTCACCAGGGTGAGGCCTTTTTAGATGTTCAGGCCTTGATACTCGCTCTCCAGTATCGATTAGTACTTTGCCTCTGTCACTATCGTATTCAATACCTATGTGCATACTGTGTTTCATGGGTTGTATTCTCTGTAATCAAGGTTGAAACAATCGCCATCATTAAAAAAACATGTTACCGCTCCACACGGTTCTACGTTATTAACTGTAACCGTTATATACCAAAGAGCGCTTCCTTCAGCTTTTATTGCACCAATATCTATCAAATCAGAAACTTGTGATGCAGCATCTAAGTCAAATAACGCATCCCAAACCTTATGACGATATGCTACAGGAAGCCATTCATCATCATCACTCTGCCACATTGTAAGGAGCTTATCGTGGACAAAACTTATTATTGCCAATGGAACCCCAATCAAGATTACCATAGAGGTAATTTTTTCTCAAAAACATGTACACATTTTACTCAGTTCTCAATGCAGCAACTTCGATCTAAAGTCCTGTTCTAGTTTCATCGCAGCCTGACATCTGTATGTCACAAACACTCAGTATAAAAATGGGTTTTCGTTTTTGTTGCATGAGCGTTCAACAAAACAATGGCATCACCAGTTACCTTACAAACCTATAAAGAGCAGGCATATGGATAGAAGATCGTTTATAAAGCTGTCGTCACTCGCAGGCGCGAGCGTAGCAGTTTCTACAGGGCTAGCGGGCTGCACTGTTAACTCTTCGGCAAATAACCAACCGCAAACCAACGCTACCTTTACCCATGGTGTGGCCAGTGGCGACCCATTAAAAGACGCCGTTATTATCTGGACGCGCGCCGTACCGACAACAGATTCAGGCTCGGATTTAGCCAAAGCCGACATTTTGTGGGAAATGGCGAGCGATGCCGACTTTACTGACATAGTAAGCAGCGGGATAGTTGAAGCGAAAGCAATCCATGATTTTACCGTAAAAGTGGACGTAGCAGGTCTTAGTCCAGCTCGTCGTTATTTTTACCGTTTCAAAAGCGCTAATAATACAAGCCCTGTTGGAGAAACCCGTACGCTACCTGAAGTCGAT
>JAKVCY010000174.1 GCA_022448425.1 Thalassotalea sp. | reverse complement strand
TCGGTAACCGTTGGGCTTAACACCAAAACAGGGTACGGATATTTTTCAAACGCTTGGCGCGCCAAACGTTTAAAGCGCTGATCTTTCACTTCGCCAAAAAGTACTAATATAGGTTCATCAGTAATTTCCGTATTGTCTTGCGATACCGACAAAGAGAATACGATGCGATCGATACTTTTTTCTTCCGCCATGCGTAAATCGTTAATGGTGTTTACCGACGGCAATACAGAGTGATTACGTGCCTGAGCCAAAAGTGAACAATAGTAGCCCTCACTTAAATAACGCGTGGTATCGCAAATATTGATAACGCGTGTTTTAGGTTCATTCAGTTTTGGGAACTCAGCAAGATAATCTTGAAAAGTCAGCACGGTTAAAGCTGTGTTACAAAAAGGAGTAACATCATCAGTAACAATCAGTGTATTGTGCATGTAATTCGCTTCTAAATAGTGTGTTGTTAGTTAAAATTATTGCCGTGTTTGGTCAATTTACAAACACGATTAAAGTAGCGCTGAGTTTACGCTTTACTCATCATTTGCATAGCATTATCAGCACGGCTTTTTTTCATTGTTATGACAACAAAAACTAATGTGCATTTGAAAAAATTGAAACTACTTTTGTTTATTAAGTTTGCCTATACATTGAGGTAAGCGCACAAGATACGAAAGGTTTAAGGAGTACGTATGTTACTGGCCAGCTTGGCTATTTTAATCGGATTGCCGATTTTACTTTGGAGTGCAGGGAAATTTGTCGGCGGGGCTGCATCGGTCGCGAACCATTTCGGTGTATCGCCACTGCTTATCGGTATGCTTATTATCGGGTTTGGTACGTCGGCGCCTGAAATCATTGTATCTGTATTTGCCGCCATTCAGGGCAATTCAGGAATTGCGCTGGGTAATGCGTACGGTTCTAACATTGCCAACATCCTATTAATTCTTGGTCTAACTGCGATAATTAGTCCAATTGCAGTTAAATCCGAAATCATTAAGAAAGAACTTCCCGTTCTACTGGGTATTACTTTCTTTGCCGTTTGGCAGGTTTGGGACTTAAGTATCTCTAAAGACGATGCATTTTCTTTATTAGGGTTATTCGTACTTTTATTATCTTGGAGTATCTATCACGGTATGAAAGGCGACAAAGACGCCCTTGCCGACGAATATGATGAAGAAATCAACAGCAATGAAGGTACGGTAAAAACTCACGTTATGTGGCTAATTACAGGTCTGTTGTTGCTTGTAGCCAGTTCGCGCATGCTGGTGTGGGGCGCAGTAGAAGTCGCCACTTTCTTTGGCGTTAGCGATACCATTATAGGCCTTACCGTTATTGCAATAGGTACTTCGTTGCCAGAGCTGGCTTCCTCGCTAATGGCGGTGAAGAAAGGCGAACATGACTTAGCAATAGGTAATGTAATTGGCTCCAACATGTTTAACACACTTGCAGTGGTAGGCATTGCAGGCACTATTCAGCCGATGACTGTGGGCGCTGAGTTCTTTTATCGCGATGTGATGGTAATGTTCGCCTCCACCATTGCACTGTTCATATTTTGTATTGGCATTAAGCGTCAAGGGCGTTTAAATCGTCTGGAAGGTGGTGCATTTGTGCTGGCCTACGCGGCTTATACGTACTGGCTTATCCAAGCGGCTTTCATTTAAATTATTCCCGAAAGCCAATAGTAAGCAAAATATGATTTGCATATTGATCACTTGATGGGAATACCTAGGTTAAACCATCAAGTGACATAAACGCTGTTCTTCCGAAAGCGCTACGCTCAATGAGTTGTTTGTTTTACCTTTGGTCTTCGCTTATGGCGAACTCCAAATGCAAATAACTTTGACAATCTACAGCCCCAGTGTGGTGGCCAACGTAATTAAGCTTATTGCCGCAATCGCAAATAGAATAAACAGGTTTATGCCAAAGCTATCGCTTTGACGACGGTTTCTCCTGGCTCGCATAATGATGCTAACTAAACTCACTATCAAACATACCTGCAGCATAATGGTCATAGCTGACAAATGACTTTCAGACCAGCTGGTATCGCCTTTTATTCCCCAGTATTGCTGTACGCCGCTGATAAAATCTGGGCGCGCATAGTGAAATAGCACTAATACGACTACCATCCCTACCCAGCCAACGATGTTTAGTGCAAGCATGACCTTGTAAAATGGTGTTTTAGAACGAGGCGTTGAACGTCGTTCGGCAAGTTGCTCGTAAGTCATAGAACTTCTCTCATTTTCAGTATCGCTAGAACGCCGTGTGTCACTTTGCGTAGCACTTGATTCTGGGGCTTGCTGTGGCACTGGCGTGCTTGAATCATTTTTATTTCCCATTTGTCACTCTGTTTTCTGGCATCCCGCTTTTTGTTGGGTATACTAGCGTGCTGTTGGATTGTATTTCATTGGTTATTTTTACATCACCAAGTCATGTTTCGATCTGTATTTTGCTTACATTGGCGCTAAGCGAATTGCGAAAAGCCTTTTTTAAAAAGCAAAAAGCGATTATAGATTCTAGTTAGTTATCGGC
>JAKVCY010000173.1 GCA_022448425.1 Thalassotalea sp. | reverse complement strand
ACGCCATCGAGGAAGCTGTTTAGGCCTTCATCCATCCAGGTCCATTGGCGTTCATCTGAATTGACGATCATGGGGAAATAGATGTGGCCAATTTCGTGAATAACTACGCCAATCAAGAAGCGTTTTTCAGCTTGTGAGTATGTGCGGCTGCCATCGTCTTGTAATGTTGTACGTGGGCCATTGAAAGTGATCATTGGATATTCCATACCACCTACAGGACCATTTACTGATTGTGCTGTTGGGTATGGGTAGTCGAATGAGTAGCGAGAGTACACTTCCATCGTGTGGATTACAGACTCTGTAGAGTACTTCTTCCACAGATCGCCACCTTCAACTGGGTAGAAAGACATCGCCATTACGTGGTCTTGAACATCACCACCTTGCTTGTAGCCTTTAGCATCCCACATGAAAGTACGTGATGAAGCCCAAGCGAAGTCACGAACATTTTTCGCTTTGAACACCCAAGTTTTACGCTTGTCAGTGCCTTCTTTTTCGTTCTCTAATGCTTCTTCTTCAGTAACGATAAACACTGGACGTTTAGCTGTTTTAGCTTCCTCTAAACGGTTGCGTTGTGTTTTTGTTAATACGTCTTTAGGGTTAGCAAGAACACCAGTTGAGCTAACAATGTGGTCAGCTGGTACTTCGATTTCTACTTCGTAGTCACCGAATTCAAGCGTGAATTCGCCACGACCTAAGAATTCTTTGTTGTTCCAACCTTCGTAATCTGTGTAAGCGTGAAGGCGAGGGAACCATTGTGCTAATAAGAAAATGTCGTTGCCATCTTCAAATTTCTCGTAACCAGCACGCGCCGATACTGCGTCTTCTTCAACGATGTTGTAAGCAAAATCGATTGAGAATTCTACGTCATCACCAGATTTAAGTGGCTTAGGTAAGTCGATACGCATTTGTGTACCAACAATAGTGAAGTCGATAGCTTTACCGCGGCTATCTTTTACTGCACTAATTTCGTAACCCACTTCGTTATCAGCTAAGAATTGCTGACGACGAAGAGCGCCTAAGCTAAGTTTCGCAGGCTTGCTTGCGCTGCCCGCAGAAGCTGAAGGACCACGGTCACCAATACCACCAAAGTTTTGGCTCATGTTAGCGATCGAGTCATCTTTGAAGATGTTTTGATCTAACTGCACCCATAAGTACTTAAGTCTGTATGGAGAGTTGTTTTGGTAAGTGATTTTCTCACTCGCAGCTAATCGACGTTTTTCTTCATCTAAAGAGACTTTGATTTTGTAGTCGACTTTTTGTTGCCAATAATTTTCACCTGGCTCACCCGCGGCATTACGGTATACGTTTGGCGTTGGAAGCACTTCTTCTAATTGGCGGAACTTATCTTCAAAGTCGCCTTTCGTTTGCTTGATCGCCGATGCATATACTGAAGTAGCTACGGTAAGTGGCAACAGAATAGCGAGCGCTAACGGTTTTCTTATTTTCATAGTACGGACGTTTCTTCTCTGGTTGTTATGATAAAAAATCGTGATAATGTAACATCAATTTACAACAACAGATAGATCACAGCGACAAATCCCCGTTAATTTACGATAAACGGAGCAGGTTTTTGATGAGATAACGCCATAAGATTGAAAAATGGACAAATTTTGCAACAAACGAACCTTGGCTGTATCAGGGAAATAAAGGCTAGTAGGCGAATGTGTGGCTGTTGTCGTTTTGCGGATTTAGGGGGGTGGGTAAATTTAGACGGCAGTAAAGCGATTTCGTTAAAAAGAAATCGCGCGTCGTTTACCGTTTTGTGATGATGTCGGTTTAGGTTTTTTCTTGGCGTCTTTGGTGCTCTTTTTTGCACTGTTCTTGGGTTTGTTACTGCCACCTGAACGCTTATTTTTTGCTGATTTTGCGTTGTCCTTTTTACTCGCCACACGAGGCTGCGGAGAAGGCTGATTTAATGCTTCTTGATAATCGTCCAATGGCTGAGCAACAGCATAATCGTCAGTAACTTCACGCTCATCGAATGTCTCTGGCATAGCTTCAGGTAACTCACCTATAAACTGAACTTCGATAATGTTGTCGCCTAACTGAATGAAGTCACCACCGTAAACCTTTTTACGCTTTTGAAATTCAACTTCGTTATTTAGTAAAACATAACCCTCACTGATCAATACCTTAGCTTCGCCTCCTCCTGAAACAAGGTCAGCGATTTTAAGCAATTTGTAAAGCTCGATAGGTTGCTCGGTAATTTCAACAAGATAAACAGTAGTCATAGCGTCAAAAAAGTTTCAAATAATAGCTAAATTTTAACATAGCTAACAACTTAACGCATTTTTAATCTTTTCAATGGGTTGTATAAAAATCACTCAGCGAATAGATAAAGGCTTTTTGCCTAGTTTTTGATATCTAACAAAAAAGTAATTGTTTATCAAAAGGTAACGTGTATAATATTCGCCGCAAGAAACGGCAAGGTATCTGAAAGGGTATTACGCAAAGCTTTCGGTCTAAGGTATTTGTTACGCAAATGCTATGATGGCGAAGTTACCTAATGCACTGGGCACCTTAATGCGCGTTTCACTTTTTTAATCTGTCGAATTGTTGTGTTAAGGATTTAACCCGTGAAAAAATTACTTCTTGTTCCTGCTGTTGCGTTACTTTCAACTGTTGCTGTTGTTCCTCAAGCGAATGCTTTTAACTTGGCAGAAAACCTTTGCCAATACGTAGCGGCTGACGACAAAAAGCGTCTACGTTCATTCCTTAAATCAAACAACTTAAAAATCCGCAAAGTATTTGACGGTGTTCAATGTAACGGTAAGAACCTACTTGCTTTCGCATCTGAGAGAAATGCAGTTGCTACAGGCAGCATGATGATCAGCAAGCTTCCAAAAGCTAAAGTTTCAGATATGTTATCTAGCATTACTTCAGCAGAGCTAACAGCAGCAGCTAATAAGCGTATCGGTGGCTAATTCAAAAATGTATTCCCGAAAGCGAGCTAAGGCTCGCTTTTTTTATAGCTAGTTATGGCCGCTGGTGTTTACAACACTGGTCAATAGATTCCTCTACATTCTCTTGTATCAACTTCTTTGCGGTTCTTAAGTATCTCTTTCAATATCCAACGTTGCCTTAGCTGTTTTAAAGGTAAGCCATTCACCAATTTGATTAGTGCCTCGTAACTTGAACCACTATGCAAAAGTTGTCTATCTGAATAGAGGTATTAAAGAAACAGTGCACCGGTTGTGGACGATACTGGACTTGAACCAGTGACTTGGTGTGTGTAGTAAAAAAGCATAAGGTGCTTGCATCGCTTTCCAAATAAAGACCAAAGCGTATGCAGGTGTTTTATTAGCTAACCCCAGATCGGTTTAAGCAACAACCATAGCATTGCGCTCAACGTCACTAATATTAAGGGATGGCTTGTTTTCTTTAAGACAATAAGCCACCAAGCCGGCCATTAAATTAAGCGTAAAACCATTCATACTGCGATGTC
>JAKVCY010000172.1 GCA_022448425.1 Thalassotalea sp. | reverse complement strand
GTTATCAGATTTTCCTTTAGCAAATTTGATAGTGTAGAAGATAACAATTACGCCAATAATGAATGATACTTGGCCCCAAATTGTTAGATTTATATTCATGATATTTCCCTATTGATGAGCTTTCCAAAAAGCATATAACGCCTAAATATGGGACACAAACAGGCAGGCTACAATGGCGAAGCCGCCTGCCTGTTTGTGTCCCAGCCCGCCTGCGAGCGACATAATTTTTTTGTTAGAGTGCATTACGGTACATGCTCTCTACGTGTTTTGTGAAAATATCTTTCTGCTCTTGAAATGTTAATCCTGATGCTTGTTCAGATGTTAATATTCCATTTGCTACTTTTGAGTTTATTAAAATAAGAACTTCCTCATTATAAAAACATTTATCATGGATATAATCATTCAACTCTGAAGATTCGCAGAACCACTCATTATGACTATGCGTTGAGCTAAATAGTGAGTGCAATTTGGCTTCGAAATTCGTATCGCCGTTGCAGCAACCAATTAATTTTAGAAGTTCTGGGGAGCCCGTCTGCAACTGATTCAAACGACGGCTGATCGAATCTTTGGTAAAACCAATTTTAACTTTTCTACTGCTTTGTCCTTGAATAAAGTAGATCATTCGATAAGCACTCTAACATTAAGCTAAGCGGCGCAGTTGCGTGGGGCATAATGGCGAAGCCGCCCCGCGTAAATGCGTCCGAGCAACCGAAGGGAGTGGTCTTAAGCGCCTTGTTATAAGCAGAGCCAGTTCCTTTGGTCTTTTTAAAAACTGTTGAAGCCAGCATACGATTGATTGTTAACACAAACAAGCGAAACGACTGAGCAGTGACGGTTTTGATTTGACTGATGTTAGCCGCCATCTGAGCTATCGAGTGTAATGGCGCTTGCTGACTTAAAATAAGAACTTGGCGATAAAGCGCCTATTACACTACCTTTGAATAGAAAGCGGCGGATTCAAACCTACCACAAGCCAGAGCGATGCTAATGAAAACAGGAGAGGGTAGTTCCACCGGGATTTTCATAAAGCCAAACGCAGTTTAGGCTGACGCCTTATAACGCCCCGATAAGGGGCAATTGCTTGCACGCGAGAATATCGGATCCGCGTGCGAGGAATTGTCCCAGCGAACGGAGTGAGCGAGCTTGATCGGTTTGTTATGCACCCTTACCCCAACTATTCTGATTCAATTTATTGAGTATATACGCTGTCATTTTTTGGTTAGCAGTAAAAGATAAAAATAACAGAACAACCCCAATTGAGTAAGACAAATGATCTGGAACGTATTTAGGCTCTGAAGGCACGAAAACAATAGCTATTAAGAGTGCTGAAAAGGCTGTGACAAGAATGTTGTCAAAAGTTGAATAGGCCTTTGGTTTATACAGCTTAATAATTAATTCGGATAGAAATGAAGAAGCTATAAAAGTTGAAAACAGCCCCACAAACCACGTTCCGCGAATTAGCCACATTAGCTGAATATCTGAGTAAGTGGTGTTTTCTAGAAATGGGATGACATTAAATGGGTGGAGACCTATCCATGCGACAGGAAAGGCTATTACATGCCAGATTAGTGCAAACATTAAAGCTCGATAAATCAATGCGCGGTCTCCACTAGGGTGTATAACTTCCCGATAAGGGGCAGCTGCTTGCATGCGAAAATGGCAAAGCCGCATGCGAGTAGCTGTCCCAGCGAGCGCAGCGAGTGACCTTGATTGGTTTGTTAGAAATGAACACTAAGAAATTGCCCCGCGTCCGTGAATAAAACCTATTGGCAGAATGCCATTTGGACGTAGATAAAACAAGCCATTGAGTCACGGTGAAGGTGGGTGGATATGCAAACAACCTTTTTGCTGAGTATTGAATTGAAGCAGCTACTGAATACGTTAAATTGAAAATAGAAAGAAACGGGCCACAGCCTTAGAGGACGACTCTACGAAGACTGGCGGAACACAACCGCGTTGGCGTGATGCCTGAAAACGAAATGGTTTCTAACACCCCGATAAGGGGCAATTGCTTGCATGCGAAAATTGCGGAGCCGCATGCGAGGAATTGTCCCAGCGAGCGCAGCGAGTGAGCTTGATCGGTTTGTTAGGTGTGTGCTTAACTATGACAAACATACTTTACGCCATCATCACAAAATTTATCTGATAGATATTCAATACCATTATTTTCTTTTTTGAACTCAAGGACAACTTGGCAAGAAGAATAAGAACGAGTTGGATAATATTGCAAGATAAGCTCTTTTTCATGAATAGAACTAGGGGTACCCATAATATTTAGTACCTCACTCTTTGATTGACCAGATTTTAAAGAAAGGCAATTTTCGATGTTTTCTTTACCTTGCTCCCCACCTCGCCAAGCGAAGTTATAGACAAGAAAACAAACTATGAGAAACAAAACCATAATTTTCATAAAAGCACCTAACGCCTAAATATGGGGCACAAACAGGTAGGCTATAATGGCGAAGCCGCCTGCCTGTTTGTGTCCCAGCCCGCCTGCGGGCGACATAATTTTTTTGTTATGTGCCACCCGATACATCCTTACAAATAGTAGCTCAATAAGCCATCTGAGCTTTCTATATTTAGGATATCCATAATTATCTCTAAATGGTCCCCAAAGTGTTCTTTCGCCTCAGTGTCTTGCATTTGCATGATTTCTAATACTGGCAAAAACGTTTCCATGACCCAAAGTCTTGATGGATTTTGCAAAAGGCCATTAATGAGTGTGTCTAAAATTGAGTCTAACAGTTTAGTTAATAGCCGTTTTTCGTTTGGAACACTACCGGGCAGTTCAGCAAACAACTCGCTATCCTTAAAACTTTTTAACTCGGATAAAGTGGACTGAGTGATGACCAAAGTCTGATCTTGAACTTCTAATAAAGGACTGTATTCCATATTATCCTCTTGGCACATAACGCCCAATTAAGGTGTGAGCCACGCTACCACTGCACTCAACTAGGACGCCGTAAACACTAAACTAAACCCAAACCAAAAATGCCAAGCGTGGGGAATCACTATTAAATTGTTTGTTATATGCCTTTTGTGCGCCTATACTTAATGCGCACCATAAATACGCATAGGTAATTATCATGAGAAACGCATATAGTACGCAAGCACCCAAGAAAGCTGCAAACTTAAGCTTAAATAGCGAGTTACTCGCTGAAGCTAAGCGCCTAAACATAAACCTCTCGGCAACAATGGAAAAAGCCCTTGAAAAAGAAGTAAATCAGCGCCGTAAGACTGAGTGGTTAGAGCAAAATGCAGTTGCTATCAACGCTTGCAATGAACTAACCGAAAATCACGGTCT
>JAKVCY010000171.1 GCA_022448425.1 Thalassotalea sp. | reverse complement strand
AAGGCCCCCTAGGCCCTTAGTTTCAAGATATTGATTCAAGTGCACAAAAACTTCTTCTTGGCTTACAGAGGTGAGTGCCAATGATAGTAGCTTCTTACATTCATCCAGCGTGACTTTTCTAATAAGCCAGTTTATTTTTCTTAAGTTAAAGCCGTTCATGCTTAATCGGCGATAGCCCATGCCCATCAACAGTAAAGCGCCAGCAGGCTCACCCGCAATTTCACCGCAAATAGTCACTGGCACTTGGCTTTGATTAGCTTTTTGAACTACATCGTATAGCGCCCCTAAAACGGCAGGATGATAGCTATTATAAAGCCCCGCCACTCGCGTGTTATTTCTATCCACCGCCAATAGATATTGGGTTAAGTCATTACTGCCCACTGAGAAGAAATCGACATGCTTGGCCAGCTGAGGTAGCTGATAAAGTACTGACGGCACTTCAAGCATAATACCCAGTTTTGGCTTAATCAGGCTTTGTCCAGACTCTGCAATTTCGTCAGATATCTCATAAAACGCCTGATTAATAAGGCGCTTAGATTCCTGCACTTCAGATACCGTAGATATCATGGGCAGCATAATTTGAAGGTTGCTTAGCCCTACGCTTGCCCGAAGCATTGCGCGAACCTGAACCAAGAATATTTCTGGATGGTCAAGTGTAAGACGTATGCCACGCCACCCCAAAAATGGGTTTTCTTCATTAATTGGGAAATAAGGCAGTGGTTTATCGCCCCCCACATCGAGTGTACGCATGGTGATGGGTAACGAAGGTGCCGCCTCAAGTATTTGACGGTACAACAGTACTTGCTCTTGCTCTGATGGAAAACGCTCGCGCAGCATGAACGGAATTTCTGTGCGATACAACCCAACGCCAGCTCCAATTTGTTCAGCATTCAGTTCCACTTCAGCAGAGAGGCCCGCGTTGATGTATAGTGACATTTTACAGCCATCTACGCTCTCGCAAGGTTTATCAGCCTCAGCGTCGATTTTTTCCGCAATGGCTGACTCTTCTTCAATAAGCTGAATAAATTCAGTCTTAATGTTGCGCTCTGGCGAAATAATGACTTCGCCCGAATAACCATCAAGCAGTATTTCTTTATCTTCAAGTAGCGCTGGGGTGACATTTTGACAGCCCATTACGGCGGGTACGCCCATGGCCCTTGCTAAGATTGCTGCATGAGAGTTGTTCGAGCCGCGGATTGAAATAATGCCTTTCAGCTTGTCTCGTGGAAACTCAGCAAGCATTGGGGCTGACACTTCATCGGCAACGAGAATACTGGCTTCGGTCACCGCCTTTTCAGCGATTTTTTGCCCGTTTGCTTCATACAAAATATTAGCTAAGATACGGTCTGATAAATCGACGATATCGATAGCTCGCTCTTGCATGTAAGGGTCTTCCATTGCCTGAAAGCGCGCGGCATAGCTTTCTACAACCATTTTCAACGACGATGCAGCATCCCAACCTTGGCGAATTTTTTCTTCTACTTCGCGCCCTAGACTGTTGGCATCTAATAGGTGATGGTACAGCTGGAAAATGGATTTAACGTCATCGGGGATTCCGTCATCCAATCGCTGAGACAGGGCGTCAACATGCCCCCTTGTTACCTCAACACCTTTGCGGTAAAGCTGAATTTGATCTTGCGGCGACTGTGTGCGTTTTACTACCCAGTTTTTGAGGTTAATCGATTTATCTGGAGATACGCCGATACCGATAGCTAAACCAGGCGAGCCTGCAATACCACGCACATTTTTTTGCCGAGCAATGTTGTCGGTGGAGTTAGAGAGTGTCAATGCGCCGCGTATATCAGCATTAGTAATCTCTAACGCAAGCTGTGCAGCAAGAGTGACTAAAAATGCTTCTTCGTCTTCACTGAAGCGCCGCATTTGTGATTGCTGAAGGGTAATAACACCAAGAACACGCCTTTGATTGATAATGGGCGTACCTAAAAAAGCATTATAACTTTCTTCTTTTACTTCAGGGTAGTGTTTAAATCGTGGGTGGTTGTGAGCATTAACAATATTCAGTGGTTCTTCACGTTGGCCAACCAGACCAATAAGCCCCTCTGAAAAACCAATGCGTACCTGCTCTACTGCATCGGGATGCAAACCGTCAGTCGCTTTAAGAATGAATTCTTGCGTGTCATAATCGGCAAGGTAAATAGAACAGGAGTCAACGCTGAGGGTTTGCTTTACACGTGTAGCCAGCCTAAACAAAGCGGTATCAAGTGCAGGAATTTGATTCATTTCCTGCACGATACGTTTTAATGTAGTTAACATAGCGCCTTGCTGGCTCTGAGGGCTCACCGTTTTATCCTTGTGTAATCACAGTTTGCTCGTCGCTTGGTGTTGCACATCGCCACCTTTGACACCTTTAACATCTCTGCCACCTTACACACATTTCCCATTAGCGGCTTAACCGCGCCTGCGCTTTTTACCACGCTTGTGCGGGGCTACATTTTGGCGCTGTTGAGGTCGATGTTGCACAGACATAACTACCGGCGAGAACTCTTTCATAACTCGTCTGTATACATCTCGTTTGAACGATACAACATTTCTAATAGGATACCAGTAGCTTACCCACCTCCAGTCATCAAATTCAGGATGGCCTGTTTTAAGCACATTAACGTCGCGCTCGTTGCAATCTAGCTGCAACAAGAACCACTTTTGTTTTTGCCCTATACAAACAGGGTTGCTGCCTTGTCGAATTAATCGCTTTGGTAGCTTATATCTAAGCCAGTTACGGGTAACACTTAAAATGGTGACATCTTTCGGTGTCAGCCCTACTTCTTCGTGAAGCTCGCGGTACATAGCTTGTTCAGCAGATTCCCCTTCATCAATTCCGCCTTGAGGGAACTGCCATGAATGTTGACCATAACGTCTTGCCCAAAATACTTGACC
>JAKVCY010000170.1 GCA_022448425.1 Thalassotalea sp. | reverse complement strand
TGATAGATTTCACCTATGGGATTATGAAAGTGATCAAGCAAATCACGTATTATCTATTCTTCCAAATCAAGTAGTGAATATGGAGTTTACGGCCGAAATTTTCGATCCAGCTGAGTTTATTACATGGCAAACGAACTGGATAGTCGCCCGTAATTGGGGACAGTACAGTTAACCAGAAAAATTAAACAAGCGCAGGCAACCTGACTGGCAGTTGCTTTGGACGTCAGCTCTTTACAGTACGGAAACAATATGGCAAGCAAAGAACAGAATAAGAGTGGCACATTAATAACATCACCTTTAGCAGTAATTGTCACATTTGTGACCTTTACAGAAGTAGTAACAGGCATCGTTGTCACCCAGGCGGCTGGTTGGATACAAGTTGCACTTACTGCTTTCGTAATTGTGTTTCCAGTTGGTGTAGCGTGGGCGTTCTTTTACATTTTATGGCATAAAAACTATGTATTTTATCCTCCATCTGACTTTGGTGGTGGCACTGATGTTCATCGCTATGTCGAAGCAATGCAAAGGCAAAGTTTAGATCAGGAAGCCACCTTAAACTTGTATAAAGAGTCAATTGAAGAGACTATTTCCATTTTATCTGAAAATGAAACTGAAGCAGCAACTTCAGCAGTGGAGGCAGTATCAGAAAGAGCCTCAGATTCTTTCAAGAAAAAAGTAGTTACGATCGATGCTTCTTCAATAAATGGCCAGTCATGGGTTATCCCCTATGACCCGGAACGATTAGTACAGGATTTTGTTGATCCTATATGGGCTCAATTAAGTGATCACTTTGATGCCTATCAATATGGAAATACATGGTGCCTTAAAGATAAGTCAACAGGCAAGCTACTAAAAGATCTCGGATCATATTGGGCAAGGAGGAATCATGAAAAACATGACTATCGGACACTAAAAGAAGTGAATATTTCTTCTGGTGACCAGCTAACAATACATAGATTGAACTAAAAAGCAGCCCAAAGATCACTCTAACTAAATCCACTACTCCTCAACAAACCGCATAAAATGCTGAATTTTATCGGTTTGTTCTATTTGAAAGCCATTGCGCAGATACAGATTCTTCGCGGGATTTTCTAACAGTACATACAAGGTAACGCTGGTGTTTCGTTGCCTAGCTTTTTTCTTACAAACGTCCAGTACTCGCTTACCAAGCCCTCTTCCCTGACAATCGGGATGTATTTGAAACTGCCTAATATAAATAGCCCTTTAAGTACTACTCGACGTTAAGGATCATTCCTCTTCAGTTCTAAACTCCAAAATATCGCCGGGCTGACAGTTTAAGTGAGCGCAAATAGCTGCCAAAGTTTCAAAGCGTACGCCTTTAACTTTGCCCCTTTTTAACAAAGACAAATTGGCCTCCGTAATGCCAACTGACTTTGCGAGTTCCTTTGAACTGACTTTGCGCTTAGCCATCATCACATCTAGATTTACAATGATTTCCATGGCTATACAAACTCTTTATTTTCAAGTTCTACTTGACGTGCAACTTTTAGAATATGAACGATGCTAATCATAAGAAGTAAACTAAAGAATCGGCTCAAATCTAAGCTTATCGACATGGCAGTGTCTTCAAAAAAGTGAGCATGATAGTAGCCCAGCCCAAATTCGACAATGATGTTTTGTGCAAACAGAGCGACTTGAATCCAAACTAACCAAATGTAACAGCGCACACTTCGATCAGAAAAGTACTCTTCTAGTTCAAAGTAACTAAACAAGCGATAAGACCAAAAGACGATTAGTGTCCAGAGTATTAAAGCAGGCAAACTCATTAACATAAGTAAACCCTTGTTAGCTTGTTGGTGCTGCCAAAGGTCAATAAATAATGGTGAATCAGAATTAAAATTAAACGTTCCCTGCACAAGGTAAGCGATCAATAGGTAGCCTAGGGTAAGCAAGCTCAGCCCTACTACGGACCATTTCAAACAACAACTTACAATACGGATTTTATTATTCATTAATACCTCCAGTTTTTCAGCAGTATAACCAAATCAAAAAAATTATTCTAAAAAAGATATTAATTATTGTTTTACGATAATTATTTATTGTGATAATTTAATTTATGTTTTTTAGAGGAGTCTCAAAATTGAATACTAAATTAAAAGTTTTATTTGCCTTAGCTGCAGTCAGTATGGGAATTACTGCTTGCAGTACAAACAGTGTAAAAGATAACTCAGCAAGTAAATTTACATCACAAAGCAATTCTCAAGAAAAGGTAGCTCCTTTGTTGCCTACCTCCACATTCTTCAATGAAAGTCGCATTAGTGACGTTCAACTTTCCGCTGATTCAAATTGGTTGGCTTGGCTACAAAGCTATAACGGCATCAACAATATCTTTGTTATGCCAGTTTCTGGCAGCATTGAAGACGCTTATGCACTAACTCAGCTAGAAGAGCCTATTGATAGTTTTTCGTGGGACAGCGAAAATTTAAACCTATTTTACAGCCAAGATGTTGGCGGCAATGAGAATCAACAGATTTATCAAATTCACACAGGTGTTGAGCAAAAGCTCTTTGCGAAGAGCACAACTCGACTAACCCATAAAGACGATAGCAACTACATGTTCATCAGCCAAAATGATGAACAGCCAGAGCTTTTAAGTTTTATGGCAAATCATGATGACCCTGCACGTCTCGACGTTTATCAACTGAACTTGAACACTAAAGAGCTGAAACCAAGCTTAGTTAATAAGTTTGGATTTCATAGTTTTTTAGAGAACAAACAAGGTGAAATCGTAGTTGGCGCAGGTGGTTTAGGAGATGGTTCTTATGCGCTGTACAGTAAAACTAGCGGCAACTGGGAAGTAATTCTAAAAACACAGATTGGCGAGCAAATAGAACTCATAGAATATCAAGCAGAAACAAACTCAGTCTACTTATCTAGCAATTTGGGCGAGCTAGATACTCTAAGTCTATTGTCTGTGAACCTGAGTAGTGGGGAGCAAAAATTAGTACACCAAGATCCAAACGGTCGCTCTGATGTATACGACACACGGTTTGATGATGACGGTAAACTCTCCATGATCAGTTACTACTATGGTTACAAAGAAAATTATTTCTTTGACAAAGAGCTAGAACAGCATTGGCAATACATCCGCAACCAGTTCGACTCGCAAGTAGAAATAGATATACTGCAACACGATGAGAAATCCGGTAAATGGTTAGTCTCGGTAGCCAGTGATGTCGATGTCGGTAGCATCTATTTTTACGATGAAAATAACAAGTCGCTTAAATTGATGTTGCAAAAAGACCCTGAACTTAAAGCAGAGTATCTAGCTAAGCGAGAATCTATTACTTATCAAGCTCGTGATGGACTTACTATCCAAGCTTATTTAACACTGCCTCAAGGCGAACAGAAGCATTTACCCACGATTATATTGCCCCATGGCGGTCCATGGGCGAGGGATCATTGGACTTTAGGTTCAGATTATTTCAATCGTGTTGCTCAGCTTTTAGCAAATCGTGGCTACGCTGTATTGCAACCAAATTTCAGAGCATCAACAGGGTTTGGCGAAACATTCTATAACCTTGGTAACCAAAATTGGGGCACAGGTTATATGCAGCATGATTTGACTGATGGTGCAGATTACTTGGTTGCTGAAGGCATTGCAGATAAAAATCGACTGGGCATTATGGGCGGATCTTATGGTGGTTATGCTGCACTAGCTGGCATCACTTTTACGCCTGACCTATACCAAGCTTCGATTTCTTTTGTTGGGCCATCAAGTTTAGTAACGTTAATGAACTCATTCCCAGAATATTACAGACCTTATCTGGGTAATTGGTACACTGCGGTCGGCGACCCTTTAATTGCCGAAGATGTAGAAAAGATGGAGGCACGTTCGCCAATCAACTTCGTTGACAACATTAAGACGCCTTTACTACTAGTGCAAGGTGCCAATGATCCTAGAGTGACTCAAAAAGAGTCTGACCAAATTGCTAAAAAAATGCAGAGTAAAGGTTTAGACGTTGAGTACATTCTGGCTAAGGATGAAGGTCATGGGTTTAGCAAACGTATCAATAACCAAGCATTTTTGCTGAAAATGGAACGCTTCTTTGCTGAACATTTAGGTGGAAGAGAATATGAACATGCCCCCAAAGAAATTAGCCAACACCTTGAAACCTTAGTTGTTGATACAACTAAATTGTAAGGTATCTCCAAATACTAGATTAAGGGCTAACTCAGTCAGCCTTTAATCTAGACAATATCGATATGCCAATAATCGGTTTCTATGAGTTCAATCTTAAACTAAGTTGAAAGTCAGTCATTTTCGGGTCGAAAATTCGAGCGCTAAAGTCGAAAAGCAGGACAACACAATCTCCTTGAGTGCATGCCTTTGTAATGAACCTCTACTCTTCAACGAACCGCATAAAATGCTGAATTTTATCGGTTTTTTCGATCTCAAAATCATTACGCAGATAAAGATTCTTCGCGGGATTTTCTAACAGTACATACAAGGTAACGCTGGTGTTTCGTTGCTTGGCTTTTTTCTTACAGACATCCAGTACTCGCTTGCCAAGCCCTTTCCCTTGATAATCGGGATGTATTTGAAACTGCCTAATATGAATAGCTTTATTAATAACACCTAACTGAATTAGCCCAACCGGATTATCGTCCAGCATAATTAGATACGAATCGTCGAAGTGTTCCATCACTCTGGCTTGGTGTTGGTCGTCGGTCATATCGATGCCAGCAGTTTTAAGGTGCGTATTCATGGTCAATTTACGAAGGAACACTAAAAAGCCTACGTCTTGGTAGCCAGCTTTCTGAAAACGAATCTTGTAGCTACTATTTGCCGATTTGCTAATAGTGCTAATAGGCGATGTTGTTGGCGAGTCTTTGCCCAGCTGCTCTCGCCCAACTCTACTATTTCGTGGCTCATTTATTGATGATGCGTAATTAATAACTAACGACTCTTTTTGCGACACCCCAAAAACCTTTTATTACTTGCTTCGTATGATATGACGAGAAATGAACGGCAAATATCGCTTATTCGCTCGCCAAGCTCAACCATTTGTCGTGACAATTCGCCTTTTTATCGCCGTGAATTTGCAACGTTTTGCCAATCAAGGCACACTCGATGGGTTAACATTATGAAGGAAGCAATATGCAATTCAAAAAATCATTATTAGGATTAGCTATGTCAGGCTTAGTATTAGCCGGTTGTGGCAGTGAATCGACTACCGCAACGTCAAATAAAACCAAAGCACCAGCAGAAGTTGCAGCCACTCAGCAAAATGAGTCAGAAAAGGCCAACGCTTTATTTGACCAAATTTTTGATGAAGGCATTATGCGCAGCCCAATGATGCAAACTTACCTTGGCATCAAAAAAGATTACGACAAGTGGAACGACATTTCTGAAGATAATGCATTAAAAGAGCTTGAGATCACCAAAGACAACTTAAAGCGTATTCAAGCATTAGACTTCGACAAGTTAGATGCACAAACTAAAGTAAGTTACGCTTTACTTGAGCAAAGCCTAGAGCAAGAAATTGCTGACTTTAAATGGCGCCACCATAACTACCCTGTAAACCAAATGTTTGGTTTGCATTCTCAAGTGCCAGCATTCTTAATCAACCAGCACAGCGTTGCTAATGAAAAAGAAGCGAACGATTACATTTCGCGTGTAAACGGTACAAATACACTAATCAACCAGCTAATTGATGGCTTAAAAGTACGCAAAGAAAAAGGCATTATTGCGCCTAAGTTCGTATTTGCTCACGTATTACGCGACTCAAACAACATCATCACTGGCGCACCGTTCACTGAAGGTGAAGACAGCCCGATTCTTGCTGACTTCCGTAAGAAAGTTAACAAGCTTGAATTAGACGATGCGAAAAAAGCAGCGTTAATTGCTGACGTTGAAAAAGCACTAACAGAGCAACTTCAACCAGCATACCAAGGTTTAATTGCTTACCTTACTGAGCTTGAAAAGAAAGCTGATACGCGCGATGGTGCGTGGAAATTCCCAGAAGGTGAAGCATTCTTTAACAATGCACTAAACCGTACAACAACAACTGACTTAACGTCTGACCAAATTCACGAGATTGGTTTAAGCGAAGTTGCGCGCATTCACGACGAAATGCGTGAAATCATGAAGAAAGTAAACTTTGAAGGTGACCTAGCGGCATTCTTCGAGTTTATGCGTAACGACAGACAGTTCTACTACGAAGGTAACGAAGAAGGCCGTGCGCGCTACTTAAAAGAAGCAACTGCTTACATCGATACCATGAAAGGCGAATTAGACAAGTTATTCCTAAGAAAGCCTAAAGCTGAATTAACAGTTAAAGCGGTTGAGCCTTTCCGTGAAAAGTCAGCAGGTAAAGCTTTCTACCAGCAACCTTCTATGGACGGTTCACGCCCAGGTATTTACTACGCAAACCTTTACGACATGGACGCTATGCCAACTTACCAAATGGAAGCATTGGCTTACCACGAAGGTATTCCAGGTCATCACATGGAAATTGCCATGAAGCAAGAGCTTGAAGGTATTCCTAAGTTCCGTAAGTTTGGTCGCTACACAGCTTACACTGAAGGTTGGGGTTTATACTCTGAGCTTATTCCTAAAGAAATTGGTTTCTACCAAGACCCATACTCAGATTTCGGTCGTTTAGCAATGGAATTATGGCGTGCATGTCGTTTAGTTGTTGATACTGGTATTCACGCTAAGCAATGGACACGTGACCAAGGTATTGAGTACTACGTAACAAATACGCCAAATGCTAAGTCTGACGCTGTTAAAATGGTTGAGCGTCACGTGGTAATGCCTTCACAAGCAACAGCATACAAAATCGGTATGATTAAGATTGTTGAGCTACGTGAAATAGCGAAAGAGAAACTAGGCGAAAAGTTCGACATTCGTGAATTCCACGACGTAGTGCTTGCACAAGGTCCAGTTCCGTTAAACGTGCTAGAAACTATGGTTAACGAGTACATCGCAGCTAACAGCTAGTAACTCGTTCATGTGAATGAATAAAAGGTCTCGTTAATGAGGCCTTTTTTGTATCTATATCAAAGCTGCACTATTCAAGCGCTAGCAAAAATTGGCTAGACTTAATGTCATATAGCTTTGATGTAAAGCGCATTTACCAAAAGGTCATTATGCGAGCATAACAAGTTGAATGCTAACAACTTCTTAGTGCACGTCACACTACGTTATGAATAACCTCAATATCAAAAAAAGAATTGTATTAACCGGTGGTCCCGGCGGCGGTAAAACCACTGCCATCGACCTAATTCGCCGAGAATTTGCAGGCAAACTCGCCATTGTGCCTGAATCTGCCACCATGATTTTTAGCGGTGGCATTGAACGTGCTGAAAATGACGATGTACTGCGGGCTCAGCAAACCGCTATATTTAATTTGCAGAAAAACTTAGAAGATATTCAACGTGCCACCTTCCCCGATTGCGTAATTCTGTGCGACCGTGGTTCACTTGATGGCTTATCGTATTGGCCGGGAAGCGAAGAAGACTTTTTCAAGTCCATAAACAGTGATTTGGAAACCGAGCTCAACCGTTACGATGCCGTGATTTTTTTTGAAACGGCAGCTAAATCTGGTGAGAGTATTCGCAGCAACAACCCTATTCGCAATGAATCTGAGCAAGCAGCCATTGAGCTTGATGACAAATTACAAGCCGTATGGTCGAGGCACCCAAATTTTAATCTTGTCTCAAGCTCAGAATCGTTTATTCGCAAAGTGATGTTTGGCATCATGACCGTAGAAAATGTCATTGGACAAATTAAAAAATAAGAGGACTTATGTCATTACATATCCGCCCAGCAAACGTTGAGGATGCAGCGCAAATTCATCAATTTATTGTTGAGCTTGCTCGCTATGAAAAAGCTGAACACGAAGTTAAAGCCAGTATTGAAGATATTGCTAACTCTATCTTTACCAATGAATCAGCAACCGAAGCACTCATTTGTGAATACGAAGGTGAAGCTGTGGGTTTTGCCGTGTATTTCTTTAACTAACCCCAGATCGGTTTAAGCAACAACCATAGCATTGCGCTCAACGTCACTAATATTAAGGGATGGCTTGTTTTCTTTAAGACAATAAGCCACCAAGCCGGCCATTAAATTAAGCGTAAAACCATTCATACTGCGATGTC
>JAKVCY010000017.1 GCA_022448425.1 Thalassotalea sp. | reverse complement strand
TCGCAGTATGAATGGTTTTACGCTTAATTTAATGGCCGGCTTGGTGGCTTATTGTCTTAAAGAAAACAAGCCATCCCTTAATATTAGTGACGTTGAGCGCAATGCTATGGTTGTTGCTTAAACCGATCTGGGGTTAATTATTGTGCTCCATCCAGAGTCTCCAATTGAGGCAAGTGATAGGGTAGTAAACATACTTTATCCAATCATGCTGCTTGGCTACGGTGTTGGTTTTTTAAGTTTGCTTGTGAGTATTGGCCTGTCTGGTTGGCTTCGTTCCAAAAAAGAGGGCATGCTCACTTCCAGTATCGCCGTGGTATCAGTTCTGTTCTTTGTGTTAGCGTCGCCATTTGGGATGTGAAATAGGGGGAACAATCTATAAGACTAAAAGAGCAAAGTGCGAAATAAGATGTAGTTTCAAGCCTATTATTGCGCTTGGTTGAGGAAGTTAACAAGGTCAATTTTGGTTAGTCCACGGTTGTATATTGCCTGCCACTTTCTGCCTTTATCGTCGTTACGGAATGCAATATAGAGCTTTTTGTATTCGAGTAGTTGTTTATGCATTTCAACGTTGTGCTTAATGCCACTCAAGGATTTATCTGTTTGAATCAGAAACTCCAAAACATTGGCGTCAATTACTGCCGCGTCTAGCCGATCAGTACCAACTTTTTTAACGTTAATGACATCAGACTGAACCGCGTCAGCTTGAATAACGCCCTTTGCGATTAAATCGTCTAACTCTTTGGTATTTATATAGTCTTGGACAACACCTATACGCTTACTCTTAAGTTCTTCAATTGTAGAGAATGTGATAGGGTTTGAGCTTTTTTGCACTAGCCCTAAAGGGCTTACACCCATTGGTTCTGAAAACACAAAAGCTGTTGTTTCAAACTTGTATTCTGGAAAGTAACCAATGTATTTCGAGTTCTCATTAGATGCTATTTTTACGGCTCGCGACCACGGGAAAAAGTCTACAACAAGTTCGTAGCCCTCAGCTTTAAATGCTGCTTTAGCAATTGCTACCGATGTGCCTTGCTGATTTAGTGCTTCTCCAGAGTATGGAGGCCAATGAAGAGAAGTTAAATAAATTGTTTCAGCAACAACGAGCTTACTGAATAAAAGCATGTTGAGGAACAACAGGTTTTTCATGTATTCACCTCAAAATCAAAATTCTCTATGGCTAGCGGTACAATTGCAGGTGCAATGTCTTCTAACGTTGAGTTTTATTACTAGCTTTAAAGGGACTACATCCATGAATAGTTAGCTTTAAGCTTAATGTTAATGCTGCTACTGCATCTCCATCGTGACAACGATAAACTAGAGCATATTTTGTTTACGGCGCAGAATAGACCCAAGTAAAGTAAAAAGGTTTTTGTTACCTAATTGTTGGTTTTATACGCCTGTTCTTTTATTTTAGTTACAAATGACGAGTTTCGTTAGGTATTGTGCAAATTTGCTGGAGAAGGGATTGCGTGAAGTAAAAAAAACCTAGCTTCGCGTAAATAAAGCTAGGGCGAACGTGAAGTTCTAAGAAAGTAGAAAATGTTAGTGCCAGAAGGCCCGGTTAAAACTGGTAACTAACATTTGCCCACACACTTCGACCTTCACTGGTTAGTCTGTCCGTATGTGTAAATCCGTTTTCCATGACTCGGTTATATCCACCAAGGTGGTTACGGTAGTTTTTATCCAATAAATTCTTTATGCCAGCGTTCACTGTTATCTGGTTGCTGATGTTGTACTGACCATTTAAGTCAAATACAGCATAACCCGACGAAGCTTGTTCTCTGTTTAACGCTGAAACCTTGTCTTGCTTTACGTAGACCTTGCTAGCTAATGTTAACTGCCAGTTTTCTTGGTTGTAATGAACGCTTGTGGTGATGTTCGGTGGCGCAATTCTATACAAATTATCGTCGATATCTTTGCGTTTCCCTCGGACATAGCTAGCAACGGCATCAATTCACCAGCTTTCATTCAGTTGGTATTTGATTTGGCCATCGAAGCCTTGAAGGCTCGCGTCTACATTACTAAATTGCAGCACACTATCGGAATTCATCATCATAGCAGATAACATATTGGTAGCCATATCAGTAGATAGTAAGTCATGAATATAGTCGTCAATTCGCTGATAGAATCCGTCGAACAATACGACGAGTTTGTCGCCCGTATAGCTATATCCGAGGTTTAATTGAGTTGCTGTCTCTGACTCTAAATTGATGTTACCTAAATATGTGTTGCCATCAGCAAGGCCAGCTGTTGCTTCCATTGGTAGCCACAAATAGCGTTCTTGATAAGAAGGCGCTCGTTGCTTAGAGGCGACGCTAACGTTTATAGAAGTGTTTTTGTCTAACTGATAGTCAGTTCGAATAACTAGATCAATGTTGGAGTCTGATTGGCTGCGATCTGCTTGATTAAAGCCATTAACTAAATTCGCTATTGTCGCATTTCCCATCGCCATATGATGATTAACGTCATTCGCGTCTGCTTTTATGTGTTTGATACGTGATCCAAACTGAACTGAAATGTCGTCAAAGTCTTTCTGCCATTGGCCAAAAATGCTCGCTTTGGTGTCGACTATATCGTTAAAATTAACCACGTTGAACATCATATTGCTCGGGTTAGTGATAATAGAGTCGTGGCTTGAACGCACACCTTCTATACCAAACTGAATATTTTCAGAAAGCCAAAGTACATTTGCATCATAAGACTTAGCATCTGCGTTGTTGACGCGATACATTGATGCGCTGTTTTGTGTACGCTGTAAGAAGTTATCCATTTCGTGGGAGGAATCAAAATATCCAAGTTGCCACGTAAGAGTACCCTTTGTCGAAGCAATGGATAGCTCGTGTGCGCCATCAAGGCTAAATTTATTGCCGTAGATGTAGGTTATTCGATAGTGCTGACGTACCTGCATCATGGGTATCTGTGTAATGATAGCTCGCGCCAATCTCGCTATTTGCATATTGAAAGCGTGTTTCAATTCCTGCTTGTGTTTTCGTATAGCCTGAAGGTTTTAACGTTGGGCCTTGGGCAGTTTCAAGGTCGTCGGCGTCACGCGTTTCAATATAGGCAAGTGTTGCAATGTTCTCTGAAGCAATATTAACTTTGCCGCCAGATTAAAAAGCCTCGTTGTTACTTTTGAAACTAGTACTTAGAACACCTTGTATATCGTACGCTTGTGAATCAGAAAACTCTGCTTTTGTTAGTTGCACATCAACAGCGCCACCTAACGTTTCGATACCAGCAGAAACGGGAGCAATACCTCTGTATATTGAAATACTTTCAGTAATAATTCCTGGGCTATAACTCAGTGGCGTATCCATGGCGTTAGGGCCAGATCCTATAAATATTTGACCGCCAAGCTTTGCAGATACCCGATCACCGTAAAGTCCACGATGCTGAACAATACTGGTTACCTTGCCGTTGCTGTTGATGTTTGCACCTAGTAAAGAAAGCAGTGCGCTTGCAATATTTTCCGAGTTCGATGGTTCAATTGACGCATTTATGATTGAATTTGGCACAGCTTCACCGATGACTTCGATATGTTCGATATCATCAGCAATAGACAATGGTGAAACGGTTAATAAGAGGCAAGTGCATATCGCAGTGTAAAGAGGAGACTACTTCATTTTGTTTTGCGAAATTATTGTTGTTCTTTCAAATGGGTGAATTTTTTAATAAAAATTTCGCTTTAACAAATGAAAAGGGCCAAAGTGCGACAATATGTCACACCTTATGTCACTACTATAATCTGTTAGCTTTCATTAGCTTGAAGTGTTCTACATCTAAAAAGTGGGATGAATTTGGCCTGTTTTGCTGAATTTATAGATTATTTGAATAATAGATAACCAAACGATTCGGTTTTCGTAATTTATTTGAAATAAATGCTTTACAAGCACGATAGCAATCTTTAATATGCGCGTCGTTCCCAAGCAAAGGGGAACGCCTAGGTGAGATGGCTGAGTGGTCGAAAGCACCGGTCTTGAAAACCGGCAGGGGTTTGTAGCCCCTCTAGGGTTCAAATCCCTATCTCACCGCCATATACAAAAAACATAGCCTCGCATTAGCGGGGCTTTGTTGTTTCTAGCGGTTTGAAAACTATTGGAACCCGTTAAAAGGGTTCACAAAATTGTCTGGAACAATTTTAATAGCGTTAGCTAGCCCGTAGGGCAAAATACAAGGAGGTATTTTGTAGTTCCCTATCTCACCGCCTTATTCTGAAAGCCCGATTCGAATGAGTCGGGCTTTTTTTGTTTTGGAATCTATAATTGCTGCTTCCTCCAACAAAGTTGAATATCTTCGATGTGCTATAGTTTTTAGCATTGACTCGTGAATGGACACCTTGTGATTGTTCATGCTTAGTCAGCGCCTAGCCATCAATTCAATATTTCTTCTAATCCTTATTAGCTTTAAAGGCTTGTGTGACGATCTTTATAAAAAGCCTGCCAATATCATCCTTTCTTACATTCCACATCCGCAGGTGCAGGCTTATGTTGATTTAATCACATCAGTATATGAAGAAGACTTGGGCATTAAAGTTACACTACATTCTACACCAGCTCATCGCGGGCTGATCATGTTAAATTCAGGAGTAACAGATGCTGATGTAATTAGAATAGGCACAAATGCGGCGACGTTTGATAATTCAGTAGTTATAGAGCAACAGTTAGAAATAGGTGAGTTGTTATTAGTGTGTTGATTAGATGTTACTTGCTCGCTTGATGTTTTGGCAGACCCGAGCATTGTCGTTATGTCAAGTATAGGCAATGAAATGACGCTCGAAGAGCTTAACATCAAAGCAAACGTATTATTGCATGAAAATATTGAAACAGTGTTGGAGTTTATGCATAAGCTGCAAATTGTTTACGGCATCTATGCGTCTACTAAAGATATTCGCCATACGGTGCAGAAGGATTTTAATGCCATTAAGCTTAAGGACGTTGGGCTAAATCATGTTATCCATAAAAAGCATTCAGCTTTGATCCCCGAACTTACAAGTTCAATAAAGAAACGTTTGAAAGATCTTTAACCTGTGGTTTTATTAAAGGAGAGGTAACTCCTAAACACTTAACGTTCTTCAACTAAAAGCGTGTTTAGGAGCTAAAGCGAATTATTCTCTTGTGGCTTTTTCAAGCGCTAAACTTCTTGATTCCATCATGTTTTCTTCACCAACAAGATCAGTTAAGCCCATGCGATGGAATGTTTGACGAGTATCACTTGAAGGACAAGCAATGATAACTTCTTTGCCGGCGTCAATTGCATCTTTAACCGCATTCTCTATGGCGAGTGAAACTGTTGTATCAATAAGCGGTACGTCGGTTAAGTCAAAAACTACAATTTGAAAGCTATGAATATTGTCTTGCTCGCGTGATATTGCGCGAGATACACCAAAAATCATAGGGCCACTAAAGTAAAGCATCATTACTTTACCTTTTACGCGTTTTAACGCTTGGCGCTCTTCCTTGGTCAGTGGAATCTTATCGTCGGTATCACTGATTGAATGGATGTTCTTTGATTGTAAACGGCTGAGCTTTTCAATAGTCAGAACGTTGGCAATAAAGACACCGATACCGACAGCAACAATCAAATCAACGAATACGGTTAGTAGCATTACACCGTACATGATGAATGTTGAGGATTGTGATACGCGGTGCGCGCGTTTTAAGAAACTCCAGTCGAGAATATTAAGACCGACCTTAATTGCAATGGCTGCTAATACGGCAAGCGGAATATAAGCAGTTAATCCGGCGGCAAATACAATAAGTACAAGTAACACAATGGCTCTTGTTACGCCTGAAAGGGCTGTTCTCGCACCAGATTGAATGTTAACAACGGTACCCATGGTTGCACCTGCGCCAGGTAAACCGCCACAAACACCAGACACCATGTTACCAATACCCTGACCAATTAGTTCTTTACGAGAATCGTGTTCTTTTCGGGTTAAGCTATCTGCAATAACAGCTGTTAGTAGAGCATCGATACAACCCAAAGTACCAAGCACAATGCCGTCGACAACCATTTGCGTCCATTGCTCAGCCGTAAAGGTAGGCATAATCAAAGATGGTAAGCCAAGCGATACTTCGCCAATTGCGCGAATGTTTGAATCGCTTAGTAGCGTTACCGCCAAGAGAGAGCCAACGATTAAAGCAATAAGTTGTGCTGGAACGCGCGTTGCCCATTTTTTAGGGAATTTGAAAAGAATAACGAGAGTAAGAAAGCCGAGCGCCACTTCATACCAATTGGCGTTAGAAATTAGCTCTGGCAGAGCGAAAAGGTTACCAACGACACCTCCACCAGGGTTTTCATGGCCTAACATTGGTGGAAGTTGCAATATAATAAGTATCAAACCTATCCCCGACATAAAGCCGGATATTACGCTGTAAGGCATGAGCGTAATATATTTCCCGAGGTTGAGTAGGCCGAGTACGATTTGGAAAACACCGGCTATCATTACGACGGTGAACGCCATAGCCATGCCTTTGTCCGGGTTGGTTGCTATCATCGTGGTGATAACAGCAGCCATTACAACCGTCATAGGGCCAGTAGGTTCAGAGATTAATGTGGGCGTACCACCAAATAATGCTGCAAAAAGACCGATTAAGATAGCGCCATAAAGACCGGCTTCGGGTCCTGCGCCAGACGCTACACCAAATGCTAAGGCTAACGGAAGGGAGACGATTGCGGCTGTAACACCACCGAAGATATCACCGCGAGCATTAGAAAGATTAATTTCATTTAACCAACTGGTTTTGAACATACAGACTTTTCCGATAATTCTTATTCTTCACAATCGAATGATTGTAGCCGCGATCCTAAAGAGCCTTTGCTTAAATGCCAAGCTTAAAATATGAAAAAACAGGTTTTTTTAAAGAGGAATGACCACTTAGCGGTTTATTCTTAACCAAATGACACTATTTGTTTAGCTCTATTGAGGCAAATTAATCGAGATGCATTAATAGCGTCAAATTTAACTTAAGAAGAGCAGCTATAGTGTGATACACCACCAGCGTAAATAAATTCTGGCGGTCTTAGTCGATAGCTGTCATTGGTAATGTCTTCACTTTGTTCGTCATACGGCGACGTTAAAATTTGCTGAAGCTTCCTTACCAAATCGTATTCACCTTCGCTTGCCTGTTGATAGGCTGGCACTATTTGCCATTCACGCCATGTAAATTTCGGGTTTACTCGCTTCATCCTTTCGCTGATAAGGTTTTTATCCAAGGCATTTTTTTCAAGTGCATTGTGCCAGCGAGCTAACCATTCATTCCAGCGGTCAGCCAGTTTGTCGACAGCAGGTTTGTAAAGCGCTTTTTCTATATCTGAAACTTTAGTAGGTAGTGAACAAAGCTGTCTAAACAGCATGTTGTATTCAGCCGACGAATCCACCATCAGTTCAATTAAACTGACGAATAAAGCTGAATCATAATCGTCCATTCCGAGTTTTGACGCCCACATGATTTGACACTTTTGCTCAATAAACCCTAAAAAGCTCTGTCTAATGTCCTCTAATTTTTCAAGCACCGCTTCGTCGTCTTTGATCAATGGCTCTAGGGCGCTACAAAAACTAGTGAAGTTACGTTCTGCAGCATTAGGTTGATTGAGAAAAGAGAAATGTCGTCCTCCACTTGTCCAAGGTTGGAAAACTGGGTCGAAAACTTCTTGGAAACCGAACGGTCCGTAATCGAGTGTGTAGCCACCTGCAGCACAATTGTCGCTATTGAAATTACCCTGACAAAAGCCGACACGCAGCCACTGTGTAACCAAAGAACTTAAACGCTCACGAAACGCTCCAGCTAGTTTAATCACTTTCTCGGCTGCAGGTATCTGCAAATCAATCTCTTGGCTGTATTCTCGCTCAATAAGGTGGTCGACAATCATTGAGAGTTCTTTTAGCGCATCTGCATGTTCCTGTTGTCTAGCACGACGTGCAAATAGTTCTAATTGACCTACACGTAGAAAACACGGTGCAACACGTGTAGAAATCGCTACCGGATTAGACACCATAATGTCAGGATCTGCTGATAACGAACCTTCTGTGTACCAAGGTCTATCAACCCGTTCTTGTTTAGACACATAAAGGCTTAAAGAGCGTGAAGTGGGGAGGCCTAGGGCGTGCATATGTTCTTGTGCTAGAAACTCTCTGACACTTGAACGCAATACAGCTCTGCCATCTGCGCCACGGCAATAAGGCGTTCGGCCTGCGCCTTTTAGTTGCATCTCCCAACGCTTATTGTCGATTACGGTCTCGAATATTGAAATCGCTCTACCATCGCCATAGCCATTGCCAGTTCTAAAGGGGCACTGCTGTGTGTATTCAGTACCATAGATAGATAGGGCGTATCCTGTAGCCCATCCAGCTTTCTTTATCGGCTCAGGTACTTGAGATAAATCTCCGCTAAACATTTTTATAAAGTCGTCATTTGTCGCTAAGCTGTTATCAAAGTTGAGTTCGTTAAACAGCGATTCGCTATGAGCAATATACTCAGGTTCTGGCAATGGTGTTGGTTTTACTGGCACAAAGTGTCCACTAAAGACTTGTCTTGGGTTGTGGTCATCCCCATAGTCTGAACTCTGTGGATCGGCTTTTAATTTTGTTAGGAATGAATAATCTGCGTACGCAGCTAAGTCGTTAATAGAAAGAATTACGCTTGTTTTAGTCACGAGTGGGATTTCGTTTTGTTTGATGTGAGTAATTATTGTCGATTACGAGATACAGGTAAATAGCGATCAACAATGTTGCATTAGTCAGTTAGATTATTTGAGCAAGATAATTTTCCTCAAGAAATTAACAAACTCCAGTATGCTGACAACTTTGTTTTAACTCATCTTTTAGTTTGTGGTGATTTTAAAGCAATCGACTATCTGTAAATAACTGTCTGGCATTAACTGTCAGGTAAAAAGTTACCTCAAAAAAATAGTTTGCTATAACTTTTTACCCAATCATTAAGAGATCATTATGGATATTATTAAAGATAAAGACTTAATAAAAACTCATTCTTATATCGACGGTCAATGGCGAGAAGGTGACAGTAAAATTACGGTTACCAATCCTGCAACTGGCGAGAAAGTGGCATCGGTTTCTGATGCTTCAGTTACAGACGCAAACTATGCAGTAGAGTCAGCGAAAAAAGCGCTAAAACTATGGTCTTCGAAATCGGCCACTGAACGCGCCAATCTGATGCGTAAATGGTTTGACTTGATGATGGCTCACCAAGGTGACTTGGCTAAAATTTTAACGTTAGAACAAGGTAAACCTTTAGCAGAAGCAAAAGGGGAAATAGCTTATGGAGCTTCTTATATTGAATGGTTCGCTGAGGAAGGGAAGCGGGTATACGGAGATACTATTCCTGCGCTTGCTGGTGATAAACGAATAGTTGTTATTAAGCAACCTGTAGGCGTGGTAGCGTCTATTACACCATGGAATTTTCCTAATGCAATGATTGCGAGGAAAGCGGCTGCGGCACTAGCCGCTGGCTGCACATTTGTTGGTCGTCCTGCCTCACAAACACCGTTATCTGCGTTGGCGATGGCAGAATTAGCTGAAAGGGCTGGTATTCCATCAGGTGTCTTTAATATTGTTGTGGGTGATGATGCAATCGGTATAGGAAAAGTGTTAACTCAACACCCTGATGTTGCGAAATTTACCTTCACGGGTTCTACGGCAGTTGGAAAGCAGCTCATCGCGCAATGCGCAACGACGGTTAAAAAGGTGTCGATGGAGCTTGGTGGTAATGCACCTTTTATCGTGTTTGACGACGCGGATATTGACGCAGCAGTGGAGGGCGCTTTAGTCTCTAAATATCGCAATGCAGGTCAAACTTGCGTGTGTACCAATCGAATATTCGTTCATCGTGATGTGCAGGAAACGTTTACTGAGAAATTTGTTAGCGCGGTACAAAAGCTAGCGATGGGTAATGGCATGAAAGACGGTGTCAATGTTGGCCCCATAATTTCAAGTAAAGCCGTTGCCGACGTTGATGCACTAGTTAAAGCTTCAATATCGGATGGAGCGTCACTCATGCTTGGCGGTGAATCAGGCGAGCTCGGTGATACCTTCTATCAGCCAACAATACTGACTAATGTCACTAATGACATGCCGATTGCACGAAATGAAATATTTGGTCCTGTATCACCTATTATTCCTTTTGATACCGAAGAAGAAGTAATAGCTATGGCGAATGCGACGGAATATGGTTTAGCTGCTTATTTTTACGCGCGAGATATCGGTAGAGTATGGCGCATAGCGGAATCGCTCGATTTTGGCATGGTAGCAATTAACGAAGGGATCATCTCAAATGCAGCTGCGCCATTTGGTGGCGTTAAGCAATCCGGAAGCGGACGAGAAGGTTCGAAGTATGGCTTAGATGACTATATGGAACTTAAGTATCTATGCATGGGGGGGATTTAATTCCCCTCGTTACAGCTCCTAGCTTTACCTACGATGTATCGAAAATTCTTTGTGGTGTCGTTCAGTATTTGGATCTTCGGTAGCTTCAATAGCTTCAAGTAGCGCTAGATAATCACTTGGCGAGTTGATCTCTTTTGCACCTATAACAACGTGGTTTAAGTACCATGAAAATGGTTTTAAGGACGGCTCTAAACACAAACCATAATACATAAACGCCTCCTCCTTTTGAGGCAAATTTACTAGGCTGTCATCTTCTCGATAAACTGTAACAGTTTTGATGTTATATCGGGTGCCGAGGTCTTCGGCTTTGTCTAGGGTTGGTTTGTCTTTAATGTGCATGTTGAATAAGGCACCGTAAACAATATCGTTGTCATTGCCTGTTTCGAAAGCGTCGCACTTGCCAGAACCATCGACACCTTCATTGTGAAACGTAAGTTGATGTGATTTAAGTGAATATAACCCAAGGAACTCTGCACTAGGCACACGCTGTTGCAGTCTTGCAAGCGATTTGTTTGAACCATAGGCGAAGTATTTTAATGGTGTGTCTGTCATTTGAGTTACCTTAATATTATTTGTTTATTCAATGCGCTCTAATCAAATGTATAGATGAAACGTTAGCCATACACTTAAAGTTCATTATTCTTAAGTTCACTGTGCTTCAGTAAGCTTGGCACTTGAATCAACTTGGTACCTGAATTAACTTAGCTTGGTCAATTAGCTGTTTAGCTAGCAGCAACAAGTTATGGGCTAAATGAATGCTAATAGATTCAAAGTTAACTTTATTACCTGCCGTACATTGCATGAGTCGGTCTAAATCGAGTGATAAAACAGAACCGACTTTTGGATATCCACCAATAGTTTGTCGGTCATTTCCCAGCACTATTGGTTGACCATCAGGTGGCACCTGAATAGCACCTTGGCTAATTCCTTCTGAATACATTTGTGATATGTCTGACTTAATCGATGGGCCAACTAAACGGTAACCCATGCGATCACTTTGTTGGCTAACTTCGTATACGCTACTGAAAAACTTATTGAGCTGTACCCGACCAAATTCTGAAGCTTGATAGCCGGTAACGACTCGAAGTGTAATTTCATCTTTGTAGGTTGGTATTTGAGTTTCGCATAAACGTAATAGCGGTCGCGCTTCTGTTTCTGATACTATAAGTTGTTGTCCCGCCCTTAAGGGCTCACCATTAATTCCCCCGATCTTTTCGCGAACTACAGTGGAGACACTGCCAAATTGAGGGCTGACCTTGAAACCATCTGCTACCGCTACGTAAATGCGGCAACCTTCGTTGGCATAGCCAAATTCTATTATGTCATTCGGTGCTACCTTGTGACTTTGCCAATTAGTCTTAACCTGACCGTTGATAGAAAAGGGTACGTCAGCGCCAGTAACGGCAATCGATGTATGACAATTTGCCTGTAGTTCCAAGCCACCAAAACTGAGTTCTAATGTTGCTACGTTATCCTTATTTGCTAACAGCTTATTAGCGAGCTTATAGGCATATTTATCGGCTGGACCACCATTGGTAATACCCAAGTGTGCCTGCTTAAACCGTCCGCTATCTTGCACGGTGCAAAGCATTCCTGGATTAAGGACTGTAAAACTATTACTCGAATTGAAGGCTTTAGTACTCAAAACTACCTCCCATTGCAATAAACTCGTTTTCGTCGATCGAATAGAACTTAACCGAATCGCCTACCTGAAAAGGCACATGGGGTTCATTCTCAGGATCGAATAAAGGTGTTGGACAAAGGCCTATGAGATTCCAACCGCCAGGGGAAGCCGCTGGATAAACTGCAGTTTGCCTGTCTGCTATTCCTACGGCGCCCTTGGGGACTTGCTTTCTTGGCGTTGAAAGCCTTGCTTTTGCTATGCGTTCGTCAACTTCACCGAGAAAAGCAAAGCCTGGCGCGAAGCCAAGGGCGAATACTTGATAAATTTGTGCTTGGTGTAGCGCAATCACATCTTCTACAGATAACTGAGCGTGTGTCGCAAGTTCATGTAAATCAGGGCCGCTTTTCGCAGAGTAAAACACTGGTAATTCTATAGCTCGTTTGGAGCTAACGTCAGTGGATTCGTCACTGGTTGCGTGAGTGTTTACGTCATTAGGCACCAGCCCTGTGAGATGTTTGCGGATGTTTTTCTTAACTTCAAAATGGTCGGTTTTAAATACATCAAAAATGACTAACAACGATTGATAAGAGGGGATAGTGTCAACTACTTTACTACCAAGATCCGCAATTACTCTAGTTCTAAGTGCTGCAATCTTGTTACTGGACGCGACAAGCGAAGGTTGTTTGAGATAGACGATTAGGGCATCTTCGCCAGCTATTTCAATCAGAGCTTCAAATGTTCCTGTTGTACTTTCTTTTGATCGCACTTCTATTGATGACACGTTTTTTGATGGAGTTAGCTTTGAAGACATTATTTTTTGAGACATAAGGATCTAATTTGCTCAACTAATTCAATGGCTTCTTCGTTATCACCATGAACACAGATGGTGTCAGCTTGTATCGCAATTGTCGCTCCTGTATCGCAAATGACGTGTCCATTGTTAACAAGGGACTCTACTTGCTCTAGCGTAGACTTCCTATCCAATACTGAACCTTTTTGAGAACGAGGTGCTAGTGCACCTTGAGCGGTATAGCGTCGGTCTGCAAAGGCCTCAAATATTAACTCGACGCCATAAGAGGATGCCTTAATTTTGCGGTCTTCTGCGTCAGCTGTCGCAAGGATCATAAGCTTAAGAGGACGATAGTATTGATTCATGGCTTGAAGAATGGCTTCAAAAATATCGCTATTTGCCATCATATCGTTGTATAACGCGCCATGAGGCTTTACATAGGAAATTGTTATTCCTTGGCTTTTTGCCATCCCATCAAGAGCAGCTATCTGATAGAGCATTAAGTCGATGATTTCTGTTGCGCTGCATTTTATCGAACGCCTGCCGAATCCTAGACTGTCAGGGTAACTTGGATGTGCGCCAACTTCAGTGTTGAATTGCTTGGCTAGCTTCAGTGTTTTATTGATGACATGCGGATCACCAGCATGGAATCCACAGGCGACGTTTGCCATATCAATATGAGGCATGACCAAATCGTCTTGTCCCATTTTCCATACGCCGTAGCTTTCACCTAAATCGCAATTGAGTTTCATAAACGCACCTTGTTCTTGCATTTTATTCTTGCTTATTCTTATTACATTGTCGATTACAGCTTCGACTTTTGTGATAAAACCTCACGTTAAAGCAAAGTCACTATATTATTGGAAAAACAATAAACTAACCATTGTAAAACTGCGCTTTGGGGAGCTATTGTCTCTCGCTGTAATTTGTAAATCTTAGTCTCAAGGCTCAAGGCTCAAGGCTCAAGGCTCACGGCTCACGGCTCAAGCGTCAATTGTTCCACGGCATTGTATCAAAACGCAATTATTCTCGAGCATTTAATAGAGTCTGCTACAAAAAACTAGTGGTGAAACTTCATAAGAAGTTATTGGTGTATTTATTTTGCGCTAATGCTGTACTAATTATGTGATATTGCTGTATTAGTTACGTGCTATGAATGCACGTAATGATGTATTAGGGGAGCGTTGAACTCCCTTAATATTCTGAATGATAACGGGTTTATTTAGATTGTGTCGTCGTTGCTCGAATTAGCAAAAAAGTTACTGCTCTTTCGCTGGCGACAGTTTTTTCTTGTAAGTCGTTGTAACACTGCTGTTACAAGCGATTAAACCGAGTAACGACAGTAACATAATGACAAAGGTTGGCGGAGCTGAAACGGCAACTGTGTTGCTAATCGTGGTGCCAGTCAAATTGAGATTGTCGATAGCGATATCTTCATCGCCAGAATTTAACGAAAATGTTATTTGGATATCTAGCAACGTACCTTTTCCAATAATTGAGGTGGTAAATGTTTGAAAGTCGCTACTTAGCGCCTGTCCATCGCCAATTCCATCGTAGTTTGTATCGATTGCGGGCTCAAAATTTGAACCAGACGAGGTTTGCGCTTCAAAAGCGAGAAAATCTGTATAACCACCGTTGTCTATCTGATAGGCAAAGCTGACAAAATCCTGAGCGTCCCAGTCTTGGCTAGAACCATCATCATCCTCGGCAATATCGACATTGAATATCAGGTTTGAAAACAATGATATATCGATATCTTCAAAAACTAAATTTTGAAGGGCTTGCGCACCTTCGCCATCTATATCTTGCGCAGTAAAGAAATAGTCGCCTTCATAACCATTAACCTGATAATTAGTACTAATGTTTGAGCCATTAGTACGTGTAAAAAAGTCACTGCTACCATCACTGAATTCTGAAATAGAAGTGACGTAACGTGTACCGTTACCATCCGTTTCGAAACCTTCAGAAAAAATGAGTGCAGCTGATGCTAGGTTTGGTGTGAACGCACTTACCATTATGAGTAGGTAGAATAGAAAGTGCTGAATTTTGGGTATAGCTATAGTGTCCATATTTTGTATATCCTTTACAAAGTTATCATCCTGAACACCTAAGCCTAGCTAAGAATTTTAGATATACCAATTGAAGGCGTTGAGAAGTTTAGTTTTTGTTTTAAGTGTTGTTTAAAATAATGCTTTAGAACTTGATCTAGTCTTGGTCAAATCTTGGCAGTAAAAAAGGCTATTCACTAAATTTAGCGAATAGCCTTTGTGTTAGGGGTTTCTATACCAAAAAAGTAAAGATGAAATAAACGAGGTTATTTACCACCGCGCGCAATGATTTCACGGGCAATAGCATCGGCAACTTGGCCTGTTGGTTTTTGTTCGCTATCTGCTTTAGTAAATACGTCAATAAGCGTATCGTAAATTTCTTCTACTTTACGTGTTGCTTTATCAGAGCTGTAATCTTCTTCAAACGATACGTTAATTATACCACCAGCATTGATTACATAATCCGGAGCGTAAAGGATACCTCGCTCAACTAAAGCTTGGTCATGTCTTGGTTCTGCCAGCTGGTTGTTCGCACAACCTGCTACAATTTTTGCTTTGATTCGGTCAATAGTTGAGTCATTAATGGTTGCGCCAAGAGCACAAGGGGCATAGATGTCACAATCAACATCGTAAATGTCATTTAGGCCAACAACCTCGGCGTTAAACTGCCTTTGTGCCTTATCAAGTGCTTCTTTGTTGATGTCATTGACGACAAGGTTTGCACCAGCTTTATGAAGGTGCTCACATAAGTAAAAACCAACACTACCTAGCCCTTGAACAGCAACGGTCAAACCCTTTAAATCATCACGACCAAGTTTGTGTTTTGCCGAGGCTTTAATACCTAAAAACGTACCTAATGCAGTAAATGGTGCAGGGTTACCACTTTTTCCTTCTGTACCGGTTACGTAAGGCGTTTCGGTGTTAGCTATGGCAATGTCAGCCGTCGTAATGTTTACGTCTTCGGCGCTTAAATAACGACCACCAAGTCCATTAAGTGCACGTCCAAATGCTTTAAATAATTCGTCTGACTTTAAAGTTTTGGCGTCGCCAATAATAACTGATTTACCACCACCCATGGTTAAACCGGCCATGGCATTCTTATATGTCATACCTTTTGAAAGGCGCAATACGTCAACTAATGCTTCTTCGTCTGAAGCGTAATCCCACATGCGACAACCACCAACCGCAGCGCCTAGCTTAGTACTGTGAACTGCAATAATTGCTTTTAAACCTGATGCTTCATCGCTACAAAAAACTACTTGCTCATGATTATCAAAATCTACTAAATCGAAAAAAGCCACTTTATCTCTCCAGGGAAAATGTCATTAGCACGCAAACCGTTAAGTATTATTTAAATTAGTTTTTGAACCCTAACAAACTTACGTGCAGATCTTGTTGTATTAACTGTTGTAGTAAAATTTTGGGCAACATTATCATTTACGTAAACGTCAATCTAGAAAGGCAAAAAATTTTATTGTGATATGAGTGTTCATTTATAAGTACAAGCGTTAATATGTCTGCGAATAAATTTAAGGTTAGTTTTATGGAAAATCAGAACAATATTACGCAGGAACAATGGGTAAAGGAAAAATACCAAGAGGCTTTGAAATACTTAGCTGATAAAGGTGTTATCGGTACAACTGTGAAAACGGATGAATGCCGCCACTTAGGCCCATACGTTGCTGTTTGGCATATTTCAGACACCAACAACAAAAGCTACTGGGTAATCAACGGCGACGTGCCTACCGATCACGTTAATATTGACGTATCTAAAGACGCTCGTGATGTTATGCGCCATTTCTCATTAAAATGGCAGATGCAAGCGGAAAACTTGCTAGCAGCTGATGATAACTCTCAACAAGAGTTTGGTAAGTTATTGATTAATAAAGCTGAGAACTTATATCGTTTATACGAAGATGCAAGCGTTTGGGGCGCTGAGGCCTAATTGTTGGTGTTCAACAATATAGCTTTCAACAGTCTAGATTTTAATAATCTTAGGCAGAATGCTAGTGGCTTAGATAGCACCTCTTACCGATAATTTGATCTATGGGGCAATTCATTTGCTGTTTTGGTAAGCCTGCCTCCATAAACACTCCACCAATCGGTTTAAACCCATTCTTAATAAAATAGTCCACTGCTTCCAGTGGACTATGAATGTAAACTGCATTTAACGACAGATCTCTAGCAGCTTTTAGTAAGCCTCTTAATATCAGCTCGTCTAGGTTTTGTCGGCGGTGTTCTTTAATAACGGCAATGCGTCCAATTTCTCCAGAAGGGAGGATGCGGCCAGTCGCTACGGGCTCTTGAGAATTGTCATCGCAAATGAGCATGTGAATTGCCTGACGATCATTGCGGTCAAATTCAACGCGTTTTGGAATGCGATGCTCGCAAATAAAAACACGTTCTCGTACAGTTTTCAGCAGGGGAGCTGCAAACTCCCAAGAAACACGACTGACGCTGTAATGCATGTTACTAATCGATATACCAGTAGCCCATATTTAAAACACTAGTTAACATCTGTACATTAATCAAACAATCTGTGAAACTTTTTAGACGATCTGTGGTCAAAGGCTCATTTTTTGCCAGAATGCTTGCTAATTCTCGTGTTGTATCCGTTATTGCTACTCGATCACCATTAATATAGAAATCGCCATTTTGCTCATTGATAAGTGCTTTGATACCAAGTACTGGTCGAACGAAAATTTCAGGGTCATTTAAGTACCCGATCACAGCTTCTTCATTAAATGGCTCTACTGGCACTAATAGCTCTAATGTGTGATGGCTACGTGTCGTAAATGATGCAACCATATCACTAAAAACATCTAAATCAGAGGCGCTTTCAATCATAAATGACTGTAACGCTTTAATGTCTTTTGCTGCCAATAACTCAGGTGTTTCCGTGGGCGTTCGTTCACTATCCCCAAATCGATTTTCGGCTAAGCATTTATCAATCATAGTGTCGGCTAGTGCCGATACGAGCTCTTGTCCATTAGGCGCTTGGAAACCAACGGAATAGTTGAGTGAGTTTTCGATAGCAACACCGTTGTGAGGGTGGTTAGGTGGAATGTAAAGGATATCACCTGGCTCTGTTATCTCATCGATTAATGGTGTGAATGGCGACACTTGCTTTAAGTCTTCGTGTGGAAGCAGTTGTTCAAGCGTGTTATCAGGTAAGCCTACTTGCCAGTGGCGTTTTCCTTCGCCTTGGATTATAAATACATCGTATTGATCTAAATGCGCTCCGACACCACCATTGGGTGTTGAAAAGCTCACCATAACGTCATCTATGCGCCAGTTCGGTAAAAACTTGAACGGAGAAATTAATGCACTTGTTGTTTCTGACCAATTGTTTACTGCTTGAACTAGTAGCGTCCAGTCTTGTTCACCAAACTTAGAGAAGTCTTCGAATGGACCGTGCTCAACTTGCCAGTTATCAAAATTGTTATGCTTGATAATTCGAGACTCTAGCTCTTGCTCCATTGCAAGGCCAGCAAGTTCATCAGCAGAAATAGGATCTTGGAAATCCTCGAAGCCTCTTTTGATTAATAATGGCTTTTTCTGCCAGTATTCTTTCATGAATGTTTCAGGCGTTAAATCAGCCCAATTAATTGTGTACATAATTACCTAGCCTTAATGAAAATCCTGGTAAATAAAAAGGGGCTCATCTGAACCCCTTATTTGATAGGCTTTCGCGAAGGATCAATTATAGCTCGTCGATAAACGCAATAGCACGGCCAATGTAGCTTGCTGGTGTAAGTTCGCTTAACTCAGCTTTTGCAGCTTCTGGCATGTTTAACTTAGCAACGAATTCACGCATTACTTCTGCATTCACACGTTTACCACGTGTTAATTCTTTAAGTTTTTCGTACGGCTTCTCAATACCGTAACAACGCATAACCGTTTGAATTGGCTCTGCCAACAATTCCCAGTTTTGGTCCAACTCGTTTGCTAGAGACTGTTCGTTAACTTGTAATTTACTGATACCTTTTAACGTAGCAGCGTATGCAATTAATGAATGACCAAAGCCAACACCTAAGTTACGTAGTACTGTAGAGTCAGTAAGGTCACGCTGCCAGCGAGACACTGGTAGTTTTTGTGCTAAGTGTGCAAATAGCGCGTTTGCGATGCCTAAGTTACCTTCTGAGTTTTCGAAATGAATCGGGTTAACTTTGTGTGGCATTGTTGAAGAACCAATTTCACCAGCAACAGTTTTTTGCTTGAAGTGACCTAGCGCGATATAACCCCATACGTCACGATCGAAATCAATCAAAATCGTGTTAAAACGGGCAACAGCGTCAAATAACTCGGCGATGTAATCGTGTGGCTCAATTTGTGTTGTAAATGCATTCCAAGTTAAACCTAGGCTAGTTACAAACTCATTAGAGAATGTGTGCCAGTCAATGTTAGGGTATGCAGATAAGTGAGCGTTGTAGTTACCCACTGCACCATTGATTTTACCTAGCATCTCAACAGCTGCAATTTGATCACGCTGACGCTTCAAACGAATGTAAACGTTTGCCATCTCTTTACCCATCGTAGTAGGAGAGGCTGGTTGGCCGTGTGTACGTGCCATCATTGGAATTGTTTTGTATTCAATTGCTAAGTTTTTAACAGAGGCAAGAATATCATCAATGATAGGTAGAACAACTTGATCACGAGCTTCAGTTAGCATTAAACCGTGAGAAAGGTTGTTAATGTCTTCTGATGTACATGCAAAGTGGATGAATTCCGTTACTGAGTTTAACTCTGCGTTGTCTGCAATTTTTTCTTTTAAGAAGTACTCAACTGCTTTAACGTCATGGTTTGTCGTTGCTTCAATCGTTTTTACACGCATTGCATCTTCTTCAGAGAAGTTTGCAACGATACCATCTAAAATTGCGTTGGCTTCATCAGAAAATGCTGGAACTTCAGCAATATCTGCTTGCGCAGCTAATTTTTGTAACCAGCGTACTTCAACTGTTACGCGGTATTTAATTAAACCAAATTCACTGAAAATAGGGCGCAGAGAAGCCGTTTTGCTACCGTAGCGACCGTCAACCGGTGAAATTGCACTTAATGCTGAAAGTTCCATAGTGTTTTCCTAAAAACCAATAGATAAAGTTTAATAAATTTCGTTGAGTAATTGTTTAGCACAATCTAGAAGTTTAGAACGTGCAAATAAAATATTTCTACGCTTACCACCCACTTGGCGCCACAGAACTGCGCTGCGTACACCTGCTAATAAAAGAGCTCTTACTTTGTGTTGATTAGCTTCAGTTTTAAGAATGCTTGGATCACCAGCTACCTGAATTCTTGCGCCGAGTGGACTAATGAGTTCGCTGTAGATGCTTGCGATACTACTTATCATTTGGGGGCTGGTAAGGTTATAGTGGTGTGATTGGCGTTGGATATCGGCGATACGTTGACCGAGCGCATTGAGTTGCTTGCTGTTTTTTGTAAGTCGGCGCTCTAAATTCAGCAGGCTAACGATATATCGTGTTAACTCAGGGTCTTTTTGCTTATTTTCGTTACCTAAGTGATAACTCAGTGCTTTTAAGCCATCTTGCAGGTGACTTAGCTCACCACCGTAAACATCCAAAGTGTCTGAAGGCGATGTATTGATGATGCTGGAGAGCATAACTTCGAACTGTTCGTCGTTTACACTTCCTTGGCGGGCAATTTTTTGCACCATAGCCGCTATTTGACAAATAGCGGCGAACGTAATGGTTTGATCTCTCATTATGCTTAACGAATTAATGTATTAATAATGCCTCCACCAAGACAAACATCGCCTTGGTAGAATACAACTGACTGTCCCGGAGTAACCGAGCTTTGCTGTTCATCGAACATGATTTCATATTCATCATTTTCTAACGGTGTAACCGTACAGTTTACGTCGTCTTGGCGATAACGAGTTTTTACTGTGCATGTAAATGGTGCTTCGACAGCTTCTCTGTCAACCCAATGTAACTGGTTAGCGATTAAACCTTTTGAAAATAGTCTTGGGTGATTATGACCCTGGCCAACAATTAGCACGTTGCGTTCTAAATCTTTATCAACAACATACCAAGGCTCGTCGCCTGCGTTTGCTAATCCACCAATGCGAAGACCTTTGCGCTGTCCAAGTGTGTGGTACATAAGGCCATCATGGTCACCAACAACTTCACCTTCAGCGGACTCAATTTTACCAGGTTGTGCTGGTAAGAATTTTTGTAAGAAGTCTTTAAACTTGCGCTCACCGATGAAGCAGATGCCGGTGCTGTCTTTTTTGTTGTGTGTAATTAGGCCTGCTGTTTCAGCGATAGCACGTACTTCTGGCTTTTCGATATCGCCCACAGGGAAGAGTGTTTGACCAACTTGCTTGTGACTTAGGGTATATAAGAAATAGCTTTGATCTTTGTTGCTATCTAGGCCACGAATCATGTGCCATTTCTCGTTGCCATTCTTGTCTAAACGATAGTCGCGGCGCACGTAATGACCAGTTGCAATGTAATCTGCACCTAAGTCTTCACAGGCGAACTCAAGGAAAGCTTTAAATTTAATTTCCTTGTTACACATGATATCTGGGTTTGGTGTGCGGCCTGCTTTGTACTCCGCAAGAAAGTATTCAAATACATTGTCCCAGTATTCAGTAGCAAAGTTGATGGTGTGAAGCTTAATACCAAGCTTGTCACATACGGCCTGTGCATCAATTAAATCTTCTGCAGCAGCGCAATATTCATCAGTATCATCTTCTTCCCAATTTTTCATGAATAGACCTTCTACCTGATAGCCTTGTTCAAGTAACAAGTATGCAGATACAGATGAGTCTACACCGCCAGACATACCCACAATAACGCGCGTATCTTCAGGTGCTTTTTGATTCGGAAGATTTTTTAATAACGAATGTTCGCTAGATGACATTAATTCTCTCTACCAGGATAAAACGGCGCAGAATTATAGCATAGTCATTTATGCCATAATAGACTTTAAACACGTTATTTTTTAGGTCGATAAGTTAGATTTTATAACACTTAGTGGCACTCGTTGGCCGCTTAAATAATCCTCGATACACTCGAGTACCATCGCACTGCGCAACTTACTTTCATTTTGTTTAATTTCTTCGAGGGTGAGCCAGTGACAATTGATAATTTCGTCATCTTCAGGTTTACAAACGGGGGCTGATGTTCCTTCGATGTTAAAAACGAAACAAAACCGCAGAAAATATAAATCTAGGTCTTTTCTTTGAAAGTAATAAATACCACTCAAATAGTCAGGTGATAGCGAGAGCCCTGTTTCTTCTTTGAGCTCACGCTTGGCCGCCGCTACTAGGCTTTCATTTGCCTCAATATGGCCAGCAGGCTGATTTAATACTTCTCTGCCATTTTCAATTTCTTCGACTAATAAAAATCTATCTTGATATGAGACAACTGCTGCAACGGTTGTGTTTGGTTTAAACTGATCTTTACCATGGTCGTTCAAGGTATCCGATGACATTAACAATAGTTCTCCAAAAGAGTTTGTTGGTTAAAGGCTATAAAAGGTAATAAAAAATAAAAGCCCGCGATACACCAATAAAGTGAAATACAACGAAATGATTAATCCAAATGTTTTCATCATAATTTGCAACCCATTTTGCCCAAAGACACGACTAGCAGATGAAAATAGTTAGTACGCTAAAGACAAGAAGAGGATCAGTGAGGCAATTAGCTCGTTGTAAAGATATTTATCTATACTTACTCCAAATCCTATTTCAGCTATTTTGTTGAGCAATTCTGCGACAGAAAAGAAGGTGATTTGAAAGGTTAAGAAGAAAGCAAAAAAGTGGGTGGAATACACCACAGAGGCTAACGAGGTATATTGCTGTTTGAAGAAAAATAGCGCGACAAATCAAGCAAATAATGGAATGAGAAAAATGAAGAGAGACTTTGATAACACGTCAATGCGCTGATTAAACGCAATACCGTATTTCTCTGTAGAAACCCCCGTCGTAGATAGCATGTCATTAACTAGCATTTTTGCCCATTCATGGTGAGTAAGATTGGTTGCCGTAAGGTGGACTTCTAGGGGCGTATTGAATGTTGCGTGACCGATGAAACTTAGTAAGAAGAAATAAAAGATGTTTATGAGAACAAACAGTTGGAAAGGTGTTAATACAAATTTTCGAACACCAGATAGATAGTTAAGTGTTAGCGCGCCAGGCTTGCTCAACTGTAGCCTAAGCGAGTGAAAGAATTTTCCATCCACATGGTAGTGAATACATCAGTTGAGAAATAAAGTGTGCAATCGAGAGCTGAGAGGGATCGAATCTTTTTCACCACAAGCTGTGCAATATTCAACTTCAACAGTGTGTCCGCAAGTCTAGCATTTCGTCATTGCGAGATATCTCCCTTTTTGCTCTCTGCTTTGTGTTTTTCTATTTTTTGTGGTGCTAACTATACTTTTTTATTTGCTTGTATTTACAGTTAAAACAAATTTACTTCAGTACCACACTAAAACATCCTTCTTTCTAATAACTTATCAAATTCTTAATTAGATTGCGCCACTAACCTGTATTCGCCGTTTTTTAAATTGTCGATGTTGTAATGGCCAATAGCGTATCTAATTAATCTAAGTGTTGGAAAGCCAATATGGGCCGTCATTCGGCGTACTTGTCGATTTCTACCTTCAGTGATTTTTATTTCTAGCCAAGTCGTTGGAATATTCGCACGCTCTCGAATTGGAGGATCGCGTTCCCAAATGCTTGGTTCTGCTATGACGCTAACTTCTGCTGGTAAGGTAAGGCCATCCGTTAACTCGACCCCTTTCCTGAGCTGCGCTAGAGCAGCTTCAGTGGGTGAACCTTCCACTTGTGCCCAATAAGTTTTCTTTGTTTTTTTCCTAGGGTTCGCTAGTTTATTTTGCAATTTTCCATCGTTGGTTAACAGCAATAACCCTTCGCTATCTCGATCTAATCTTCCGGCAGCATATACGTTAGGAATAGGGACAAAATCTTTAAGGGTTTGACGTTTTTCTTTTTGCGATTCATCGTCGGTAAATTGGCTTAATACATTAAACGGTTTGTTTAATAGCACTAAGATACGATCTTCTGGCTTAACTGAAGGTTTATTGTTTTTCTTGGTTGTTGCGGCGTTACGTGACCTAAGGGCTTTATGCGGCCCTTTATCTTGTGCACGTTTACGTGAAGAAGAATGGGGAGCGTTAGGCGATAGCGGTGATCGCTTTTTGTTGTAAGTATTCATGTTGATAGTGTAAAAGATGATACTAAGTAAACCTAGCAAAACTTGCTCTAGTTTACTTGCATTAGTTTACATGCTTTTGCTCACTTGCTTCAACGCTTTCACTGTATGTTTCTCACTTAAGTACAATAGGTAAGGTGAGAATGGCACAGGCGCCAGTGGAAGCATTAGAGTTGTCACCATCTTTATTGAGGGCGTTAGGCTGATTATTACGCAACGACAAATCTCCACCGTGATTAAACAGTATTTGTCTACTAAGTACTAAGCCGATACCGCTACCTTTTGCTTTTGTTGTATAGAAAGGGACAAACAGGTTGTCAGGGTTACTAATACCTCTACCGTTGTCTACTATGTTTAGTTGCAACTGGTTGTGTGATATGTGCCAGTCTATCTTAACGAAACACTTATTTTCACTCGGCAATAAAGCTTGTTGCGCATTTTTTAATAGGTTTACTAGAACCTGCGATATTTGCATACGATCCGCATACACTTCAAAATCTTTTTCTGGGACTTTAAACTCAATTTCCGGGAACAGCTCCGTGTGTTCTACTATCAGTTCTCGTAGCGAAAAAAGGGATTTTTGTGGTTGAGGAAGCCTAGTTAGCGCTTGGTACTCTTTGATAAAGCTATCGAGTGTCAGGGCTCGCTGCGTCATAATGTGTAGGCCATCTATTAGGTCTTGCTGAATCTGACTGTTGCTAGATGACTCTGTTTCTTTGGAAATAAGAACAGTTAATGACTCACCAATTGAGGCAATAGGGGCAAGAGAGTTATTAATTTCATGACTCAATACCCGTAACAAACGTTGCCACGCTACACGTTCTTCGTTCTGTAAGAGTTTTTGTACATCATTTAAAAACAGCAAAGTGTAAGTTTTACGGTGTAATTGGTAGGTATCGGTTTGCAAAAACACACGTTTTTCAAACTGTTCGGTTTTAAGTGTCACCACCTTTTGCTGTTTTACATTAAGAAGGCTCTTTTCTATCCCTAAGCTTCGAGCTGGCATTCCTAGCATTTCATCGTGCACTGAAAACAGATGTTTGGCTTTAGGGTTAAGCAGGGTGACCACCGCATTTTCGTCGAAGCAAATTACTGCTACGTTGATGTGCTCTAGCACCTTAGACATTGCAATATGGTGTTCTTTAGACAACAAACGTTGTTCTGCAAGCTGTTCAGACGCAGTATTGATGACTCGGTTGAGTTCCTTTAGCGCGCCAGTTTGAATAGCAGAACTTGGTTTCATGGTGCTAACACCAGTAATCAAGGCTTCTACAATGTTGGTTGTCGTGCGCAATTGGCCCGTAAGCTTGCGCCAAATTAGCAAGTTACCTATCGCTATAACGACAAAAGTAAATAAGCTAATGATAAGCTTGAAATAGAACGAGATATCAGCTAAAACTAGAAAGATAAGCAACAATATGAAAGGCACAACTGCAATAGTTAAACTGGCTGACGTTATGCTATTTTCAAATGATTGTTGTTGCTTTGGCTTGTTCATGGGGCTTGTTATCTTTTGTAGCAGGTCAATTAATCTATTTTCTTATTGATTCAATTGATATTTTTCTAAACGACGATAATACGAACTACGTGTTAAACCAAGGGATCTAGCCGTTTTTATCGGATCTTTATCGTGTTTATGCTGTCGTTCTAGAATAACTTGCTTTTCAATTTCCTCGAGCGTTTTTTCTTCAGTTGTTTGAAGTTTTTGGTTGGCTGGTTTGCTCTTTCCGCCCGGTAAGTTAAGCGCACTTTCGTCTATTATGTCGCCATTGCTCAAGAACATGCCACGCTCAATGGTGTGCGCGAGTTCCCTGATGTTTCCCGGCCATGTGTATTGCAATAGTGCGCTTGTTGCGCAATCAGATAGTGATTTAGCAGCAGTACCATATTTGGTGCATAACTGTTGAATAAAATGCGTGGCCAAATTTGGTATATCTTCGATTCTTTCACGTAATGCTGGTATACGTATTTCCACAGTATTTAAGCGATACAAAAGATCTTGTCGAAACTGACCAGACGCGACAAGGTCTTCCAGTGGTGCATTTGTAGCTGACACAAGTCGCACATCTGCCTGAAGCGTGACTGCGCTGCCTACTCGTTCAAACTGATGGGCTTCCAGTACGTGTAGTAGTTTTGCTTGCTGAGCTAAATTAATATTGGCAATTTCATCAAGAAACAAAGTCCCTTGATTAGCGAGTTCAAAGCGGCCAATTCGGTCGTCTTTTGCGTCGGTGAACGCGCCTTTAACATGGCCAAACATTTCACTTTCAAACAAAGATTCTGGAATGGCACCCATATTGACTGAAATAAAACTGTTGTTACTTCGCGTTGAATGATGATGTAAATACTTGGCTAGCATTGATTTACCTGTGCCATTTTCGCCAGTAAACAGGACATTCATATCGCTTTGTGCAACGCGTTCAATTTGCGTTAATAATGTTGACATTACGTTTGAATGCGCAACAACGTTGAGTGGTTGTGCTTCTCTTAATAAAGCGTTTTCGTGACTCAGCTTTTTGTTGACCTGTATCGCATTTGCACGCTCTACCTGTTGTTTTATACGTGCGAATAATTGCGAATTTCGCCAAGGCTTTTCGATAAAATCACAGGCGCCAAGTTTCATCGCTTCGACAGCAATACCAACGCTGCCAAACCCAGTGATAACGATTATGGGAACGTCGGCATCACGTTGACGAATTTCTTTGAGCAAAGACATTCCCTCAATACCAGAAGTCGTATCTTGCGTGTAATTTAAATCGATAAGTAAACAAGAAAAGTGTTTACGTTCAAGCAAGGTAATCACTTCATGAGGTGAGCTTGCCGTTGTCACTTGATATTGCTCTGTGCGCAAGGCCAATTTTAGTGCTGATAGAACGTCAGCGTCGTCATCAGCGACTAATATACTGTGGTTAGCGTTGTTCATTTGTTGACAGAGGTTCCTTCTAAAAAGCCACCTAAAAGTAGCTAAATTCCTATAATAAACAAGAGGCTATATAGCCTCCTGTTTTAAGCGACGGGGTTAATCATAATGTAATGCATCGCTTGGTTCCAACTGTAAAACGGTTCGTGTTGGAATAAAGGTCGCGATTAGCACCATAAAAATAATCAGGCTTGGAATACCTATAAGTGCCAAACCATAACTTTCTGGATTGATCACTATGGTATTCGACATATAGCTGGATAACGCCACTGCCATAGCGATACCTAATGCTAAACCGATAGTCAGCTGCAAACCTGCTTGTTTTAAAAACATTTGCATGATCTTTTTATCTGGTGCTCCCATGGCGCGACGAATACCGATTTCCTGTGTGCGCTGAATGATATTGTTGGCAGACATAGCGTATATACCGCTTGCAGCCAATGTGACCGCAATAATACCACAGAATAGGAAAATCTTGCTAACTGATAGTAATAACATCATAGGTTGCTGAATCAAGTTATCGTAGCTTTGTACGTGGTATATACCAACATCAGGGTCAACGTTTGATACTGCTTGTGTTAGTGCTGCAATCGCATCTTTTTCATCACCAGTGTAGTGAACTGCAACGTAAGTACGCATCATGCCAATGTTGTCGTTAGGGTGATACGAATTATAAGACGCACTTGAAGAGCGCATGGTTGACCCGTGATAGGTGTCTGAGACGACGCCAACAATGATATTCCACGTATCACTTGCACCATTTCTACCTACGCGGCGAATACGCTTACCAACGGCATCACCGTCTGGGAAGAAGTCACGAGCGATCGACTCATTGATAATAAGATTAAACACGCCATCCTCAGTGTCCCTGTGGTCGAATCCTCGACCTTGAATAATCTTCATGCCTAAAGCGTCCCAAGAACCTCGTGCGATCACTTCATTATTGCTATATGGGTTTTCGTTGTATACTTCAGCAGCGCGGCCCTCTATTTCAAAATAGCTTGTACCTTCGCCAGTACCAGGCAATTGGCTCATCATCGCTGCAGCTTTGAAATTAGGCATGCTTTCTAATGCCGCTTTTATGTCGTAGTAGACATTAGCGCGCGTGACCCTATCTTGGTATTCAAAGTCAGTGGCACGTCTAACGGGGTATTTTTCTGGCGGCAATTGTAACTGTGCTGTTAAACGGTTATCTGTTTTTACGCCGTAGTCAGCTTGGCTAGCGAAATAGCCGGTAGATAAAAGTAGCGTGGCTAGTACTAAAACTACACAAGAGAGTACAATTTCAGAAATAACGAGAACTTTGCCTGTTGTTGCTGCTCTTTTACCAAGCGCGCCACGCGTTCCGTCGCGAATGACGGCGTTAAAGTCATTGTTTAACGCTTTGATGGCTGGAAACAGACCTGTGACTAGAATCATAACAACTACAGCAGCTACAAGAATCATCAGTCCTTGTCCATCAACGGTCAATGTCCACCAGAATGGCTTTTGATCATTTACAGCAAAGGTTTGATTGAACATTTGATTAGTTAATTCAATTCCGTAAGCCGCGAATAACAACGCCAAAGCGCCGCCAATTACGCAAATTACGACGCTTTCCCAAAGCATCTGCACAACAAGCTTTTTGCGCGGGATACCGAGCGCGATTCGTATAGCAACTTCTTTGATTCGTTCGTTAACACGCGCTAATAACAAGTTACTTACGTTAATACAGGCAAGCAGTAAAATAAGAAATACCACAACGAGTAGGGCAATGAAGATGTTGTAATATTGGGTAATAGCAGCCTGCTTGTAAGGTTGAACAGTTAAATACTTGCCATTTTCAGCGATGCGCCATTTGAAATTTTCTTCGATTGTTGTAGCAAGCTCTTTAGTGAAGCCGTCAAGCGCTGTTTGTGCGGCAGTTAAATCGACATTATCTTTGAGTCGTGCAAAAGCATACAACCGCGTATAAGATGCTTTAGTTGGGTTTACCGTAGAATCGCGAAGAGGTTGCCATATTTGAGCGTGTTGTGGGAATACAAAACCTTCCGGCATTACGCCAATAATTCGACCTGGTTCGGCGTCTAAGGCTAATTCTTGGTTAATAATTGCAGGATCACCACCAAAATAGTCTTGCCAAACTTCGTAACTTAATACAACTACCGGCTCTGCTCCTTCAGCAAAATCTTCTGGCAGAAAGCCTCGGCCGTGAATAGGATTAACACCAGCAAAAGAGAAAATGTTCCAACTTGTATAGGTAGCATTCATCTTTTTCGCGTTGAATAGAGCGCTGTGTTTACTGCTAGTGCCGCCGATGAATGTAGTATCTTCCGTATAGTAACCATACTCTGAAAATATACCGAGTTGCTCAGCGGCTAGATTTACGTGGTACGGATCAGCTCCCATTCGAAGCAAGTGATTGTGGTCAAACTGAGCTTCTAATGCCATTACTTGAGAATTTTTGTTTAAGTGCAATGGATTAAACACCAAGCTGTTTAGCAAAGAGAAACTGTAAACTGTTAAGCCAAGGCCAATCGCCACTATGAGTATTGTTAAGGCGGTGAACAATGGTTTTTTCAGTAGCATTCGCAAAGAATATTTGAGTTCTATTGATTTAATCATAAATTAACCTCGCGCAGTTAAACGGCAATTGCGTTAGGTGTTTCTGACTGACGGTCAGCGACTAGTTTACCGTCGAAAATCTCTACGATTCTGCCGGCTCGACTTGCTGAACGCGGGTCATGAGTAACCATACAGATAGTCGCACCGTTGGCATGTAACTTATCTAATAATTCCATTACCGCACCTGCATTCTTTGAGTCTAAGTTACCAGTTGGCTCATCGGCGAGTAAGATGTCTGGTTTACCTGCGATGGCGCGAGCCACGGCAACGCGCTGTTGCTGACCACCAGATAACTGTGAAGGGAAATGGTTGGCGCGATGAGACATGTCTACTTGTGCTAACGCGTCTTTTACCATTTTTCGGCGCTCGAGTTTTGAGATGTCGGAACGGTATGACAATGGTAACTCTACGTTTTCTTCAATGGTTAAATCACTGATTAAATTGAATGCCTGAAAGATAAAACCTATTTTTTCGTTTCTAATTTTTGCACGTTCATCTTTGTCTAGCGTCGTTACATCATGGCCCGCCAGAACGAATTGACCTCCTGTCGGTGTGTCTAACAAACCTAGAATCGATAGTAATGTAGACTTGCCGCAACCAGATGGGCCAGATATTGAAATGTATTCACCTTTGTTTATGGAAAAATCAATCTTGTCCAATGCGTGTGTTTCAATGTCGTCTGTGTAGAACACTTTATCGAGTGCATTCAAGCTCACCAAAGCATTGTTGCCATCTGAATTATTAATGCTCGAGTTGTTTGAGTTCTTTTTCATAACAGTTCCTTATTGTATTGCTTTTATTTGTTTTTCTTTCCAAGACGACACGTCCGATACTACCACGTTATCACCAGCGGAAAGACCATTTTTAATTTCTATATGAGTTTGAGAGGAGCGTCCGTATTGGACTTGCGTTGGGGTTACACCGTTATCTTGGTCAATGAGATAGACGCTTCCAGTGGAGTTAGCTTTTGCGAACATGGGGCGCTTGACATACAGAGCATCGGTTAATTGAGCTACGTGTATAATCCCGTCAACTGTTAACTCGGGACGCGCTTCTTTGGGCAATTCACCAATTATATCTACGTCTACTTGAACGGTTCCATTTACTACTGCCGGATCAATGCGGATCACTTTCCCTTCAACTTTATTGGTTTTGGTGTCTAATGTGACACTTTGCGTAAGTGCGACTTGATAAATTTGCTTTTCAGGAATCCTGATTTCGGCAATAAACTCATCATTTCTAGCAAGACGAGCGATATTTGTGCCTTGGGTAATCCGTTGGCCAAGTTCAAGTGGCATCGCTTGAACAATGCTATCGATAGTGGCGGTAATTTGAAGGCTATCTACTTGGTGTTGTATGCGCGCAACACTCTTTTTCATGCGCTTTAGGCGAGCAGTAAAAGCAAGTTTTTGAGCTGCTAGATTCTGTTTAGCCTTTTCAAAGCGCTTTTCTTCTAATTGCCAGCGTTGTAATAGCTGTTTGACCTGAATTTTCACTTCTTCGTGTTCGACAATTGATATGGCGACGACACCTTGGTCTAGTAAGGTTTTTTGTGCGGTCAAAGTGAGAAGGGCACTTTCATAATTCAGTTTACTATTTATAAGAAGAGTTTCTTGGTCTAGTACGCTAGATTCTAGTGCTACGGTTTCCGCATTTAACTGCGCCTCTGTTTCTTCTAATTCCCATTGGTGTTCTTCTAATGTTTGAACCAAATTAGGGTTCGACAGTGTTAGTATGGGGTCACCTTTCTTAACGGTAGCACCTGCCTTAATGTAAATTTGCTCTACGCGCCCGTTAACTTCTGTTGCAACCCAATGAACCTCTCTTGGCACTAGTACACCGATACCTCTCACATCTAGCGTTAAATCGCCGCGTTTGACTTGGTCTGTAAGCACACTTTTAGCTTGCACTTTATGAGTCGAAGTACTGGCATAGGAGATGGCCCAAACAACTGACGCAATTACAGCGAGGGCTACTAACCACTTTAGAGAGAACTTAGATTGTTTTGGCTTTTTCTTCACGATATCCACTAAAAATTTATCCTTTGTTTTGATTTTTATATAGTAAATAGCAGTGAAGATGCCAAGTTTAAAATACGCTTTAAAAACAATTGGTTTAATATTTCTGTTGTCTCGTTGTTTTTAGAAAAATCTCGATTTCGGAACTCAATATTTACGTTATAAATCTCGTTTTCGAGATTTGGCTTTTAGGAGTACTGAAATTTGGTTAGCACAATGTGGAAGACTTCACGGTACTACATCAATAACTATGCAACGAAGTGATTAATTAAATTGAAAGCAGTGTGCATTTCTCAAGGTTAACAGGTAAGACCAGATGGTAAAGGCTGTAAGGTTTCTATCCATAATCAAATGATGTAGGATAGCTTGCTTTTTTCTAACGGGCGCACTGTGAATTGTTGAGTTAACTAACCAATGCTTATACTATGCGCGCGCAAAAACTTAATTATAAGCATCATGAGTATTAAATATCCTCTCTAGGATAGTTATTCGTTTTGCTGAATACTCGCTGATAAATAGTAGGACAAGAAATGACTAAAGAATCGCCTAAAATCATTTATACCATTACGGATGAGGCGCCAGCGCTAGCGACTCAATCACTTTTACCAATTGTTAAAGCGTTTACTGCATCATCTGGTATAGACGTTGATACTCGTGACATTTCTTTAGCTGGCCGTGTAATTGCTAATTTTCCTAAGTACCTAACAGAAGAACAACGCATTGGCGATGCACTAGCTGAGCTTGGTGAACTTGCTAAGACACCAGAAGCGAACATTATTAAACTTCCAAACATCAGTGCTTCAATTCCTCAGCTTCAAGCGACAATTAAAGAATTACAAGCGAAGGGTTACAATTTACCTGATTACCCAGAAGAGCCACAAAACGAAGCGGAAGAGTCAATTAAGTTAACTTACGCTAAAGTTCTTGGTTCTGCAGTAAACCCTATACTGCGTGAAGGTAACTCAGACCGCCGCGCACCTGGTTCTGTTAAGCAATACGCAAAGAACAACCCGCATTCAATGGGTGCATGGTCAAACGAATCTAAATCGCATGTTGCAAAAATGGCAGCAGGTGACTTCTACGGAAGCGAAAAATCAATGACAGTTGATGGCGCAACTGATATGCGTATCGAGTATGTTGATGCTGCTGGTAATGTAACCGTATTAAAAGAGCGCGTAGCATTAAAAGACAAAGAAGTAATCGATGCCTCTGTAATGAGCAAAAAAGCGCTAGTTGAATTCTTCGAGAAAGAAATTGACAAAGCGAAAGAAGAAGATGTTTTATTCTCGCTTCATATGAAAGCGACAATGATGAAAGTGTCTGACCCAATTATTTTCGGTCACTGTGTTAAGGTTTACTATAAAGACGTGTTCGAAAAGCACGCTGCTGTATTTGAACAGTTGGGCGTAGATGCAAACAATGGTATTGGTGACGTATACACTAAAATTGAGCGTTTGCCAGCTGAGAAGAAAGCTGAAATTGAAGTTGACTTACAAGCGGTTTACGAGACTCGCCCACCAATGGCAATGGTTGATTCAGATCGCGGCATTACAAACCTTCACGTACCAAGTGATATCATCATCGATGCTTCAATGCCCGCAGCACTTCGTGCATCGGGTCAAATGTGGGGGCCAGATGGTAAGCAAAAAGATACTAAGTTCACCATTCCAGATCGTAACTACGCGGGTGTTTTCCAAGCAGTAGTTGATTACTGTCGTGAAAATGGTGCATTTAACCCTACAACAATGGGTACGGTTCCAAATGTTGGTTTGATGGCAAAGAAAGCGGAAGAGTACGGTTCGCACGACAAAACGTTTACAGCGCCAGGTGCAGGTGTAATTCGTTCTGTAAATTCAGCAACTGGCGACGTTATGTTGTCTCATGATGTTTCAGAAGGCGATATCTTCCGTATGTGTCAAACTAAAGACGCGCCGATTCAAGATTGGGTGAAATTAGCTGTTACTCGTTCTCGTTTATCAAATACACCAGCAGTTTTCTGGTTAGATGAAAACCGTGCTCACGATGCTGAAATTATTAAGAAAGTTAATGCATACCTACCAAACCACGATACTGACGGCTTAGACTTACGTATTTTAGCGCCAACTGAAGCGTGTAAGCACACGTTAGAGCGTTGTGGTAAAGGCGAAGACACTATCTCTGTAACTGGTAATGTGTTACGTGATTACAACACTGATTTATTTCCAATTTTGGAACTTGGTACATCAGCTAAAATGTTATCAATCGTTCCGTTAATGAATGGTGGTGGTTTATTTGAAACAGGTGCTGGTGGTTCTGCGCCTAAGCACGTTCAGCAATTCGAAAAAGAAAACCACTTACGTTGGGATTCATTGGGTGAATTCCTTGCGTTAGCTGCTTCTCTTGAACATCTAGCAAACTTCGCATCTAACAAAAAAGCGCAAGTATTAGCAGATACGCTTGACGCTGCTACGGCTAAGTTTTTACAAGAGAACAAATCACCTTCACGTAAAGTAAACGAACTTGACAACCGTGGTTCACACTTCTATTTAGCAACTTACTGGGCAGAAGCGTTGGCGGCTCAATCTGATGATACAGATCTAGCTGAATCTTTTGGTCCAGTTGCTCAAGCTTTAACTAAGCAAGAAGAGAAGATTGTTGCTGAATTAAATGGTGCACAAGGCGTAGCGATGGATATTGATGGTTACTACTTCCCATCACAAGAGCTAGCTGCTAAAGCGATGCGCCCAAGTGGCACATTAAACACGATTTTATCGACCCTGTTATAATCGATAAATCAACATAACGCGTATAAAAAGCCTGCAATTGCAGGCTTTTTTGTTTTATATTATCAGGCCATGTTTAATTTTTTATCAATTTGACTAAATTGGTATAACAGTAGGCACATATAGTTTTGGATTTCTTTCAAGGTTTACTGCTCATTAGCTCAATTCATTTGCTTGCAGCTGCATCTCCAGGCCCTGATTTTGTGCTAGTTTCTCAACAAACAATGTCGTCTGGTAAAAAGGCTGGGCTTTTAACTAGCTTTGGGATTGCATTAGGTCTCTCCGTACATATTATCTATTCTTCGTTAGGTTTAGCCGTCGTTATATCTCAATCAGAATGGTTGCTGTGGGCGATAAAAATATTAGGGGCTGCATACTTGGTTTTTCTAGGCGTACAAGGCTTAAGATCAAAGCCGCGTGCGGTAACGACTTCTTCGTTGGAGTCAGCACAAGTTGAGCAGGAGCCTGCAAGTAAAAGTATTATTTTCAAAGGTTTTTTATGTAACGCCCTTAATCCAAAAGCACCAATTTACTTCGTAGCACTGTTTACATTGGTGCTATCCCCTGATCTTCCGTTTTGGCAAGTGTCCGTTTATGGAATTTGGATGATGGTGCTTCAATTCTTATGGTTCGCGACAGTCGTATTTTTACTCAGTAGACCGATGTTGAATAGACAATTTCAGAATAAAGCTCATTGGATAGACAGAATACTGGGTGTAACACTTGTCGCTATGGGCATCAAAGTAGCTTTAACAAAGCTTTCCTAGAAAGGTCGATTTTTGATGTTTGGCGCCTGTTCTAGAATATCCCTACTGCTTGTTGTTAGCTTGATAAGTTTTATTGTAGAGGCTGAAGAGGAACTCGTACTAAGGTATGAACCTTAGGGCTAAAATAGTTGGGTACCATACTATATTCAAGGTGCAGAGAATCCAGGTATTCTGGGAGAATATGTTCCTCATTTACTAGCTGAAGCGGGGATTGCAGGTAAAAAAGTTGTGTTGCCAGCTGCACGAATGAAATTGGCTTTGGAAAAGGAGGAGATTGATTTCGATATTATCAGTCCCTCATGGTTGAGCGAAGAGGAGCAGTCAAAAGTTATTTTTAGCAAGCCATTTTTAAAAGTTACTGAGTACATTGTGACTTTGGCTCAACTGAATTCACCAACAACAGTAGATTCAACATTTCTCCCAAAGCGTGAAGTTAAATCATACCAAAGTAAAGTTGTTGGTGCAGTTCGCGGGTATTACTATCACGACGATGATACGTTTATGCGAATGGACTTCTCGTCTGAGCGCGAGCTGCTATTGGCACTGGCATCAGGTAGAGTGAAAATGGCTATAATCGGTGAGAAAACAGCAAAAGATTGGGCCAGTAAACTGCGTATCGCAATTGATTTTCCCATCTTGCATTCTTCTGGAGAACTGCACCTTAGGCTAAATAAAAAACACCAACTCATTTTAAATATCCTCAACGAAGCAATTGATGCTTTGTCTGAAAAGGGACTAATAGAACAGTTGTCGAAAAAGTATGAAGGAGACTGGCAGGGTGCATATTAGTAAGCTGAAACTGAAATACCGCTTAGTAGCTTTTCTTACTTCACCTCTTTGGATTTTCCAAGGAATACGCCTCAAGAAAGTCGCAGTAAGATTACCTGAGGCTGCAGGGGAGCGTGATTTCGTTAAACGTAATCGCGCCGAAGAACCACAAAATAATGACAACCAAGACAATGTTCATCAAAAAACCAAACAGCTGAACCTATTGGTGTTGGGGGATTCTGTTGCAGCAGGTGTTGGTTGTACCACGATTCAAAATGCTCTACCTGGCGCTGTTGCAAATGAGTTGAGTTCACGGAATGGGGCTCAGGTAAATACTAAAGTTGTTGCTACTTCAGGCTTTAAACTTAACGATGTTATTCATTCACTTTCAAATGTTGGTGATTTTAGCGCAGACCTTGTTGTTATATCTGTCGGAGTGAATGATGCGAAAGGTTTTACTTCGTTATCTAAATGGCAGTTACAACTCAAACGTTTACTATTAACCATACAAAATAGTGATGAAAACAAACAGATCATTTTGCTAGCAACCCCTGATTTAGCAAAGTTTCCACTCATACAAAATCCTTTATCCTCTGTATTAGGGTTAAGAGCTCAGCTTCTTAATCTAGTTTCACAGTTTATTGTTAGTCACATGGACAACGTACACTTTCATCGTGCTGACTTTGATTTATCACAAGTGAATGAAATGTTTGCAACTGATGGTTTTCACCCCAACAGTAGAGCGTGCCGACAAATTGCGGTTGGTATCGCCGATTCCTATTAAAAAAGCTTAATTTTTAGCGAGATGGCAACATTTGCTAATTATCTGCCTATACTTGAGTTACGACTAAATATTCATTAGATGTATAGTCGGTATAACCTAAACAGAATTAGTGTAAAAACTCTTTTTAGTTTAGCTTTAACCTTAAGCGTATCACCGCTACAAAAATATCTTAAAAATCGGGGGATTGCCTTATGTTAGAAAACGTTACCGTTCCGCAAGAAGGTCAAAAAATTACGATTGAGAATAACAGTCTTAATGTTCCAAACAATCCAATCATTCCTTTCATTGAGGGTGATGGTATTGGGGTTGATGTTACACCGACTATGATCAACGTAGTTAATGCCGCAGTCGAAAAGGCCTATGGTGGAGAAAAGCAAATCCATTGGATGGAAGTCTATGCGGGAGAGAAAGCAACACAAGTATATGATTCAGAAACTTGGTTGCCGGAAGAAACGTTAGCAATGTTCAAGGAATACAAGGTTGGTATCAAAGGCCCTTTGACTACTCCTGTTGGTGGTGGTATCCGTTCGCTTAATGTAGCGTTAAGGCAAGTTCTCGATCTGTATGTATGTCAGCGTCCAGTGCAATGGTTCACTGGTGTACCTAGTCCTGTAAAACATCCAGAAGCTGTCGATATGGTGATTTTTAGGGAAAATTCGGAAGATATTTACGCTGGTATTGAATATAAAGCCGGTACTGACGAAGCAAATAAAGTTATCAATTTTCTGACAGAAGACATGGGCGTTTCGTCTATCCGTTTCATCGACAACTGCGGTATCGGTATTAAGCCAGTTTCGAAGGAAGGCACAGAGCGTCTCGTTAGAAAAGCAATTCAATATGCTATCGACAATGACAGAGATTCGGTAACCCTAGTGCACAAAGGTAATATCATGAAGTATACCGAAGGTGCTTTTAAAGAGTGGGGCTATCAATTAGCACATGACGAGTTTGGCGCAGAACTACTCGATGGTGGCCCTTGGCTATCGTTGAAAAATCCGAAAACAGGAAAGGAAATCGTAATCAAAGACGTCATTGCAGACGCGATGTTGCAGCAAATTTTACTTAGACCTGAAGAATATAGCGTTATAGCAACATTAAACCTTAACGGTGACTATTTATCTGATGCTTTAGCCGCTCAAGTAGGCGGTATTGGTATTGCACCTGGCGCAAATATAAGTGACGAAGTGGCAATATTTGAAGCGACTCATGGTACAGCACCTAAATATGCAGGCTTAAATAAAGTAAACCCTGGTTCTGTAATCTTATCGGCAGAAATGATGCTTCGCCATATGGGATGGATAGAGGCTGCTGATTTAATGCTTAAAGGTATGTCGGGTGCGATTGAAGCTAAAACCGTTACCTATGACTTCGAACGATTGATGGACGGTGCTACTTTAGTGTCTTGTTCAGAATTCGGCGATGAGATAATCAAGCATTTGTAGAAAGTGTTTTGGTACCAATTGAATTAATAACTTAACTCGATTGGTATCAATATTTGTACAAAGTATAAGAAAGCGTAACGGCATAAAAAAACACAGCGTTACTGTGTTTTTTGAGCGCGCTTGCTAATTAGCTTTTAACTAACTCTCTGCGTCAGATTCAATTGGTACAATACTAGCAGCGTGGTGGCCTTTTGGACCTGCGTTAAGCTCGTAATTAACGTCTTGACCAGCTTTTAAAGTTCTGTATCCTTCCATTTGAATAGTAGAGTAGTGAGCGAAAATGTCTTCTCCACCATCGTCCGGACGAATGAAACCAAAACCTTTTGCATTGTTAAACCATTTAACTGTGCCGTGAGCCATACTTCTACTTCCTTCTATATCCTGCGGTATAATTTAGGTATGCTTCCCATGTAAATATGCGACCTAACGCATGAGCTAAAAATTAGCCACGTTTTAAATCGTAGTTTAAGTGTAAAAAAAGTCAAGACATTTACAATTTTTTTTACATTTTTTTAATAACTTCTTTTTATAAAAAAGTTTCAGCAAAAATAACGGATAGAGACTAATATAACTTTATGAGTAACTGGAAAGAATTAACAGAATCTCAACGTGATACCGAAGAGTTAATTCGGGAGAACCTTGAAGAGCCGCCAAAATATCATGTGGTTTTGTTGAATGATGATTACACCCCAATGGATTTTGTTGTTGAAGTTTTAGTGAAGTTTTTTAATATGAACCCTGAACAAGCAACAGACGTAATGCTAACCATACACTACAAAGGTAAAGCGCGTTGTGGTACCTATTCTGCAGAAATAGCAGAAACCAAAGTCGATCAAGTAATTAATTTTGCTACTGTACATCAGCACCCATTGAAGTGCTCGATGGAAAGAGCGTAGTCACGCAAGGTGTTAGCTGGAGTAACCTATGCTGAATAAAGACCTAGAAATTTCCCTTAATTTAGCCTTCCGTCAGGCTAAAGAATCTCGCCATGAATTTATGACGGTTGAACATTTATTACTTGCACTGCTCGATAACCCATCGGCGATTGGCGCGTTAAAAGCGTGCGGGGCAGATTTACCGTTATTGAGAAAACACTTAATAGAATTTATCAGAGAAACCACCCCAAAGATCCCCGAGGGTGAAGAAGACAGAGAAACTCAACCTACGTTAGGTTTTCAACGCGTTCTTCAACGCGCGGTTTTCCATGTTCAGTCTTCAGGAAAGAATGAAGTGAATGGTTCGAATGTTCTTGTTGCTATATTTAGTGAGCAAGAGTCACAAGCCGCTTATATTCTCAAAAAATCGGACATTACTCGTTTAGATATCGTGAATTTTATTTCGCATGGTATTTCGAAAGTGGATTCGGGTACCGAGCCAAGAACGCAGGAAGATATTGAACCTCAGCAAGAAGAAGAGCCTAGAGTAGTAGATAGCTTTGCCGTAAACCTAAATGAAGAAGCGAAGAAAGGTAATATTGATCCATTAATCGGCCGAGACAATGAATTAGAGCGAGCTTTGCAAGTGCTAAGTCGTCGCCGCAAAAACAATCCATTGTTTGTAGGTGAAGCTGGTGTTGGTAAAACAGCAATAGCGGAAGGATTAGCGTCGCTTATCGTTAGCGAAAAAGTACCAGAGTTTCTAGCGGACGGTACCATCTATTCTTTAGATATGGGAGCATTGCTAGCAGGCACCAAATACCGCGGCGACTTTGAAAAACGCTTTAAATCTTTACTGAAAGAGTTAGAAAAAGAGCCGAACGCTATTCTATTTATTGATGAAATCCATACTATCATCGGAGCAGGTGCAGCTTCTGGCGGTATGATGGATGCGTCGAACTTGATTAAACCATTACTTTCTTCTGGTAAGTTACGTTGCCTTGGTTCAACTACGTATCAGGAATACCAAAACATTTTTGAGAAAGATAGAGCGTTAGCTCGTCGTTTCCAAAAAATCGATATTGTTGAGCCAAGTGTTGATGATACAACGAAGATTCTGCAAGGCTTGAAAGAGAAATACGAATCACATCATGGTATCCGATACACTAACAAGGCACTGAAAGCAGCTGCACAACTAGCAGACAAATATATCAATGAACGTTTCTTACCAGATAAAGCCATTGATATTATTGATGAAGCGGGTGCTAAGCAGCAATTAGTTGCACCTTCTAAGCGCAAAAAGGTAATTAACAACAGTGATATCGAATCTATCGTAGCGAAAATTGCTCGTATCCCTGAAAAGTCGGTATCGAGCTCAGAGAAAGACTCGCTTAAGAATCTTGATAGAAATCTCAAGTTGGTGGTGTTTGGTCAAGACAAAGCGATAAATGAATTAACATCAGTTATTCGTTTATCTCGCGCTGGCCTGAGTTCAGAAGTTAAACCTATTGGTTCGTTCCTATTTGCAGGCCCTACGGGGGTTGGTAAAACGGAAGTGACACAACAGTTAGCAAAAATTCTCGGCGTAGAACTGCTTCGTTATGATATGTCTGAGTATATGGAGAAGCACGCGGTTAGCCGTTTAATTGGTGCGCCTCCTGGATATGTAGGATATGAACAAGGTGGCTTGTTAACTGATGCTGTTATCAAACATCCACATGCAGTAGTGTTACTTGATGAAATTGAAAAAGCCCATGAAGATGTGTACAACATTCTGCTTCAAGTAATGGATCACGGTACGTTAACAGATAACAATGGCCGAAAAGCTGACTTTAGAAATGTAATCTTGGTATTAACAACGAACGCTGGTGTTGCTGAAACGACCAAAAAATCGATCGGTTTTAAAGAGCAAGATCATAGTCTTAATGCAATGGATGAGATCAATCGCGTATTTACTCCAGAATTTAGAAACCGTTTAGATAACATTGTTTGGTTCAATAATTTAGATACCAATGTCATACAGCAAGTTATCGATAAGTTTATTGTTGAGCTTGAAGCGTTACTCGATGAAAAAGGCGTTTCACTTGAAATTACATCAAGTGCGAAAGCTTGGCTTGCTGAAAACGGTTACGACAAAACGATGGGGGCACGCCCAATGTCTCGTTTGATTCAAGAGAAATTGAAGAAGCCTCTTGCAAACGAATTACTGTTTGGTGATTTAGTCAATGGCGGTAATGCTAAAGTGTCAGTTAAGAAAGATGAACTGGTGATAACGACTGAAAGTAAAAAAGAGCTCGTTGAACACTAGTTCATAGCTCTTTTGTTCAAATAACTACGAGCAATATAAAAAACAAAAAAGCCCTGAGTAATCAGGGCTTTTTATTTGTCTTTAACAATCGTAAAACTTACATGCTATCGTTTACGATTTATATAGAGATTATCTAGCGCGGAAAATAATGCGACCTTTTGATAGATCGTATGGCGTTAATTCTACTGTTACCTTGTCACCCGTTAAAATACGAATGTAGTTTTTGCGCATTTTACCTGAGATGTGCGCAGTAACAACGTGGCCGTTTTCTAACTCAACGCGGAACATAGTATTAGGTAATGTATCTAAAACAGTACCTTGCATTTCAATATTTTCTTCTTTCGCCATTGGGCGTCAAACCTCTAAAAAGTGCATAAAAATAAAACTGCGCAGATCATGCCGAATTGTCGGAGTAAAGTAAAGCTATAAGGCTATTTATTTATGGCTTGCCAACGATTTTCTATTAATCGCTCATGTGGATAGAACTTATCCTTGTAATTCATTTTTTGGCATTCATCTATTTGATAACCCAGATACAAATACTCTTTACCTAAATTTTGAGTATGTTCTATCTGCTGTAGAATTGAATAAATCCCTAAACCGTTTGCTCTGTATTCAGGATCATAAAATGTATAAACAGCGGAAAGGGCAATGGGCATCGCGTCGGTTACGGCGACGCTTATTAACTTTTCACCATCGTAAACTTCGATAAAAAGTTGGTCGGTAACTTTGGTGAATATAAAACCATCAAATTGCGCCTTTGTTGCGGGATACATAGTGCCATCACTATGCAGGGTATTGATATACTTCTCGAATAAGGGATAGTAAGCCGGCTTTTCAGCAGCAGAAGTTTTTACTAAAAAGTGTTTGTTCCTATTAAGCAAACGCTTTTGGCTTTTACTCGGTTTAAAATGGTTTACCGGTAAGCGTAAAGATTGGCATGCATTGCAGTTAACACAATGTGGTTTATATACTTGTTCGCCACTGCGCCTAAAGCCTTGAAACATTAAAAAGTCATAGGCTGCACTTTGTTGGGACAAATCATCGATAACAACGAGTAATCGCTCTTTATGATCGTCTAAATAGTTGCAATCAAATTCTTGGGTAATACCAAGTTTTAGGTTTGTCATAAAGCTCGAGATTTTCTATATAACTTTCAGCGAAGTTAGCGAATTTGGATGAAGAATTAGTAGCTTAGTGATTTTGGTTGCCAAAACTCATCATCTACGATGTTCGACATCATATCATCTTTTTTACTAATGAACGTATTGCGACTTATTTCTACACAGCCCATGTCTTCAAGAAAATGGTTTGTTAACTGGCAATCGATAAATGTACTACCAATATTAGTTAAATGTTTTGCTAATGCAGCGAGTGCAACTTTAGAAGCATTTGGTTTGGCATAAAACATCGATTCGCCACTAAAGTAGCCACCAATGGCAACGCCATATAAACCACCAACAAGTTCTTCTTCGAACCAAACTTCAATCGAATGAGCGTGTCCCGCCTGATGGAGTTGGCAATAAGCCTCATACATTTCGCCTGTGATCCACGTGTCCTCATTCCTAAATGGAGCGTCGGAGCAAAGTGAAATTACTTCATCAAAAGCTTTGTTCAATGTGACATGATATGGTTGTTTGTTGATAAATTTACGCAACGTTCGATTGATACGCAATTCGGCAATAGGAATGATTGCTCTAGGGTTTGGTGACCACCACATTAGTGGTTCACCTTCGCTATACCAAGGAAATATCCCTTGTCTGTAGGCTTTTACTAGCCTCTCTGTAGATAGGTCACCACCGACAGCAAGTAATCCATTAGGGTCGGAGAGGGCATTAGATACGTCAGGAAAAATCAAACTTTCTGGATGTATATAAGAGATCGTTTGACTCATTCCTGACTCGTATTTTAAATAGCGATGGTTATTTGGCGTCTAAGTAACGCTCTGCATCTAATGCAGCCATACAGCCAGCACCTGCAGAAGTAATTGCTTGACGGTAAATGTGATCGGCTACGTCGCCTGCAGCAAATACACCTTCAACACTAGTTTGTGTCGCGTTACCTTCTGTACCACTATTAATAGTTAAGTAACCATCTTTCATGTCTAATTGACCTTTAAAGATGTCAGTGTTCGGCTTGTGACCGATTGCAATGAACACACCTTGCACGTCAAACTCTTCAGTCTCATCTGACTTAGTGTCTTTAAGGCGTAAGCCCGTTACACCCATGTCGTCACCAAGTACTTCGTCTAGTGTACGGTCTAAGTGTAAAACGATGTTACCGTTTTCAACTTTATCCATTAAACGCTTCGTTAAGATCTTTTCAGAACGGAACGTATCACGACGGTGTACTAAATGTACTTCCGATGCGATGTTAGAAAGGTACAATGCTTCTTCAACGGCTGTGTTACCGCCACCTACAACAGCAACCTTTTGGTTACGGTAAAAGAAACCGTCACACGTAGCACAAGCAGAGACCCCTTTACCCATGAACGCAGTTTCAGAGTCTAAACCTAGGTATTGTGCAGAGGCTCCAGTACAGATAATTAATGCATCACAAGTGTACTCACTGCTGCCTTTTAATTTGAAAGGGCGAGTATTTAGGTCAACTTCTTCGATGTGGTCGAAAATAATTTCTGTATCGAATTTTTCAGCATGCTTTTGCATACGTACCATTAAATCTGGACCCGTTAAGTCGTCCGCATCGCCTGGCCAGTTTTCAACTTCAGTTGTTGTCGTTAATTGACCACCTTGTTGCATACCTGTGATCATCACTGGGTTTAAGTTAGCGCGAGCAGCGTAAACAGCTGCTGTGTAGCCCGCTGGGCCTGAGCCTAAAATTAGCAGTGGGCAATGTCTTGTTTCACTCATGTGAACTCCAAAGAATTGAGAACTTGTTTAATTGATTGGGATTCTAGGGAATAATTTCAAGCAGGTAAATTAACTTTCTTACTCAGTGATAAAAAAGAAAAAAGCGCATATCTCAATATGCGCTTTTTTATTTACAGTTTTGTCGAAGATTTCGACAAATAAGCTTATGCGTTAGCTAATGCTGTTGCAGGTTCAACATAGTCAAAACCTAGGTTTTCAGCTACTTCTTTTACCGTTATTTGGCCATTGATAACATTTAAGCCGTTTAGAAGGTGCTTATCGTCTTCTAGTGCTTTTTTGTATCCCTTATTCGCTAATTGAATAATATAAGGGAGCGTCGCATTGTTTAACGCGAATGTAGAAGTGCGAGGAACAGCGCCTGGCATGTTTGCTACACAGTAGTGAACTACGTCGTCAACGATGAACGTTGGCTCAGCGTGAGTTGTAGGTGTAGAAGTTTCAATACAACCACCTTGGTCGATAGCAACGTCAACGATTGCTGCACCAGGCTTCATGTTTTTGATGTGCTCTTTAGTTACAAGCTTAGGAGCTGCAGCACCTGGAATTAATACACCGCCGATAACTAAGTCAGCTTCAAGTACATGCTTTTCTAATGCATCAGCTGTTGAGTATACAGCTTTAATGCGGTTACCAAATTGAGCGTCTAAGCGGCGTAATACATTTGTGTTGCGGTCTAAAACTACCACGTCCGCACCCATACCTACTGCCATTTGAGCTGCGTTTGCACCAACCATACCGCCACCGATAACTACGACTCTAGCAGGCTCAACACCAGGTACACCACCAAGTAACATGCCGCGACCCGCGTTAGACTTTTCTAAAGCTTGAGCACCAGCTTGGATTGACATGCGGCCAGCTACTTCTGACATTGGCGCAAGTAGTGGTAAACCACCGTTGGCGTCAGTAACAGTCTCATAAGCAATACAGATAGCGTTACTTTTCACAAGGTCTTGTGTTTGTGGAAGGTCAGGTGCTAAATGAAGGTAGGTAAATAGGATTTGACCTTCGCGTAACATTGCACGCTCAACAGCTTGCGGCTCTTTTACCTTAACGATCATATCAGCTTGTGCGAATACATCATCAGCAGCTGGTAAAATTGAAGCACCAGCGTCAACGTAGTCTTGATCAGTAAAACCAATACCGCTACCTGCTTGTGTCTCAACAATAACTTGATGACCATGATTAATTAATTCACGAACACTGGCAGGAACCATACCAACGCGATATTCATGGTTTTTAATTTCTTTAGGAACACCTATGATCATTTTTTCTTTACTCTTGTGTTTTGAAATTGTTGGCTAGTATAGTTAGGTTTTAGTAGAATAACCTGCTGTATTTTGGGTATTCTTAGCATATAAATCCTTAAAATGAATTTTTTCCAGTTAAAAATAAAATGAGCCCTAATCAAAAAAAGCTAGACCGTATAGACCGTAATATTTTAGTCGAACTACAAAAAAATGGGCGTTTATCCAATGTAGAATTATCGAAAAGAGTAGGGTTGAGTCCAACTCCCTGCCTAGAAAGAGTGAAGAGACTCGAGGCTGAAAACTATATCGAAGGCTATCGTGCGGTATTAAATCCTGTAAAACTTGATGCTGCTTTATTAGTTATTGTGGAAATTACACTGACCAAAACAAGCCCAGATGTTTTTGATGAGTTCTCTAGAGCGGTTCAAGACTTAGATGTTATTCAAGAATGTCATTTAGTATCAGGTGATTTTGATTTTCTATTGAAAACTCGGGTAAAAGATATGGCGGCATATCGCGAATTACTCGGTGACACCTTATTAAGGCTACCTTCGGTATCAGAAAGCCGTACCTATGTGGTTATGGAAGAAGTGAAATCGGCGAATGTTCTACCAATTAGCCGTTAAAACGTTTTATCCTGATCCAATATTTGATACTTTATCTTTATTAAAACAACAATATTAGTGGTATTTTTTTGTCTTCATCCCCTAAGAAATTAAATGGTGCACAACGCTTACTAGAAGCAGGGCTACTTTTCTTCTCTGTGCTGTCCATGTTTTTAATGTTGGCCCTTTTCAGTTTTGACCCAGCAGATCCAGGTTGGTCACAAACGGGCTACCAAACACCAATACGCAATTTAGGTGGCACTATTGGTGCGTATCTATCAGATTTGTTGTTAAACCTATTTGGTCTAGTGGCTTATAGCCTACCGTTTGTAGTCGCTATTGTAGGCTGGCTTGTTTTTCAACGATTCTATCGCTTTATGCAGTTAGATTATTTGACGCTCGGCTTAAAGCTCATTGGTTTGTTAATGCTATATATCGGCGTTACATCATTGGCCAGCATGAACTTCGACGATATTTTTTATTTCTCTGCTGGTGGCATAGTCGGCGACATTCTAAGTGGAGTTTTCTTGCCATATCTCTCGTTCGTAGGTTCGACATTACTTTTTCTATTATTAGCGTGCACAGGTTTTGTGTTCCTAACCGGTATCTCTTGGCTTGATATTATCGATAATATCGGCAAGTACGCCATCGCCAGTGTCATGTACCTTATCGGCTTACCAAAAATCATCCAAGAAAAGTTTAGTACCCAGCCACTAGATATAAGTACTTCAGAAAAATTAAGCAACCTATCTTTGGTTGCACCTGAAAGCATTGACGTAGAAGCAAAAGGTAAAACCAAAGGTAAAAAAGAGGAAAATGACGCTTCAGCAGAATTAGACCCGCTTTTTGAATCTCCCGAAATTAGCCGTGAATCCGATAAGACGCCAGATGCGGTTGTCGAAGCATTTGAACAAAATACTAACTCTTCAAATGATGTTGAAGAAATAAACGTTGATTTAAGTGATACGAAGAGCAACGAACGTGTCGAGCCTTATATTGAAATCGATGACATTATTAGTGAGCCTCTAGCGATAAATGTACAAGAAAATGTTAGCGAGCAAGAGATAGTTGCAGCGTTTGAGCCAGTTGAAAAGATAGAAGTAAAAGAAGAGCCAACAACGCTACACGATAAAATTTATCAGCAGCTTGAAGCAGACAAAGAGTCAGAAGTCGATTTCGCTTCGATGCCTTCTCTTGACTTACTTGATAGAACAGACCGCACAAAACATCCGATTGACCAAGAACAATTAGATAAAGTGTCTCGTTTAGTTGAAGCTAAGTTGCAAGAATTTGGTATTAAGGCTGATGTCGTAGACGTATTCCCAGGTCCTGTCATTACCCGTTTTGAATTGGACTTAGCGCCGGGCGTCAAAGTAAGCAAAATCACCAATTTATCGAAAGATATTGCGCGTTCTCTTTCTGCTAAGAGCGTTCGTGTAGTGGAAGTTATAGAAGGAAAGTCAGTTATTGGTATTGAGTTACCGAACAAACATAGAGAAACCGTTTACTTCTCTGATGTGCTTTCTTGTAGTAATTTTGATAACTCAAAATCAAATTTAGCCATGGCAATTGGTAGTGACATCTCAGGTGAGCCTGTCGTTGCTGATTTAGCAAAAATGCCTCATTTATTAGTGGCAGGTACAACGGGTTCAGGTAAGTCAGTCGCGGTTAATACAATGATTGTTAGTATCTTGTATAAATCGTCTCCAGAAGATGTTCGTATGATCATGATTGACCCTAAACAAGTAGAATTATCTGTATACGACGGTATTCCACATCTATTATCAGAAGTGGTTACTGATATGAAAGAAGCCGCTAACGCATTGCGTTGGTGTGTAGGCGAAATGGAAAGACGTTACCAATTAATGTCTAAGCTAGGTGTTCGTAATCTTAAAGGCTATAACGATAAAGTTTTGGCCGCGATCGGCGAAGGTGAGCCGTTAATTGACCCATTGTGGCAGCCAACGGATGCATTTAGTCAAACGCCACCGACGTTAGAAAAACTACCTTCGATTGTTATCATCGTTGATGAATTTGCTGACATGATGATGATTGTAGGTAAAAAAGTTGAAGAACTTATTGCACGTATTGCGCAAAAGGCACGTGCTGCAGGTATTCATTTAATTCTAGCAACGCAACGTCCATCAGCAGATGTCATTACAGGTCTAATTAAGGCAAATATTCCAACGCGAATGGCGCTACGTGTTCAGTCACGTATTGAATCTCGAATTATCCTTGACCAACAAGGTGCTGAGCAGCTACTTGGTATGGGTGACATGTTCTACTTACCACCAGGTGAAGCAGTGCCAATGCGAGTTCACGGTGCGTTTGTCAGTGATGAAGAAGTTCATGCTGTTGTTACCGATTGGAAGTCGCGTGGCGAGCCAGACTATATTGAAGACATCAAGTCAGGTGATATGGAACAAGAAGTTTTGTTGCCAGGTGAGCAGGCTGAAGCAATGGAAGACGCCGAGCTTGACCCGTTGTATGATGAGGCGTTGGCATTTGTTACCGAGACTCGTCGAGTATCAATCTCAAGCGTACAGCGTAAATTTAGAATTGGTTACAACCGTGCAGCACGTATCGTGGAAGATATGGAAAATCAAGGCGCGGTAACACCTCCGGGCCACAACGGCGCACGTGAAGTATTAGCACCACCACCAGTAAAAGATTAATTCATGAAAAATCTATTTTCGCTAGGGTTATTACCCCTGGCATTTTCTCCTTTAGCGATAGCTGTTGCGACTGACCTTGAAAAGACAACTCAGCCTGTTGCTACTGCCGTAACACAAAGCATTACACAAGCTGGAGTGCCTTCTACAGAAGGCGGAACGGTCAGTGTTTTGAATGATGAGGCAGACAAAGCGTTAAAATCTTTACTTGCGAACATCGAAAGTTTATCAGCGAGCTTTGCGCAACAAATTATTGATAGCGAAGAAGAGCTTATTCAAGAAGGTGAGGGTGAGTTTACGATTGCCAAGCCTAATTTGTTGTACTGGTCTACAGTGACACCTGAAGAATCAACGATTACTGCAGATGGCGAGACAATTTGGTTGTACGACCCCTTTATCGAGCAAGCAACGGCATATTCACTACAGCGAAGTATCGCCAATACCCCCTTACTATTGTTAACAAGTACAGACCAATCGTTATGGCAGCAGTTTAGCGTTGAGACTGTAGCGCCTGGGACTAAATCTGAAACGAAGAACTTAGCTGATGCGTCAAATGGACACTTGGCAAAAAAAGAGTTTGACGTAGTTGCAAAAGATGAGAATGCGCAAGTACAGCGATTAAGATTAACCTTCGATGGCGATATGCTAATTAAGTTTTCGTTGTTAGATGCCACAGGTCAACGAAGTGATTTTTCGTTATCGAACATCGCGCTAAACAAAGCAGTAAATGAGTCCTTATTTAATTTCGTCTTACCTGAAGGCGCATTATTAGATGACCAACGTTAACGGTAGTTTAGATCTCGGTTTTGAGCAGCCTGAGCAATTTATGCCTCTGGCGGCAAGGTTGCGCCCGAAGTCTTTAGAGGACTATGTTGGTCAACAACATATTCTTGGAAAGGGGCTTCCGCTTAGACTGGCGATAGAAAACAATCAATGTCACTCGGTGATTTTTTGGGGTCCACCGGGTACAGGGAAAACCACGTTAGCTGAGATCATTGCGACTCATTCAAACGCAGCGATAGAGCGTATCTCTGCTGTAACTGATGGTATTAAAGAAATACGCAGAGCAATAGACAAAGCAAAAGAACGGCTTATTCATCAACAACAACGAACAGTGTTGTTTGTTGATGAGGTACACCGCTTTAATAAAAGCCAACAAGATGCCTTTTTGCCGCATATTGAAGATGGCACCATACTCTTTATTGGCGCTACCACAGAAAATCCAGCATTTGAATTAAACCGTGCACTGCTATCGCGTGCACGAGTGTATACGCTTGAGAAGCTAACGCTGCAGGACCTTGCAAGCGTGTTGGAAAAAGCGATAAAGATTGTTAATGCTGAAAGGGAACAAGACGTTAATTTTGACGCTGATGCTCAGCAATGCTTATTAAAAGTTGCCTCAGGAGACGCAAGAAGGTTATTAAATCTTGTTGAACAGAGTGTTGAGCACTATGGCGACTACAAAAACATTACCGAAAAGCTCGTTTTAGAGGTCGCAGGCAGTAAAATAGCGCTTTATGATAAAGGTGGTGACGCTTTTTATGATTTGATTAGCGCTTTTCACAAATCAGTTCGTGGTTCAGACCCAGACGCAGCGCTTTACTGGTACGCTAGGATTATCACAAGTGGTGGTGACCCGCTTTACGTAGCACGCAGGCTTCTTGCGATCGCCAGTGAAGATGTTGGAAATGCCGATCCAAGAGCACTTTCCCTAGCTGTTAGCGCATGGGATACATTCCAACGTGTTGGTTCTGCTGAAGGCGAGAGAGCAATCGCGCAAGCCGCTGTTTACCTAGCGTTGGCTCCTAAAAGCAACGCTGTTTACCAAGCGTTTAATCAAGCCAAAGCCTTAGCAAAACAAACGAGTGAGCTTGATGTACCCGCACATCTTAAAAACGCAACCAGTGAAATTACGAAAGAGTTGGGGCACGGCGCAGGTTATCGTTATGCGCATAACGAAGAGAATGCGTTTGCTGCAGGAGAGAATTATTTTCCGCCAGAAATAGCCGCTACACGTTTGTATCACCCAAGTGAGCGTGGTTTGGAAAAACAACTTAAGAATAAACGAGACTATCTTGATACCTTAAACAGGGAAAGCCATGAGCAGCGCTATAAATAGTTTAGGAGTTTACGCACTTGTCGCTCTTGGCGGAGCAATGGGCGCAAGCTTAAGATTTTTTATTTCACAAATTTTATTAAATTGGCTCGGAAAAGGATTCCCTTTTGCGACTTTGATCGTTAATATTTCCGGCTCGTTTATAATGGGCTTTTTATACGGATTAATAGAACAGGGCGTTATTCAAGTAGCGTTATCAAGAACCTTAATTGGTATAGGGTTTTTGGGCGCTTTTACCACGTTCTCAACATTTTCGTTAGACACCGTGATTTTAATACAGCAGGGTGATATTTTTAAAGCAATCGCGAACGTTCTGCTAAACGTTGTATTGTGCGTAGGCGCAGCAGCAGTTGGAATGTTCATAGTGACAAATCAATAACAAGTGACAAACAATGCTTGATGTAAAACTACTAAGAACCGATATTGAACAAACCGCAGCAGCACTTGCTAAGCGCGGTTTTACCCTTGATACAGAGCAATTAAAAGCCTTAGAAGACCAACGTAAAGCGATTCAGGTTGAGACGCAAGAATTACAAAGTGAGCGAAACACTCGTTCCAAGTCAATCGGTCAAGCAAAAGCGCGCGGCGAAGATATTCAACCACTACTTGCTGAAGTAGGTAAGTTGGGTGATGCGTTAGAAGCAGCGAAAGAAGAAGAGAAAGAAGTATTAGCCGCAATTAACGCGATTGCTTCAACTATTCCAAACATTACACACGATTCAGTGCCGGCTGGCGAAAGTGAAGATGATAACATAGAAGTGCGCAAATGGGGTACGCCTCGTGAATTCGATTTCGACGTAAAAGATCACGTGGATGTAGCGACAGCTCTGGACAAAGGTTTAGATTTTGAAAGTGGCGCTAAATTAGCTGGTACACGTTTTGTAGTAATGCGTGGTCAGATTGCCAAGTTACACCGCGCGCTAGCACAATTTATGTTAGACGTGCACTGTGAAGAGCATGGTTATGAAGAAATGTATGTACCTTACTTAGTTAACCATGATTCATTATATGGTACAGGCCAGTTACCAAAGTTTGGTGAAGATTTATTCCATACGGACTTATCGTCTAAAACGTTTTCACTAATTCCTACAGCTGAAGTACCACTAACTAACTTAGTCCGTGACGAAATCGTAGATGAAAAAGAACTGCCAATTAAAATGACAGCTCATACGCCTTGTTTCCGCAGTGAAGCGGGCTCTTCAGGTCGCGATATTCGCGGTTTGATTCGTCAACACCAATTCGACAAAGTTGAAATGGTGCAATTGGTTAAACCTGAAAACTCTTTCAACGCATTAGATGAGTTAACAGGGCATGCTGAAAACATTCTTAAAAAACTAGAATTACCATTTAGAACTGTTGTTCTTTGTACTGGCGATATCGGTTTTAGTGCAACGAAAACGTTTGATATTGAAGTATGGTTACCAGCGCAGAAGACTTATCGTGAGATCTCGTCTTGTTCAAATATGGGTGACTTCCAAGCACGTCGTATGCAAGCGCGCTTCCGCAACGTGGAAACCAACAAGCCAGAGCTATTACACACATTAAATGGTTCAGGCTTAGCTGTAGGTCGTACATTAGTAGCAATTCTAGAAAACTACCAGCAAGCCGATGGTAGCGTTGAGATTCCAGCAGTGCTGCAACCATACATGAATGGTCAAACACATATCGGTTAATAGTCTAGGGTGTTAGATTGAATATGAGTAATAAATCCGGCGAAACGCCGGATTTTTTGTATCTGTAATTCTTTTGGCGTTAGTCGGGTCTTCTAAGGCGTACAACATTTATTTATCCGAGGTTCTCTTGTTTAAAAGCTTAGCTATTCAAATTTTCGTTTTCTTACTTATCTTCCAAGGTATTTCCATGCTGCGTGAGACCAGTATGCTAGGATACAGCGAGTCAGTACCTCAGCATAATTTGCCAACGCTAACCGGCGATGTAGTAAGTGTTGGTGCTTCTGACAAACCCATTGTCGTCTATTTCTTTGCGCCTTGGTGCAAAGTTTGTCACATGAGCATTAAAAATTTGCAGAAAACGTACGAGGGACATGGCGATATAGATGTTATCGCAGTTGCACTAGATTTTGCGGGTAAGCACGAAGTGGAAGAATTTGTTGGCAGTCATCAGTTAACATTCCCTGTAGCACTAGGCAATGAAAGGATAAAAAGTGACTATCAAATTAGCGGATATCCAAGTTATTACGTGATAAATGAGCAAAATGTCATCACTTCAAAATCATTAGGTTACTCAACTGAACTAGGACTTCAGTTAAGAGTACTTTAGGACTTCTGATCATTTGCGTGTTTGTGTACACTAGTGCCTTCATATTGAAAAATAGAATAACGAACATGCAAATCTCTTCTAATTTCGATAGTGGCAATATCAAGGTTATTGCGGCTAACGACCCAGCCGATATCCAGCTTGAAATCAATAAAGATAACGGCTCTGATTTTTATCAATGGTTCCACTTTAAATTACACAACAACGAAAGAGTCGAGCATAAGATTAGCATTACTAACGCTGGTCAATCAGCCTATGTAGAAGGTTGGCAAGACTACCAAGCCGTTGCTTCTTATGATCGTGAGCACTGGTTTAGAGTACCAACCGAATTTGATGGGCAAAATATTATCATCAACTTAATGCCTGAATTCGACTCTGTTTACTTTGCCTACTTCCAGCCTTACAGTTTTGAGCGTCATCAAGACTTAATTCACCAAGCCCAACTAGATATTGATTGCCAACTACAAGTATTAGGTCAAACACTTGATGGACGTGATATGTCTGTGCTTAAAATTGGTGAAGAAGGCGAAGGCAAGAAAGTTGTTTGGTTGACCGCTCGCCAACACCCTGGTGAAACGATGGCTGAATGGTTTATGGAAGGCTTTATTGATCGTTTACTGGATGAAGATGATGGTACGGCACGCGCGCTTTTAAACAAAGCGGTGTTCTATTTAGTTCCTAACATGAACCCAGATGGTAGCGTTCGAGGTCATTTACGTACTAACGCGATTGGTGTTAACTTAAATCGAGAGTGGCAAACTCCGTCAATGGAACGTAGTCCTGAGGTTTATTTAGTCACCCAGAAAATGCATGAAACAGGTGTCGATATGCACCTTGATATTCATGGTGACGAAGCGCTTCCTTATAACTTTGTTGCTGGTTGTGAAGGTATACCTTCATACGATGAGCGCCATAAAGCGTTGGAAGATAAATTCAAGCAAGTATTGCTAGCCATCACCCCTGAGTTTCAGGATGACAAAGGCTACGACAAAGATGAGCCGGGTCAAGCAAACTTAACGGTGGGCAGTAATTGGGTAGGAGAAACCTTTAAATGTTTAGCTTACACAATTGAAATGCCATTTAAAGATAATGCGTTATTACCAGATTACAGCGTTGGTTGGTCTGGTGAGCGAAGCAGTATTTTTGGAAGAGATGTGTTAACTGCGATTTATCACGTAGTTGACGAATTAAGATAATAAAAACAAAAACTGGAGTTATTGGTGTCAGAACTAATTCAAACCTTAAACAGTATTATATGGAGTCCTGCATTAATTTACTTGTGTTTAGGCGCAGGTCTTTTTTTCTCAGTGATCACCCGATTCGTACAAATCCGCCATTTTAAAGAAATGTGGCGCCTGTTAATGTCAGGCAAGAGCTCAGAGCAAGGTATTTCGTCATTCCAAGCATTAGCGGTTTCACTATCTGGTCGCGTTGGTACCGGTAATATCGCAGGTGTTGCCGCAGCTATCGGTTTCGGTGGTCCAGGTGCAGTATTTTGGATGTGGGTTGTAGCATTCTTCGGCGCAGCAACTGCATACATTGAATCAACAAATGCTCAGATTTATAAAGAAGAAGAAGACGGCCTTTACCGTGGTGGTCCAGCTTACTACATTGAAAAAGCAATGGGGCAAAAATGGTATGCTTGGTTATTCGCTATTTCTACTATTCTAGCATGTGGTGCGCTTTTACCGGTTGTTCAATCAAATGGTATCGGCGACTCACTTGTTAACGTATTTGGTGATGGTGGCAAAGTTTCAACATTCATTGGTGACGTAGCGTTAACAAAGATCTATGCGGCATTCTTTATCGTTGTGATTTTAGGTTTCATTATCTTTGGTGGTGTTAAGCGTATCGCTAATTTCACACAAGTTGTTGTTCCTTTCATGGCGCTCGCGTATATCATTGTTGCATGTTCAATAATCGCGCTTAACTTAGATATGTTGCCAGGCATTGTCAGCTTGATTATTAGTGATGCATTTACGCCAATGGCTGGTGTTGGTGCTGCGATTGGTTGGGGTGTTAAACGTGGTGTGTACTCTAACGAAGCAGGTCAAGGTACTGGTCCTCATGCTGCGGCAGCTGCGGAAGTAGATCACCCAGCACAGCAAGGTTTAGTGCAAGCGTTCTCTGTTTATATTGATACATTATTCGTATGTTCAGCGACTGCTTTTATGATCTTAATTACCCAGCAATACAATGTCATTCCAGAAGGTGCTGCTACGGCGCTGGTTCAGAATGTACCACTTGCTACGGAAATCAGCGGTCCTGCATTTACGCAGCTAGCTGTAAACAGTGTTTTACCGGGTGTAGGTAAACCATTTATTGCACTTGCATTGTTCTTCTTTGCGTTTACAACCGTATTAGCTTACTTCTTCATTGCAGATAACAACATTTCTTACATCAACCGTACGTTGAAAATGCCTGTACTTCGCTTCTTATTGAAAGTCGGCATTATGACAGCAGTTTTCTACGGTACGGTTTCAGAGCCAAGTGCGGCATGGGGCTTAGGTGATGTTGGTGTTGGCTTAATGGCGTGGTTAAACATTGTTGGAATTGTGATTATCTTCTTTATGGCTCGTCCAGCGATTAAAGCGTTAAAGGATTATGAGCGTCAACAAAAAGAAGGTGTCGAGAAGTATACCTTTGATCCTGAAAGTTTAGGGATCAAAAATGCTGACATTTGGAAAGATAAGAAATAATCTTCCATAACCGAAAAAAAACGCCCACAAGGGCGTTTTTTTTCAGGTAGAATAAAGTGGTTATTAGAAAAGAGTAGAAGTTAAATGGCACTTATTAATTGTCCCTCATGTAACCAAAAGATTTCAGATAAAGCAGCAACTTGCAGCCATTGTGGTATGCAAATGCAGGGCTTGGACAAAGACAAATTAGCGTCAATCGAGCGCGAAAACAGAATTAAAACAAAGCAAAAATTAATGAATCAATCACTGTACGCTTTATTGTTGTTTTGTGGTGGTTTTTTGTTTCTATTTTTACAAGACGTAGCGCCGGGTAGCTGGCAATACTTTACTGCAATTACCTGTACTATTCTTGGGTTTATTTTCTATTTAATCACCCGTGTTCGTCTCATCTTAGCAAAGAGAAAATCAAAGTAGTGGATATTTTACAAGTTGTCGAAAATTTAACAGAAGACATGTACCAGCGCTTCAAGTCTGCTGCCGAGACAGGAAAATGGCCCGAAGGCACCGAAGTAGATCAAGCACAACGTGATATGGCAATGCAAATTGTCATGGCGTATCAGTCTCGTGTATTAAAATCCAAAGAAATGTTAACAGTTGGTGAAGATGGGGAGATTGTTAACAAATCTAAACGCGAGCTCAAAGCTGAATTTTCAGATCCCAATAAAATCGCTAGGTTTTCTGATTTATGATTTTATCTAAATTATTTTCGAATAAAGCAAACTGGCAACATAAGGATTCAAGTGTTCGCGTTGCGGCAATTGAAAATGAGTTAACGCTTGAAAACGGTCAAGAGGTGCAGATCATAAAGCAAGTTGCAGTAAATGATGAAAGTGACTTAGTGCGCAGAGCTGCTTTACTAAAGCTTAACGATATAGATGCTTGGTTAAGCCATGGCTTGAAAGATAAGTCGGCGGCTACTGTAAAGGCTGCAGAAAAAGCTATTGTAAAGTTCATCATTGGTCAGAATAGCGAGCAGGTAGCATTATCTGATAGAGCGGCAATCATAGATGGAATTAGTAAAAATTTAGCAGAGCGAGCACTACAACAAACGACCGATGTTGAGTTGATTGCAGTATTAATAAAGAAAATAGATAAGCCCCAACTGCTCAACAACTTATTTACGCAAAAACAGGTGAGTGAGGCTCTGCAGCGTTTCGTTGTTGACAATACAAGTGATAAAGCACAATTAGAAAAGCTTCTTAAAAAGGCACAATATGAGAGTGTCAGTAAAGAGATTAATCAAAAACTTTCTCAGATTGTTGCTGAACAAGAAAAACCGCTAAAGCTTGCTAAAGATGCGCAATTGGTTCTTTCTAAGTTGTTGGCGTTAAAAGATGTCGCTGATTATGAACAAGTAGTGGGTAAGCGCAGGGGCTTAAACGAAGAGTGGCTAGTGTTAAGCGCTGAGTTTAGCGTGCTAGAAGAAACTAAAGCTAATGAATTGACGCAAAAATACGATGGTATCAATACTAACTTAACCAAAGTATTCATTGCGAAAGAAGAGCAATTCCAACAAGAAAAGATTGCTAGACAGCTAAAAGAAACGCAAAAAAACGAAAAACAGACTTTCTCTCAATTCATCAATGATGCTTCTCAGGCACTTTCTAATGCTATTTTCGAGAATGAGAAAATCAGCCAAGCTGACTGGCTTAAAAAACTGGAGAGTTTTGAGCAGCAAGTAGAGACTTCTTCTCTCGTAAACGACGACAAGAAAGCATTTGAGCAGAGTTCTCGCGAGATCTCGGAGCGATTATCTAAAGTGTCGGAAATTGCTAAGTCAGTCGCTAATGCAACACATTTAATTGCAAAGATGGCTCAGCAACATCCTCCAGAAAATCAAAATGACCTTTCGGAAAAATCTGCGTTCTTCCAGCAATGGTTGAAAGAGTGGAAAGACAATGCCGTTATTGCCAACAGTGTATTGCCGGATTCTTTAAACTCTGCGTATGTAGAGATAAAAACAAATTGGCAGAACGCCATCAAGCCACTTGAAAAAGCACAAGAAAAACTGTTTTTTCAATGTCAGCGTAAATCGTCGGATGTCAAGCGTTTAATCGCCTCGGGCAAGTATAATACTGCTTTTGGTGTGTATAAGAAGTTCGATGCTTTATTTGCCCATCTATTGCCAATGTATCAACGTAGATTGCAGCGAGATCACGATCAGCTTAGTAGCAAAATAAACGATCTCAGTGATTGGGAACATTACGTAGCGACGCCGAAAAAACGGGCCTTGTTGGAGGATGTTAAAGCGCTCGCTGATAATCCGCTCAACAACCCAAATGAGCAGGCAAATAAGGTAAAACACTATAGAAAGCTATGGAACTCCCTTGGTCATGCTGAGGAGGATGTCGAAGGGCAATTAAATAATGACTTCAATAATGCTTGTGAAAAAGCTTTTGCACCTTGTCGTAGCTTTTATGCAGAACAAGAGAAAGCTCGAGAAGTACATCTTGCGACGAGAAGAACTATCGTTGAAGAAGCTAAGTCACTGAACCAGTTAACTAGCAACTCTGCCATAGACTATAAGCGCCTGGAAACGCAACTAAATAAGTTACAACAAAAGTGGCGAGAAGCAGGAGACGTTGATCGTAATGTATACAAAGAAATAAACAATGAGTTTATGGCTTTTGTAAAGCCTGCGAAGGCAGCAGTTCTGAAGTACCACCAAGATAACACCGATCTAAAACAAAAACTGATAGAAACAGCCAAAGCGTTATTAACATTAGATGATGTGTTTAGTGCGGTTAACCAGTTAAAGTCATTACAAACGGACTGGAAAAAAATTGGTTATGCGGGTGTGAAGTTTGAGAATAATTTATGGAAGCAATTTAGAGCGGTTAACGACGAAGTATTTGCTAAGCGGACTGCAATTCAATCGGAAAGGCAACAAGCTAATGATGCTAGATTAAGTGGAGTTAAGTCTGCTGTTGATAGCCTTGCAGTGCAAGCTTCGACCCAAGGTATATCTAAAACTGAACTATTGTCGCTAAAGGAACAGGCTCAGTTACTAAAAAGCATCATAGAAAACGAAGACTACGTCCATCAAGGCGCATTAAAGCTAGTTGTAGAACTTCAAGCTAGTCTCACAAAGCACTTAGCTGATAACGAGAGACATCAACTGCAGCAAGACTGGGTATCCTTATTCTGGGTATTAGAACAGTTAGCAAACGGTGCTTCTCTGGATACGGTTAAGAATGAAGAAAGTTACCAAAAACTATCGCAAGCCAAGAAACGCAAGCTTTCAGAAGCGATAGATAAAATGGAACGTCAACATTCTTCTGAAGCGCTAAGAGCACATCAAACGATAGAGTTAGAAATTCTCGCAGGTGTCGAGTCTCCGGCAGAGTTTCAGCAAGAACGAATGTCTATTCAAGTTGCTATGATGCAATCTAAGATGAACACTGGTGAAATGGTAAGTCTGGAAGATAAATTTTGGTCTTGGTTAAGTGTAGAACCTGTGACTGATAAAGATCTACCATTTATCAATCGCGCTAAATTAGTTTTCGAGCACTAGGGGACGATACTTGCAAAATAATTTGTGAAAAGGTTCTCTATGTGTAAGCCAACTATGACGCCGGCTTTTTTATTGTTGAAAAGGGGACAGGTCGATTGAGTAGTTATACAGGTTCAAGAAAAGTCGAACGTTATTGTGTCAGGTATAGTGAAAAAGAGATGGGTTGGCCACATTGTATAGTTTAAAAAACTGAATAACCCAGAAGCTCGAAATACTGTTATTCACAGCCGCTATCATTGTCCTTACTTTTGTTATATAAATATATTTAATCAAAAGGGTATTGTTACTTATTAAAAGGATATTAAATGGTCGGAACTTTTCAAGAAGTCGATAAAAGCGATGTAACGCATAGTTCAATCGCACTAACCGTAATCGCTGCAATGTTTTTTACAATCGTCAGCCTGTATTTCAATTTTAGTTTTTTTAGCCACTCTGATAAGGCTGTTTTATCACAATCTGGTGTTTATGCGGCGACTTTATCATCGTCTTTAGGCTTAACTTTATTACTCATAATCACATCGCAATCTTTGAGCAATTTTTGGGGCCTAAAGAATGGTTTCAGAGCGCTTTTTTGGCGCTCTCTTCTTACGTTTGTAGCGATTTTGCCATTGATATTTGCAGGGTTGAACTAGAGTGTTGTTATAAGACTTGTTCTTTTCAAAGATAAAGTGCTTTTAGAAGGATTGAATAATGAGCCAAGGATGCTGTCCAAAATGCAAAGCGTCGTTTTCGCCTTTTGACAAAACACTTTTATTCGCGCCATTTCACATGCGTTGTTCTAGATGTCATGCGCAACTAAGGTTAAAGTCACATCGACTCATACTCACGGTCTTTTTATTATATCTACTGTTAGCGTGTTTCTTCATTTGGTTAACTCCAGCATTTCGAAATTCTGGCTTGGCTGTGGTTGTTTCTATACTCGGCTGGCTTTTAATCTATCGATTAATATCTAGATACATTTTTAGTGTTACAAATCTTGAAGTAATCAAATAGATTGAATCCAATACAATAATAAAATCATACAGATGTAGTAGAGTATCGTTTTTTGCGGACTCTCCAGGGAAGTAAAGTATGTTTAAATATAAAAAGGAATGCACTTTGAAAGCCAGATTATTGATGAGCAGAATGAGGTTGAAAATATTCAATATCAAAAAAATAGTACAACAGAGAAGGTTACTTTAATTCATCGCCCCGATGAGAAGACGACGATAGAGTATGTATTTGATACCGAGCCTCTACGTTTAACAGTTATCAACAATAAAACTAGAAATAGAATTTTCGAAAATACTGATTATAGAACCAATAACGGCCTTAATTTCGCCCACTCTTTAATAAAAAATATAACGGCGATACTGTACCTAGTTTTATTACTCGAATTGAAAGGTTCGAAGTAATAGAAAAATTGACCCAGAGAAACTGAACCTTACATACGGTTACATCAAAACTCCTGTAAATAAAGATAAAACTATGTTTGTTTCTAACATCGCCAGCAATGTGTTCTAGGCACTGACCACTCAGAAACAAACAACATATTGTTTCCTTTTGTCGAGCAGAGGTCAGTAGTTTTAGCTGATACCTATACCATGGAAGCTATTAAAGCTTTTCCTCGTTTTTCGGATAGTATTGAGAGCTTTGTTTTTGAAGCTATTTCCAATAAACAAGTGATTAATGGTGTTCGCTTCTTTGTTTTAGAGAATGCACGTTCCAAAAGGCAGAGTTTTGCGCACTTTGAAGATATCGGTGTTATCTACCAAACTGACTTTTTAGAAGTTGCTAACGACAATACTATTGCCAACTTAGTACCGAGTCATAAAACACTTTATTCAATATATTAAGGATGAAAAACTTTCCTTCGATCGAATTATCGGGTTCCATCGAAGCTACAATATTAGCCCGACTGTTGTCGATAAGACTTACCAAGCTGATACGCTTTAGGCGTAAGGTAGCCAATATCGAATTTGTGATTGTTGGCTCTATACGTTTTTAAATATCAACTTACGTTACAGTTCCCGTTAAGTCAGATGCTTATTACAAATTTAGACAGAATACTGAACGTCAATTAGGTAAGCTTTATCTATTCGTTTTTCTTTTGGGAAATTAGATATATACATGCATCAATTAAAAAAAAAAGTGTTAACAGCGGCCAGTGTTCTCATAATGTCTGGGTGTGCTTCAAGCGCCGATTTGGAAAGGCACGCAAATCATCATGCCAAAGCTAGAGATTACTATGAATCTATTGGGCAACCTGAAGAGGCTAGACAAGAAGCAAAAGCTGCAAATAAAGCATGGGAAGACGCAAGCTGTTTACTCCCGCTGTTAATCGATTTGTTCAGCCTCTCAAAAGACAAATAACTGACCCTAAACGAATACAAGCTGCTTTAACTTGTAGGCAGGTAGTTGCTTTTGTCTAATTCAGCCCAATGTTTATAGTTATGTTCTTTAGAAACTGTAATGATGAATTCAAAATTATCCCTAAAGCCGATAACGCGTGAGAATTACGAAGCAGTCTGTGAACTCGATGTAACCAAAGCACAAGAAGAATATGTGGCATGTAATATGTGGTCTTTAGTAGAGGCCAGTTACAATGACGGCTATACATGCAGAGCAATCTATAACGAAGATAGTGCAATAGGTTTTTTCATGTGGGTACTCGAAACCTCAACTAAAGTATCTATTTGGCGCTTTATGATCGATCAGAAATTCCAGCAAAAGGGTTTTGGACGATCGGCGTTACAGTTAGCGCTAGATGAAATTATGCAAGATTCTATGCTTACAGAAATTGAAATATGCTACAACCCAGAAAACCCAGTTGCGAAAGATTTTTATGCTAGCTTTGGTTTCAAAGAAGTTGGCTTAGACGAAGACGATGAAGATATGCTAGCGATTATTAAGCTTTAGCTATTTGTAACTCTACTAATGTAAGGCAATGTATGCCTTCTTAAGGTAGTGAATAGGGCACGGAAATACATGTTATTTGGGAGAATATGAATGATTTCAACTTCGGCTACTTATACCCGCGCTAATTCAATTATTCTTGGTATTTGTCTAATTTTGGGCCTGTCATCTCTAGGCTATTTACTAGGTGATGCGGCAATAAAGTTTAAAGAATATGACAGGACAGTTACTGTAAAAGGCTTATCTGAGCGAGAATATAGTGCTGATATAGTGATTTGGCCAATCAAGTTTACGGCTGCAAGTAACGACTTGTCAGAGCTATACAAGTTAATGGATAGCAATTCAGCGAAAATCCAGTCATTTCTTGCAAATGCAGGCATTGCGAATGACGAAATATCATTTTCTTCGCCGGCAATAAATGACAAGGCTGCGCAACAGTATGGAAATCAGTCTGTAGCTGAATTTCGATTTACAGCAGCTCAGACCGTCACTGTCTACTCCAAGAATATTGATTCAGTTAGAGATGTTATGGGCAGAATGTCTGATTTGGGTAAACAAGGAATTGTCTTTACTGGAGACGATTATCAGGCGCAAACAGAGTACATATTCACTCGTTTGAATGAAATAAAACCAGAAATGATCGAAGAAGCTACTCGAAAGGCACGTGAAGTTGCTGAGAAATTCGCATCTGACTCGCAGAGTACGCTTGGTAAAATTAAGAGAGCATCTCAAGGACAATTTAGTATTTCGGCAAGAGACAAAAATAACCCACATATTAAGAAGGTCAGGGTAGTGTCAACGGTGGTTTATTACCTGTCGGACTAGAAATCTGAAGTGCCTTTTGTATAAGTAATTGTAAAATATATTTTTATTTATAGGCTTCATCTAAGTCTCATTTGTTTATGATTAAACAAAAAAGAAAACGGAAACACTAAATGGAATCAAAGAGAGAGTATTAACGAGAGCCCGAGATGGAATGATTACGGGGACGCTTAAAGGCTTAGCGGATTACAACGGGCTAAAATTAGATGCTTTACGGCTTTTCTTTGCCATAACTGCTTTTTTTGGCATTGGCGTAGTAGCTTACTTCGTATTATGGGTATGCCTCCCAAGTTATTCACAAAGAAACATACTGAACTCATCAAAAAGAAGCAGCAAAGCTCAGCGCTAATGCGCGGCTTGATTTAAAGAAGCACTCCACAAGCATAAATAACATAAGGAAGTTCATGTTATACGTTGTCATTACCGTTAGTTTAGTTTTTCTTAGCGTCATAATTCTACTGCCTAAGTTCAATAATTTTAACGAGCGATATAGCTTAAGTATTAATTACGTTTTGACTTTGGTTGCGACGCTAATAGGCGTTTTACTTGCGATCGCTATTTCCAACCATGAAGCAGACAAGAAGGAAAATGAGGATGTTATCAAGCTACTTGGCTCTTCAATGTCATCTGTTGAAACCTGCCACGATTACACTGAAAAATTAATTGAATATTATGACTCGTTGCCAAAAGACGATGAGTAGAAGAAAGATTTCTTTAGCAAAAATCAGCCTCCATATCCTGATTATTTAGATATATTTTTAATGCAAAACGTGGTCAGCAAAAACCTAACGAGCGATACATTGAGTGATTTAAACGAGCAAGTCATTAACCTCAAAAGAAGCCATAGCAGTGATGCGTTTGTTTACTTGGTTTTCCTTGAACAAACATTAGCAATACTATCTTTAGAACTTTCTTTTCAAAAGAGAGAGATATCTACCGAACAACTGAATGCTAACCTTGATGCTTTAGAAGAATTTTAAAGTTGCGTTTGAGGATAATAATACACTTGGTTTCAAGTAATTAATCAAATAATCAAGCTTTACCAAAACCCAAAAGGTGCAGTTAATGAACATGAATAAGGACATAGTTATGCAAATAAAAACTGTCTCAGGTATAACAATAGCGGGTTTGACCGCAAGAACAGATAACGAATCTGAGTTTGGGCCCAACGGCAAAATTCCTGGCTTGTGGCAAACATTTGATAATTCTATCCCCGTAGATTACGAGGGTGGCGAGCGAGTTTACGGTGTATATTTTGATTACGAGAGCGATCATACCGGGAGCTTTTCTGTTTTAGCGGGCACGGACAGTGTCAAAGCAGCTGATAATCGAGACTTAACTAAAGTAGAAATACCTCCTGGCAAATACTTAGTGTTTAAGGTTAAGGGTTATATGCCCCAAATTGCTGTAGAGGCTTGGACTCAAGTTTGGGAATACTTTTCTTCGTCAACCCCTGAATACAAAAGGCGCTATTCAACGGATTTTGAATATTATCCAAACGCTAACGCTATTGATGTTCATATTGCGATTGAGTAATCGTGGTATTTATTTGCAAAATTTCCCGAAGTAAAAGCGTAAGGAGTAAATATGTCAAAGTCATGGAAATGTCCAAAGTGTGAGTGTCGAGAGTATGAAATCGATTCAATTGCAACAACTGGCAGTGGCTGGTCGAAAATTTTTGATATGCAAAACCGAAAATTTACGGCAGTTATCTGTAAAAATTGCACATACACCGAGTTTTATAAGGGAAGCACAAGCACACTAGGTAATGTGTTTAATTTGTTTACCAATTAGTTAATACCGACAAGTGAACGCCTAAAAGAAAACGCTTGGATTTTTTAGCGAGCTAACATGAAAGCATTTGATATAAGGACTTTTATCCCAAGTAAGAACTATGAAATCTCCAAAGCTTTTTACGAAGAAATTGGTTTTAATTCTGAATACGTATCCGAAGAATTGACGCTTTTTAATAGCGGCGATTGTTTCTTTTTTCTTCAACGCTTTTATAGCGAAGAGCTCGCATCAAACTTTATGCTACAAATTTGTGTCGAAGATATAGAAGAAGCTTTCAAACTTTGCTCGGCTTCGAAACACAAAACTAAAATTACTTCGAATCAACAAGAAAGATGGGGCAAGGTCTTTTTTTTGGGGCCCTGTTGGATAATTGCTTCATGTAACTGAGCTAAACAGTTAAACCAACTGCTAACTAGTTAGCTAGACAATCTGCTTAAGAAACTTAATGCTTAAGAAACTTAAACGCATTGTGATTTAAACAGGCTTTAAGGAGTTCAATATGAAATTGATTTACAGTAATGAAAACAAATTGTTAGTACATAATGTAAAAAACATTCTTGAAGCTGAAGGCATAGACGTATTTATAAAGAACGAATTTGCGCAGGGCGCTATGGGCGAGGTAGCAGTCTTTGATACATGGCCTGAGCTATGGATAAATGATGAGTCTGATTTTGAACGGGCTTCTGTTATCGTTGAGGGGGTTAATCGTAAAGCGAATGCCGCCGATTGGGTGTGTAATAATTGCCAAGAGGTAAATGATGCATCGTTTGAAGTCTGCTGGAAGTGTCAAGAAGCAGAGTCATAACAGGAACAAACATGCTCAATTCTATTCATCATGCGGCAATTATTTGCTCCGACTACGATAAATCTAAGTACTCCTACGCTAAGGTGTTGGGATTCGAGGTCATAGCAGAGAACTATAGAGCCTCTAGAAACTCCTGGAAGTTAGACCTTAGGTTGCCCAGTGGTGAACAAATTGAATTATTTTCTTTTCCTCGAGCACCATCAAGGCCAAGTTATCCTGAAGCGCAAGGCCTTAGACATTTGGTATTTTCAGTAGCATCAGTTGAAAAAAGCAGAGACTACCTCATTGCTAATGGTGTAGATGTGGAGGATATTCGCATCGATGAATATACGGGAAAGAAGTTCACGTTTTTCAGCGATCCTGATGGCTTACCACTTGAGTTATATGAAGCTTAGCTGGGAAAATTAGCTGTGAAAAGTGAGCAAAATGAATATTGAAAGAAAAGGAGTTTAAGTTGTCAAAAATAGCTATCGTTTACTTCTCTCAGACGGATATTACTCATCGTTTAATCGAGGCGTTCACGGAACGTGTTAAAGAACTCGAATGTGAAATCGTCAACCATAGAATTAGTGGCTCGGACATAATAGACGGTCGTTTTGTAAACAACGACATATTCCAATACTTACATGAGTGCGACGCGATTGTATTTGGTTCGCCAACCTACATGGGAGGTGTAGCAGCCCAATTTAAAGCTTTCGCAGATGCCACAAGTGATTTTTGGCAAGCACAAACTTGGTCTGGAAAATTGGCTGCAGGTATTACGTCATGTACTGAACTTAATGGCGATCAAGGTTTTACGCTCGGTTACATGCAGGTATTGGCAGGGCAGCACGGCATGCTTTGGGTAAACATAGATTCACCATTTAATAGCCCACTTAAAAATGTTAATCGTTTAGGGTGCCACGCAGGTGTTGTGGCTGAGGGCTTTGATGGCAGTGTCAACGAAGTCGATATTAACACTGCCAAGTATCTGGCAGAAAAGCTAGTTAGCTACGCACTAAAAATGAAGGGGTGAGCCGCTAAAACATAGCATTAAGAGCTATAGCGCTAGCAAGTATGATTACAGTGTTAACTCACCTCGAATGCTCTCTTGCATTAGCTCGCACACTTTCTCATAGGGATAGTTCAAGCTAAGTAAGAAATGAAGCTTAGTTAATGCCGCTTCTAACGTCATATCTTTACCGCTGATTAAGCCACAATGATGAAGTGCATATCCTGTTGCATAACCATCCATGTTGACTTTGCCTTTAATGCATTGGCTTAAGTTTACGATAACAATTCCTTGTTTCGTCGCTTCTTCTAGCGTTTGTAATAGTGCTTTGTCTTGTGGTGCATTGCCAACGCCATAGCTGCGTAAGATTAATGCTTTTACTGGTTGCAATAGCACGTTCTTTACCAGTTCATGGCTGATACCAGGATACAGATGAACAACGCCAATTGGCTGAGGTGTTATTTGATTGAGTTTTAAAGCTTTACCGTTAGTTTCGTTAAGCGTTCCAGCCATGATTTTTATATTAATACCAGCCTCTAGGAGTGGCTCAAGGTTAGGAGAATCAAACGCGTCGAATCCGTCTGCATACGCCTTAATACTGCGGTTCCCACGGAACAAACGGTTGTTAAAGAATAAACCAACCTCGTTTATTGGGTAGTTGGCTGCAATAAATAATGAGTTAAGCACATTCACTTGGCCATCTGATCGCAATTGACTCAATGGGATTTGAGAGCCTGTCACAATAATTGGCTTGCTTAAATTCTCAAACATGAAGGAAAGTGCCGATGCGCTATAAGCCATGGTATCTGTACCATGAAGTACGACAAATCCATCGAAATCGTCATAGTGCTTATAAATGTCATCAGCAATGCGCTGCCAATCATTAGGCGTCATGTTAGACGAGTCGATTAAAGGATCGTATTCATTAATGACAAAGTCTGGCATCTCTTCTCTGTTGAAATCAGGAGAGGTGGTAATAGCATGAGTTAAATGTCCCTTTACAGGCACATAACCATTCTCACTTTGCTTCATTCCTATTGTGCCACCAGTATAGGCAACGTAAATTCTTTTCTTCATGCGTTCTAACAATGATCTATGACGTAAGTTTTATGACGTAAAATAGTGGACATAAAAAAATGCCCCGAAATTTCGGGGCATTAACTATTAATTTATCTCACAAGTCAAACAAAATGAGTAAATTCCTTTCGGGTCATTAAAATTGTCGAGTGTTTTAAGCTGCGTTTTTATGTGACCCAACAGCTGTGCAATAGGGCCTTGAGTTTTGATTTCAATGTTGTCTAACGAATCATCAAGTGCTTTTGGAGCGAGCAAACTTATACTGCTGTCCAATAAACCTTGCCAAAATTCGTGAGTAGGACTTTGTTTCTTTTCAATGAGAAGCGAATCATATGTTTCTAGTTGCGCTAACTCTGCGGCAACCTCAATTGCTTTGTCTAATGAACCTAGCTCATCAACTAAACCTAGCTCTTTAGCTTTACTACCAGACCAAACACGACCTTGTGCCACTTTGTCTACTTGTTGAACTGTCATATTGCGTCCTTCTGCAACAAGTTCAAGAAAATCTTGGTAGCCGCGGTTAATACTTAGCTGCATAAGCTGAGACATACCGTCAGAAAGTGGGCGAGTAACACTAAAACCTGAAAAGTCAGTTGTTCCTACGCCATCGGTATAGATACCTAGATCACCTAATGTATTTTCTAACGTCATCAACATACCGAAGATGCCAATAGAGCCAGTGATCGTTGTAGGTGATGCAATAATCTTATCTGCAGATGCTGAAATCCAGTAACCACCTGACGCAGCCATTGTTCCCATAGAGGCAACAACAGGTTTCCCTGCGGCTTGGATCAGTTCAATTTCTTGTCTTATGACTTCTGATGCGAAAGCACTACCGCCTGGACTATCTACACGCAGCACAACTGCTTTAACATCGTCGTTGAAGCGCGCTTGTCTCAGAAGGTATGCAGTGCTCTCGCCACCAATAGTTCCCGGTTTTTGTGTACCGTTTAAAATGACACCTTTTGCTACCACGATAGCGACTTTGTCGTCATCAGAGTACTCAGTTAACGCACTTGAGGTTGCTTTAAGGTAATTTTTGTAATTGATTTGGCTAAAGCTTTCACCACTCGTGTTTTTACCGACAAGCTCAATTAATTCTTGGCGCATGTCATTGCGTGTAACGAGCTTATCTACCCATTGGTTCTGTATAGCGTAGTCTGCAAAGCTACCGCCTGCGTCATTAAATTTCGTGATGAGTGACTCGACATTTTCATCAAAATTGCTGACGTCGAATCCACGTTGTGCGGCTACGCCAGTTTTATATTCTTTCCATAAATCATTTAACCAAAGACTATTTGCCACTTTGGCTGCATCTGACATATCGTCACGAATATAGGGTTCAACCGCTGATTTGTAGGTACCAACTCTAAAAATGTGCGAGCTAACCGAGAGCTTTTCTAGCGCTGACTTGAAATAAAGCTGGTAGCGTCCAAAACCTTCAAGAAGTAAGTAACCGTTAGGCGCTAACCATACTTCGTCAGCGTAGCTAGCTAAATAATATTGCCCCTGGCTGTAGTACTCACCTACCGCGATGATTTTTTTACCTGACACTTTAAACTCGACTAGTGCTTTACCAATATCTTGCAGTTTGCTCAGTCCAGCGCTGCGTAACTGATCAAGCTTTAATACGATAACTTCTATTCTGTCATCTTGCTGAGCACTATCGATTACTTCAAGCACGTTTGCTAGAAGAACTTCGGGCTTCTCTTCTTGTACGCCATACGCTTCATTAAGAAGGGCGTCGAACGGGTCTATCTCTATTTTCTGCTCAACTATATCGCCGCGAAGATCTAGCACTAATGCTGTTTTATTCGGAACCAACACTGGAGCCTCGTCACTCGAGACTCGTGCGATAACTGAAACGATGATGCCAATAAAAATAAGGTTAAGTAAAAACCGTCTACTGAAGTCGAGAAATCGCCAACAAAAAGAAAAAAAGCGCCTGATTATTCCAGGTTGATTGTTCATAAAACGTGTTCCGTACAAATAATTTCGATAATTAACAGCATGCTACTGAATTCTTGCTACGCTATGTAGTATAAATTGTAAATTTTATTGTCGCTGCTATTTATAGGGTTACGAAATGAAATAAATAGTTGTTTTATTGGTTCTATATCTTTAACTTTATTTAAAATTGTGGCTTTTATGGCATTTACTCATTTTCTTGATTCATTCAATCAACAATTATCAAAATTCGACGGCATTCCTTCATTAATGCTCCGCTTGTATTTAGCACCGGTATTTATTACTGCTGGGTATTCAAAAATGCAATTTGGTAATCCAGATGTTAGTGGATTAGCAGTTTTTATGGCGAATCCCGATATTGTTAACTGGTTTGGCAATGCGGAGTGGGGCTTAGGACTGCCGTTTCCAAGTTTACTCGCAAACCTTGCTGCATGGACTGAGTTCTTTGGTGGTTTTTTACTAGTTATTGGTTTATTCACAAGACTCATAAGCCTTCCGCTTATGTTTACCATGTTTATCGCAGCAACAAGTGTGCATCTAGACAATGGTTGGTTTGCAATAACACCAACAAATCCTGATACGAGCCCAGCTAAAGCGGTTTCATGGTTAGGTTTTGACGCTGCTGAAAAAAGCCTAGAAAACTCTAAGTCTACGGTGAATAAATTAAATCGTATGAAAAGCATTTTGGAAGAAAATGGCAATACAGAATGGTTATATGAGAATGGTAACATCGTAGTACTGAATAACGGAATCGAGTTTGCGACAACGTATTTTATTATGTTGTTGGCGTTATTCTTTATAGGTGCAGGGCGATACACGAGTGTTGATCATTTTATTGTAGGAAAGTTTAAGAACACGAAGGAAACCTAGTAATTACGTTTTACGCTTCTTAATAGCAAACAGATAAAAGAATATAAAGCCCGATAAAATGTCGGGTTTTTATTTATTTGAATCAGAGTAGAATATAGAAAACGCTATATTCATAATTTTTGAAGACAAGTTCTACTATGACATCAACAATAGACTTTTTATTATCTAGACAATCTAATGGTAATTTAACTGAGCCAGCGCCAAATAAAGCGGAATTGGAGCAAATCCTTCAGTCAGCAATGTCGGTGCCTGATCACGCTGGCCTAACACCATGGAGAATAACGATAGTAGAAGGTGATGCTAGACAAACCTTAGCCAATGCATATGTCGCATCTGTTAAGGCAAGTGGCGCAGACGAAGCAAAGTTAGCCAAAGCGGAAAGAATGCCGTTTAGAGCGCCACTACTAGTTATTGTTAGTACGGCATATCAAGAGCACCCTAAAGTACCAAAGATAGAGCAATCGATAGCCGCTGGTTGTGCGGTTCACGCCATGCAAATGGCTGCAGTTGCGCTTGGTTTCAACGCCATGTGGAGAACAGGTGACTTAGCGTTTTGTGATGTCGTTAAGCAACATTTAGCGATTGAAACGGAAAACGACATCGTAGGCTATTTATACATAGGTACAGAAGCTAAAACCCTACCAAACAAGCCAAGAAAATCTTTCTCTGAAGTTACGCGTTACCTTTAATTGTTTGACAAATATAAAGAAAATATTAATGCTAACTTAAGCTTTAATCCTTTCCTGAGTGAGCCCTAATTCAGCTTGTTGCGCCATAAAATTGCATATTTTCCAGCTGTCTGGATTCCATCCAATAAGAAAACGATAAAAATCTGCCCAAGCTACTGGGTAAAGCTTCCGAAACTCTTGTTCGAGGTTTTGCCATTCTTGTAAATCAAATTGCTTATTAGTGCTCAAAGCATTTTTTAATGAAGATAAATAAAAGTTTACAGCCTTATCACTGTATTCAAAGAGTTGTCCGTCGTTTAAGCAGCTGCCTAGTAAATACATTAAGTCCTTAACAGGTGAGCCAACACCGACGTATTGGAAATCGACTGCCGCGACGTCTTGTTCGTTTTCGTGGAAGCATAAATTTGCAAACTTAGCGTCACCATGTATTAGAGTTTTATAACGAGCATTGTTTAAAGCAAGGTCTATTACTTCTGCAGAGCGCTTATATTCATTATCTGGCATGTTATGCCATTCGTCCTGCCGCGTAGCTAAATGCCAATAACTGCCGATAGGCCATAAGCTCTCTCCTGAGTTAAACATAAAGAGCGCATGGAAATGGGCTAACCATTTGATGGCTACAAACAGAGTTTTGTCATTTCCATCTTCATATCGCAGTTTAAAACCAGCAGCGTCAAGATCTTCAAGCACAAGTAATGTATCTTTCGACGTTTTTTCTACAGCAATTAAATCTGCAACTCGACAATTTTCAGTGCACAACGCTGCATGATTTTCGTAAAAAGCCAGCTCGACTTGATAAGAAATCAACTTTCGTTCATGTCCGGTTGCACTTTGCCAGCCACGAGGGTGGCTTATGTTCTTATCGGGCGCAATCGCTTTGACTATAAAATTTGTTAAGCGGCTCTGGCTAAATACGCGGACAATTTGCCCATAGCCACTCCATAACGTTTGCACATTTTCTTTTAAAACTAAGCTATCGTCGTTTAGTAGATTTTTTAGTCGCTCGATCATCATAATTAACGTGGTCTAATTTAATATCTAGAGATTTAATTGAACAAAAATAGTTAGCAATAAAAAAGCCTGCGAAGAGCCTGTCTCTTGATCACATTTCTAGATCAAGAGACTTGGCTAGCTCATAACCTTCAAGGATGGTTTGCAGTGTAAACCATCCTTCCCATAACCGCTCCCACCCAACGCGACCATTACGTTTTGAATCATGCCAGCCAGCT
>JAKVCY010000169.1 GCA_022448425.1 Thalassotalea sp. | reverse complement strand
GCACTTATACCTAACAGAAAATTACGCGTTATCGAGTTGAATGAAACGCCGCCAGGATTTGATGTTATCAGCACATGGCATCATCGATTATCAAATGATCCACTGACTCTATGGATAAGAAAGCTGTTGGTTAATACTATTAAGGGCCGTTCTACGCCCGGCTAGCAAGTAAAATATCGGACGAAGGATTTATGACCGCGATGGTTATCGAAGTCCCGTCAGCAAAGCACAAATTGAGACTATTAGTAGAAATTACCAAAACTGGCTGGTATTAATAATCTCAACTGCTAGCTATTTTTTCTGTCCTAATTTCATTAGGCCTAATGCAAGAATTGTATATCCGACAGCTAGTGCTAGCTCAATGAGAATTGAGTCAGCCACTTCATTTAACCCAGCCCCCATTTGGTCTACTTGCACGAAAGCGGATATAGCCGTTGTCGAAGGAATGAGTAGCGCTATCCATCTAATTGGTTCAGGAATACTTTCCATTGGCCAAGAGATGCCTGATAGAAAAAATAGCGGTAACCCCATAACAACCAAAAAGAATACAACACCTTCTCGTTCTTTAAATGCTTGTGATATTGCAAAGCCTAATGCGGTGACAGCAAGCAAAAATGGTATGGCTACACAATAGAGATTTAACCAAGTTCCGAGGCGTGGAATACCATACAAAAACGGCAATAGAATCTGGGTAACAGCAATCCATAGACAGTAGATTGCTATGTACGCAAGAGGAGCCGCCAATAATTCGACCCCTTTAAGAGGCTTGCGACCAGCATGTAAGATCCCAATCCCCATTAAAAATGATTGCTGTACAATCAACACAAATGCCGCAGGTATAACATAAGTAGCGTACCCGCCCGACGGGTTATACAATGCTATTGAAGTGTTCGTAATCGGACTAATCACTGTATTGGCTATTTCTGGATTTATCCCAGATGATGTTAATCGCACATATTCCACAGCTGCGCCAATACTACGTGTTGCTTTAACTACTGCTCCCATCATAGCGTTATAAAGTAAGAAATAACCTGCATCACCGTACGCTGCGACTGGTGATGGCTTTCCATCGATTAGGTCCCTTTCGAAATGTGTAGGGATCATCAACACCCCAACGACATTGCGTTCGAAGAACAACGTTTTTGCTTCTAGAAAGTTGTTTACAATAGATACAACTTGAACCTTGTCAGAAGAATTAACGCGTCTAATAAGCTCGCGACTTGCATTTGAGCCATCTTGATCAACAACGACAATTGGAACATCACGAGTTACTTCAGATTTATACGGTTGAGGATAAATGACCGCATAGATAATGATCGATGCAATCATGGTTGCACGGGCAGCGGGATCGGTAACCAATCGTCTTATTGACGTTGCCATACTGCTAATCAAGCCTTTCATAAATTTCTCTCCAAAGAACTTGGATCGGATACAGCCTTTGTTTTAGCTTGTTTGGTAAGTAGCAATAATGACATTCCACAAAATAGACAAAGCAACAGCAATAGCCAACCTAAAGTAGGCAGTGATACCCATGTTTCTGCGCCACGCACGACTTGATCGGTTCGAAGTTGGAGGTATGGAGTGAGAGGAATGGCGCCTCCCCATACAAAAGAAAAGTCGTTCATCATCATTCTTGGAAAACTAATTCCGGCAAATGCAAAAGCCGGTGCCGTCAGAATTCCTACCAGTCCAAGGCTACCAAGCGTGTCTTTAGCTAAAAGTGCTAAAAAGGTACCTAGTGATAAGCAAGAAAATACAAACAGCACAGTGTATCCCAGATGCAAAAGTAAACTACCTTTAAAAGGAATTTCAAAAAGTACAAATAAAATTGAATCGGCTAAAAGCAATGTTGTTAAGTAAGCTAGTGCATATGGCGCGAGCTTTCCTAGCATTGACTTAATTGGAGTTTGCCCTAAGCGCACCAATCTCGACATGTTTCCCTTGCTATGACGATCACGAGCAAATGCCATTACAGCACTGGCACAAATAAAGATTTGCAATACTGCTGGCATAACAGCAGATAAAAGAAACTGGGTATAGTCAAGTGCAGGGTTGAACAGAGGACTGCGCTGCAATGGAATTGTGTTTTTCGCTGCCATAGCTTCGTAAGCAATTTGCCCTTTAGACTTGCGAACTTGAATTGAAACACCTACCGAAAATGCACCAACAGCAGCATTTGCAGCGCGTGAAACAATGCCGCCTATAGTAAGCACTTGATTGTTGTAAAATGTAACAATTTCTGGTCGTTGCCCAGAGAGTAAATCGCGCTCTGTATGATTGGGAATGAGAACAACGCCATAGACTTGTCCTTTAGATATTGCCCTTTTAGCCTCGGTTAAATTTGATAAACGAGCAACTATCTCCAGTTCAGGGGTCTCATCAACCATCCTAGATATTTGTCTTGAAACATTGCTATCGTCTTGATCAACAATCGCTACTGGGAGAGCTGTTGGCAAACCCTCATAAAAAATCGAGCACAGCAGCGCGAACAATAAAAGAGGGTAGGGCAGCAACATGAACGCCAATCTTGGTCGCTTCTTTATTTGGCGAAGTTCACGACGAAAAATGCGCCAGAAACCCGGTTCGAGGTGACCAAACATAGCTTAGTCCCGTTCTAAGTTGATCAATGCACTCATTCCGGGTCTTAGCTGAGGATCGCGTTCTAAAGGCGTTAGTCGAATTGAAAACGTTCTTAAGTCGAAATCACCAGTAGCTTTGGTTGCTCGCCAATTTGCATAACTACCAAGTGCATTAATAGCTGTAACTTTTGCTTTAAATGTTTTATCCCTCAATGCTGGAACCCGAACATTCAACTGGTCGTTAACCTTCAAACCACTTAAATAATCTTCTCTAATATGGAATGTAAACCAGGCATTATTAATGTCGACTACTGAAATGAGTGGCGATCCTGCTGAGAAATTTTTCCCCAATTCAGCCATACGAGCAGTTACTTCACCATCAATTGGCGATACAACTGTTAATTCAGCAATATCTGCTTCCATTTGTTTCACCGTAGCTATTGCTTGCTCAACTTGAGCTTGTGCTACGGCTTTTTGTTCTTCACTACTTCCATTCTCGGCTAGCAATAAGTTGGCCTCAGCAGCTTCTTTAGTCTTTAAAGCTGAGTCGAGTGAATTAGATGCTTCATCAAGATTTTGAGCAGAGGTAATTGCTGAATCACGCAGGTTGGCAACTCGGTCGTAAACTTTTTGGGCAAGCACTACATCTGTATTGGCCTTTTCCAATTGAGCCTTTCTTGCAGCTATCGTCTCGGGGCGAGTTGAATAAGTTAAATCTCTATTAGCTTCTGCGACGCTTAATGCCGCTTTCGCAGCTGAGAGAGCAGAGGAAAGCTGTGGGCTTTCTAGGCGTACCACAACTTGAGCTTTTTCAACTTTGTCACCAAAATCAACAAGCACTTCGGAGACTCTTCCAGAAACGCGGGGAGTGAGATCTATCCTAGTTGCCTCGACTTCTCCTTGAATCAGTAGGGTGTCTGAATTTGTCATGGTTTTTATAGCAAAGCCAATCACAGCTACTGCAATAACCACACTAATTGCTATTAATTTACGCGTTGGCATTGACTCTTCCCCTTCACGGACAACTCATTAAATCTAGGTATAAATGCATTAATTCAGAATATGCAGAAATTACTATTTCTACCTTAGAAGACCTTATGAGCGAGCCTAAAGGCGGTACTTTCCACCTTAATGAACCGAGGGGCATTCTTCGCGAGAAAAGCCTACCAAAACAATGAAATGAGTTATGGTAATGTTGTCGGATAAAATAACTTTAATTAGTGAATCGTCATTAGGTGAGTAACGCCTAAACTACACTAGTCATATAAGCTCAAGTCTTTTTCAATCTTCTAATCAGTGTGAAAGACAGTAGACAATATAAATATATAGTTTAAAGTCTTAGTGGTATATTTTAGTTACCTGTAAAACTATTTCAATTAGTTTACTTTTGGTTACTTGCTATCATGCATTGATCCAATCTGGATTTTCTAGGTATTTAACTGCTTGATACCTATCCGTTTTAAAGAGAAGAAATGCTTCAAAGATTTACTGTAGAATTTAAATCACAAGCCATAAATTAAGTTGCATACTACGAACTCTCGCACGTGCATGATTCGTCTAAATCGATTTGAGGAGCTTTATTAATAAGAGACTGGTCGCCGTGCGATGGACCGACACTCGGTCGACACGCTTGCGTGGCGATTTGCTGTAATTCAGGCACAAAAATGTATGGTCCGCCTCGTTGTTGCAATAATCAATTTCGATAACGGGGTTGGTTATGCGCTAATGTATTCGGAGTCTGATTAGGCGCTCACGCAACCCGCTCCACGATGAGATCCGCGCTGGATTATCCTCAAAA
>JAKVCY010000168.1 GCA_022448425.1 Thalassotalea sp. | reverse complement strand
TCCATGCCCTTGTCGATCATAATTTGGATACGGCTCTTAGCAAGCTCAAGTGACGCAATCATAGTCTCATCGTTAGAGATACAGATAGACGCTTTCGCTTTCATTTCCGCAGACCAGTCGGTAAAGGTAAACGCTTGGTCGGCTAGCAATGTACCAATTTGTACTTCGATAACACGGCCTTGGAATACGTTCTCGCCAGAGAACTGCTTAAGCATTTGTGCTTGAGTAGCGTGAACCACATCACGGAAGTCCATGTGTTCTTTCATGCTGCCTTTAAAGGTCACTTTCACAGACTCTGGAATTGGCATTGCCGCTTCACCTGTGGCAAGTGCTAGAGCAACTGTACCTGAGTCAGCACCGAACGCGACACCTTTAGACATACGTGTATGCGAGTCGCCACCAATAATGATTGCACGGTCGTCTACCGTGATGTCGTTAAGCACTTTGTGGATAACGTCAGTCATTGAGTGGTAAACACCTTTAGGGTCACGCGCTGTGATTACGCCAAAGTTGTTCATAAAAGACATAAGCTTTGGAATGTTAGCCTGTGCTTTCTTGTCCCATACTGATGCAGTGTGACAACCAGACTGGTAAGCACCGTCAACAAGTGGAGATATTGTTGATGCCGCCATTGACTCTAGCTCTTGGCAGGTCATTGGGCCTGTAGTGTCCTGAGAACCTACAATGTTTACCTTAACACGAACGTCAGAACCTGCGTGAAGCGGTGCATCTGAACTTACACCAACCGCATTGCGGTTAAAGATTTTCTCAACAGCAGTAAGGCCTTGACCTTCGTGTGATACTTCTTTTGAAGGTGCGTAAACGGCTGGCGCTTTAACGCCTAATGTACGCGCTGCGAAAGACTGAAGCTGCTTACCGAATACCACAGCGTAAGAGCCGCCCGCTTTCATGAACTCCATTTTTTGAGGAGTAAATGAAGCAGATACGTCAACTAGCTCTTCTGTACCGTTGTAAAGCTTCTTCGCTTTAGTATCAATTGTTAACACAGTGCCTGTTGCTACAGAGTATGCTTCTTCTAGTACTGGGTCACCATTTGCATCGCGAACAATTTCGCCGTTTTCGTCCGTTTTCTTAACCCAGTTTTTAAGGTCAAGACCAATACCACCAGTTACGTCAACCGTAGTAAGGAAAATTGGAGCAATACCGTTAGTACCTGCAACAATTGGCGCTTTGTTTACGAATGGAATGTACGGACTTGTTGGTTCACCAGCCCATAGTGCAACGTTATTCACACCAGACATACGTGATGAACCTACACCCATTGTGCCTTTTTCAGCAATAAGCATAACTTTAGCGTTAGGGTGCTTTTTACCTAGCTCAACAATTTCTTGCTGTGCTTCAGGAGAAATCATGCACTGACCGTGAAGTTCGCGGTCTGCACGAGAGTGTGCTTGGTTACCTGGAGAAAGAAGGTCAGTTGAGATATCACCTTCAGCAGCGATGTAAGTTACTACTTCAATCTTCTCTGGTACTTCAGGAAGCTTTGTGAAGAATTCTGCTTTTGCGTAGCTTTCTAGTACGTCTTTAGCAATGGCGTTGCCTGCTTTAAATGCAGTTTCTAGGCGCTCTGTGTCAGCTTCGTACAGATAAACTTGCGTTTTAAGTACTTCTGCTGCTGGCTTAGCAACCGCTTCGTCATCAGAAAGTGCTAAGTCGATAAGCACTTCTACAGACGGGCCACCTTTCATGTGTGAAAGTAGCTCTAGTGCAAATTCAGGTGTAATTTCTTCTACTTTTTCTTCGCCAAGTACAATTTCCTTAAGGAATTGCGCTTTAACACCTGCAGCAGGTGTTGTACCTGGCAAGGTGTTATAGATAAAGAATTTTAGAGAGTCTTCGCGGTGCTCGTTCGTTGTATCTTTGATTTGAGCAATAATTTCAGACAGCAGGTCTGCACTGTCGATTGGCTTAGGGTTAAGACCTAGTTCCGTTTTACGGGTCTCGATCTCTGCCAGATATTCTGAATACAAACTCATAGTGTTCTCTCAGTCTTAGTTTTACTTGGGCGTAGTGTTAAGTCGGTCTTAGCTATACGCATATAAAAGTGGGCTATATTTTAACTGATTTTCTCGCTGCACGTAATGTTTGAAGTGAAATGGAATGAGTACTTTTCACTGTCAGTTTTTATTGACTTTGTACCTTTTCAACCTCTACTCACGCCGTTAAGCGCGGAATTAAATAAAAAAATAACGCTTTCATTTCATTAACTTGCAATAAAAATTAAGGCCCACACCATTTACATTGCGTGCCATACACACCCACTATCTGAATAAATGATAGTGTTGCACTTATGACAGACATTTTTCACACTTATGGTACTACCAGTTCAAATAACACACAGCAATAGTGTTCTTTAGGTGCTTTATCGAGGAGATATTCGCATTACTTTGCTATTTTCCCCGTCAGTTAATACTAGGATATTGCCCTCACTATCAACAACGACATCGCGTAATCTTTCATAAAGCGAGTTACTTGCACTATGTGAATTGAGTACCGGGTGCACCTCAAATTTATCGGTCTGCGTGATGATGGCAAATAACTGCTTTGCTTTTAGCGAGGTTACAAGTAAGGTGTTTTGAAGTGTGGGGAACGCCGTCTGCGAGTAGAGTGTCATCGATGAAGGTGCTATAGATGGCGTCCAATTTACGAGTGGGTCCTGCATGCCTTTGTAATGGGTAAAAGGTGAGATGTTTGCCCCTGAATAATCTTTACCTAATGTGACTACAGGCCAACCATAGTTCACGCCAACCTCAATACGATTAAGCTCGTCGCCACCATCCGGACCATGCTCATGTTGGTAGATTTCACCATCAGCGCCATACACCAACCCTTGCGGGTTTCTGTGACCTAGGGTGTAAATGTAGGGTGAGTTTTTAAACGGTGCGTTTGGTAAAGGCGCGCCATCAATAGTAAACCCTATCACCTTCCCTAGATGAGAATTCTGTACCTGCGCCTTTTCTCGATAGTCAAAACCATCGCCTGTTGTAACGAGAAAACCACCGCTTTGTAGTGCTAGTAATTTGCCACCGTAATGTACTGGCGTATCTTTCGATTCATTCACTTCATATACGTTGTGGATATCGCCAAAGCCTTGTTCTAGCGACAAGGTTGTTTTGACGACTGCAAGCCTATTGCTGTCATCAGAACCTTTAGAGTAAGACACCAACACGCTGACGTTATTTGCGCTGTCACCGCTAGAGGTTTCGCTCTCGATAACAAGTAAATCGAGTAACCCACCCTGCCCCTGTGTATAAAGCTCAGGCAACGCCAACGAGAAGCGTGAGCGACTTTTGTCTTCAGTAATAACAGTGACAAATCCATCTCGCTCGGCAATGAGCAGGGTGTCATTGGGCAATATTTCCATCGATTTAGGAAAATGGAGTTCAGAAGCATATTCTTCTAGGGAGTACGAATGAATTACACCTTCTGTATTTTCTAATTCGTTGATGGCGCTAGTCTGAGCGAATGCCTGTGCAGTAGTATGGGGTGATAAATGCAGGCATCCCATTGTTATGGCTAAGCCCGCTGTTAGAAAACTCAGTTTCATTAGGTGTACTCATTAATGCGTTATTTATGGTATACCAAAAACAACGCACCATGTTTAGGTAAAAATATGCCGAGCCTCACAAATCGCTTTATTAAACTCATACTGCCTTTCTTATCAGCTTGGCTGGTCGCATTTTTACTCGCCAGTGTTTTTCATTCCTGTTTTGTCCTTTATGGGCTGATAGCAATTGATATTGATATCAACACGGCGTCTGCGTTTTCGATGATCTTTCAAGATATCACGGGATTATTACCTACTTACGGCGTCATTATTGCTGCTGCACTTCTTATTGCGTTCATCTTCGCTCGGTTTGTATTTTTAAGACAACCAACAGCAACCTCGCTCTCAATACTGGTATTTGCTCTTTCTGGCGCAGCTGCATTCATGGTGATGTTAGCAGCTATGCAACCTATCTTAGATGTAACCTTAATTGCTGGCGCAAGAACCACAATGGGCATATTTGCGCAATGTGCTTCTGGGTTTGTTGGCGGTGCACTTTTCGGCAAACTGAGATAATAAGATAGCGAACGTACCATTAAAATTTATTATGACAATCTATAAGGTAACAAGCATGTAAATAGAAAGTTAACTTTGCTAATGTTATACGATATCAATCAATGTTTAGGAAAATTGCACAATGATAGCGTATCCCGACAATGTCTCTTGTTTAGCCGATTATATCGAAAGCGTTTTAGAGAAATTTGCAGACAAACCTGCGTACACAGCACTGGGCCAAACGTTAACATTTAAAGAGATAGACGAGAAATCCGCTGCCCTCGCCCGCTATTTTGTGCATGAAGCTAAGCTTAAAGCGGGAACAAAAGTTGCCATTCAACTGCCTAACCTTATTCAAAATCCTATTGCGGTTTATGCGGCACTGCGCGCTGGATTGGTTGTGGTTAATACAAATCCACTCTACACCGAACGTGAGATGAAGCATCAGTTTACTGATAGCAACGCCCAGGCCTTGGTTATTTTGAGCGACCTGCTCCCTAAGTTTGATAACATTAAAGCCGACACCAACATTACCACTGTTATTACAACATCAGCTACAGAGCTGCTCGATGCTAAAACAGCACCCGATATTGCTGGCACAATATCAATGACAGCAGCAATTCACATAGGGGCAGATGCACCGAGTTTTGAGCGCGAGAATACCAGTTTGGGCGACCTTGCAATGCTACAGTACACTGGCGGAACAACCGGTGTCTCGAAGGGCGCAGCGCTTAGTCACAATAATGTATTGAGCAACTGCATTCAAATGCTTGAACGCATAGGCGATGGTTTTAAGGATGGCGAGGAAGTACTTGTGTGCCCTTTGCCGCTTTATCATATATACGCGTTCACTGTTGGCATGATGGCACTTTTTGCAAAAGGCAGCCAAATTATTTTAATCCCCAACCCTCGAGATATAGACGGTTTTATCCAGACGCTCAAACCACATCGTATCTCCGCCTTTATGGGTATCAATACTCTGTTCGTCGGCCTTGGTCGTCACCCAGAGTTTGCCAAACTTGATTTTTCAAGGCTCCATCTGACTATGTCTGGTGGTACAGCCTTAACTCAAGCAGCTGTTTCAATCTGGAAAGATGTGACAGGCAATATGATTACTGAAGGCTATGGTTTGTCAGAGACTGCGCCAGTAGTGTCGTTCAATATTCCAGGTAAAGAAGAGATTGGTACTGTAGGCCATGAGCTTTTAGATACTGAAGTGGCATTACTAGACACTTACGACAAACCGGTTGCCGATGGTGAATCAGGACAAATTGCAGTGCGTGGCCCACAGGTAATGATGGGCTATTGGCAGCGTGATGATGAAACCGCTAAAGTAATGACAGAAGATGGGTTCTTCAAAACAGGTGATATTGGTATACGAACCGAATCGGGTGCAATCAAGATTGTTGACCGCTTAAAAGATATGATTATTGTGTCTGGGTTTAATGTCTATCCAAATGAAATTGAAGATATTTTAACGTCTCATCCAGATGTAATGGAAGCTGCAGTTGTCGGTAAACCCGATGACAAAACCGGTGAGCGAGTGTGTGCTTTTATCACAGTCAGCCAGACTGTAAATCATGATGACATTATCGCATTTTGTAAGACACATCTAACCAACTACAAAGTACCAAAATCTATCACGATATTAGATGAGCTACCAAAATCCACTGTCGGCAAAATTTTGCGCCGAGAATTGCGCTCAGCATAGTCTAATAAAAGCAGCCGAATGGCTGCTTTTTACTTTATAAATCAGTTCATTAATACGAAAGAATAAGTGACGTTTTGTTGTATAACGTCACACTTGTGTCTATAACTTAAGTCATTCATATTCAATTTCATTCCCGTATGCAGTCGAAATCGTATTCGTTCAATCATGTTGATGAGTTAGTCGCACAGCAATCGTCATTTGTTGAATTTGCGCCTTCTCTTCTTATCATTTATGCAGCGCCTTCTTTTTTTGAGAATGATGACTTGTACAGTGTGCTCAAAGCGCTCAATATCAACTTTATTGGTTGTAGCACCGCGGGTGAAATAGTTAATAAGCAGGTATCGAACAATAGTATTTCATTAGTTGCTATTCGCTTTGAAACCAACGCAAAAGTAAAAATTTACACCCAACGCATTGATGATATGTGCACATCGTTTGAAACTGGCGTTGCATTATCTAGCAGCATTGAAAAAGCTGAATTAAAAGGTATTTACTTACTTTCGCCGGGGCTAGGTGTAAATGGCTCGGCTTTAATAAATGGCCTTTCTGAGCACTTGCCAGCTTCAATTGGAGTAAGTGGAGGTCTTGCAGGTGATAACGGTGATTTCAACGCCAC
>JAKVCY010000167.1 GCA_022448425.1 Thalassotalea sp. | reverse complement strand
CGAGACCTAGCCGATTTACCAGAGCAAATCTGGCTGATCGACTGCTGTTTGATACCAATGCGACGAGCCAACTCAGACTGAGTCACCCCAGTAAGCTGCAAGGCATGGTTTAGTCGTTCGGATAAAGTTTTCATAAGCCCGTACTCTACAAATAAAACTGTAGCCTTTCAACAATTTAAACTGTAACATTCAATCTTGTAACAGTTATTATTGTAACAGGAGACGGTATGGAAGTGTTCAACACGACACAAAAACATCTCCGCCGTGCCATTGACTTGGTAGGCGGGCAATCAGCATTAGCACGAGCCATCAACTCAAAACAGCAAAACGTCTGGTTTTGGTTGAATAAATCAGGGCGTGTTCCCGCTGAATTCGTTTTACCCATCGAACAAGCTACGGAATGTAATGGTCAACTAATTTTGGCCACAGTTTTAGAATCTTTATATCTTACTTCAGACTCATTTGGTGCTAGGCTAGCATTATAGTGATGCGGGGCGTTGTTTCCTAAATAATTGAACTTCTTTGGTTTGGTGCGTTCAGATCATTAAATGCCTTAACCTATGATGTGAAATGAAGAAGAAAATTAGGAATTGGTCACAGTACAACCGTGCTTTAGTCATTTAACGAGCTTATAGAATAATTCGTTATATTTTGATATAATGTAAAGGGGGCATTTTAATTCTATCGATTCTTATTTTTTCATTGATAGGGCTTAAATTGTGGCATATTGTGACTTGGCAGTGTTCTTGTGGTAAAGGCAGAAAATTCTGGCAAAAAAATCGCTTTCATGAGTAAAATAACTTTTTTAAAGGATTTAACATGCAATTGAGAACATATATAACAATCAGCAAAAACTGATTTTGGAAAAACGTCAGAAAAAATTTCCACAACACAAGACCAAGTTAACATCAGTTTTGCCGGCAAAACTGCAGAAGTTAAGTAGCAAAATATTGCCGCTCAATATGATGTGTTCTGCACAACTAAATCAGGACACTTTTCTTAAGGAATTTTGTTCATACTCTACCGGCGACAGATCACCATTAGCCGTATGAAGCCTTTCTAAGTTGTAATAGCCCATATACGCCATCACATCATTTCTCATATGCTCACGAGTTGGCTGTGGCACTTTCAACAGCCAATCATGTTTTAAGCTGCCGAAGAATCGTTCAACAACCGCATTCCAACACGCACCGACATCGCCCATACTAGCTCTGACGCCATAACTCCATAGTAATTGTCGATATTGTTTACTGGTGTTCTGTGAACCTATCACTGTGAAACACCAAGCTTTTTGATGGCTGACGTAAGTTATAGGCTTTCATCATCGCCTTGCCAACTAAATCAGTCGTCATGCTTTTATCAATATGCCAACCAACAATACGACGTGAATATAAGTCCATGGCGATAGCCAGATACATCCAACCTTCGCCAGTTCTTAGGTAAGTCACATCACCAGCCCACATCTGATTTGGCGAAACAGGATTAAAGTTCTGATTCATTAAATTATCAGCAACCGCATCACTATGTTTGGGTTTGGTTGTTATCTTGTATGCAACCCGTTGAGTAACGACTAAACCAAGATTTGCCATTAACTTTTGAACGCCATAATCACTGACGTGAAAGCCCTCACTGCGTAACTTCTTTCTAAGCTCTCGATAGCCTAAGCTATTTCTGCTTTT
>JAKVCY010000166.1 GCA_022448425.1 Thalassotalea sp. | reverse complement strand
GCTCGGTATTTTAGCCTACGTATATTTGCCCGTTATGCGGGCCGTAAGGTGCCACAGTGATCACATGGCTGACAAGGAATTTTAGTTTATTAATCGGGGGCATTATCCTGCTGCCTCTAACCTTGTTTATAAGCCTAATGTTCCTCGCATTCGGAGCAGACTTCACTAGTAATCCGACAGTTTCTAGCATTAAAATAGTCACCATTGCAGCATCGTATTTATTGGTATTTACACTTTCAGTTTGGCAATCGCTCTGTAGATTCAAAAAACATGGCAATTACGGCTACTGGGATTTACTCCCAATTATTTACTTTTCGTTGGGTGTATTCGTAATGTTAATTCAAGGTAGTATTAAGCATGTCACCTAACAAAAAAATAAAGTCACTCGCTGGTCACTGGGACGCTAACACGCAGGGCCGCTTCGCTATTATGCCCTACGTGTTTTAGCCCCTCATTTAAAAGGTTATACGTCCGGGAAACTATGAGATTCGAAAAAGAAAAAAGAGAGGCTTGTAAGCTTGCAAAGGCTCTCCTGTCCAGCAATGATGATTACCTTGATAATGTCGTCAACCTCTTTTATATCGGGAATGAGATACACCAAGATAGTTGGCAAACTGAATTTCATATTTTCAATGTCATTGAGACAGAAACAGACCATCTACCTTTAAAAAGAGTAAGAGAGCTATGTTCAAATGATTTTTTAAAGAAATCGGACTTAGAATTAGCTCGAATAATCAAAAACTATTCAAAGCAAGTGGAAATTGCATGCAAGGATATTTTGAGTAAATATGGAAACGCATGACAAAACGCGTAACACGCCTTTTGCTGTGCAAACCGCGGGAGCAATAACACGTAGGCTCCGTTCGCTTCGCACCGTATCAAAGCCTGCGTTTTCGAGCCTCTAAGTATGTTGTTATAAGCTGGTAGGTTAATTGAGAATGGCAGATCTGAAAGGAATGACAGTAAATGAACGCTTATTCGCATTAAAGGCATTTGATGCTTTTGATAAAGCAATTAAATCTAACGATATTAAGTTAGCTATAAAAATTCTTGGACAGTGCGGATTGACTTATTCTTCGGCCATTGAAACTATTAACTCAATACCTAACGAACCTGAACGTTATGGGTACTAGTAATTGAAACAAGGTCTATTATATTACGCACATAACAAACAAATTCAGTCACTCACTTCGTTCGCTGGGACGCATACACGTGGGCTGCTTCGCATTTTAGCCTACGTGCCTGCGCCCCTTATTTAAAAGTTAGGTACTTATGAATATTCCGAAGGTAGACACATGGTTTTTCGAGAAGGCAGAGTTCCATCACCCTAGTGTGCTTAGCATTAAACTGGTTGAGGGTGTTAAGTCAAATAAGCGAGAAATGGTGTTGTCTGATACTGATACTCCGATCGGGCCTTATTTCCCTGTTAAAGTTTTGGAAACGAGTCGAAGTCTACGAGTCATCTTTAACGAAGTGGTTTCGTTCCATATTATTGATGAGTCTTACTCTTCACCTACAGAAAAATTAGATATAACCCATGAATTCGGCCCTGTAAGAAAGTGCAATGGCCTCGAATATCAAAAGTATGTGCAGTCAGACAGTATTGTTGATCAAACTGGGCCTGATGAAATTTTGGGGTATTATATCTGGACAGAAGATCAGACGGTGTTTGTTCTTGCAACCGCTGACCCAGAAGTCCTAATTAGTGACGAGAAGTCTAATACCTCCGTAGAGCGAGGAGATACCTATTTTAGTCAGTAGACCGTACCTAACAATCCCATTAAGCCGCTCGTAGGCTCGCTGGGACAGTAACACGTGGGCTCTGTCGCTTCGCTCGGATTTTTGCCCATGCACTACTGCCCCTTATGTGGGTGTTATACACCACCCATTTTTTAGTAAAAGTCAGGCCGAAGTTCAGTGCTTTTTTACAACGGCTTTGGGGGTTCGTTTTTGTTTTCGGTCAGCATCGAAGGAAGCTTGAAAACACCGCTTTTCAACTCAACCAGCTCTCTTCTTTGGCAGCAAGTAAGAGCTAAAAACGTTGGTTGTTTTATTCAGTACTTTTACCCTATTTTCTTCAACATGCTGGCAGTTAAGAAACGGTTTGTGTATAACAAAAAAATTAAGTCGCCTGCTGGCGCAGGCTGGGACGCATTCACGTGGGCTGCTTCGCATTTTAGCCTACGTGCCTGCGCCCCTTATTTAAAAGTTAGCTGCCCCACAAATTTACCTCTTGCAGTCTGAGTCAAAAAGGTATAATTTTTACTCATGCAGAATTTCGAATTTGACCAAACTAAAAGTGATTCTAATTTAAGTAAACATGGAATCGACTTTGTAGAAGCCCAAAAGCTTTGGAATGACCCAATGCTTTTGGAGATCCCGGCAAAAACAGAAGATGAACCTAGATATATCGTTATTGGTCTTATCGGTGCCAAACACTGGACAGCAGTGATTACTCACAGGAATAAAAATATTCGAATTATTTCTGTAAGACGCGCCAGAAAATCAGAGGTGGCAATTTATGAAAGCTAAAAACTTTGAAGATAAATTCGAGAATGGAGATGAAGTTCTTCAACACTTAGATTTGTCTAAAGCCAAACGTCCCATGCAAAAACAAAAAAGGATTAACGTAGACATTCCAGAATGGATGATTGATTCCCTAGACAGAGAAGCTGGTCGTGTTGGCGTCACTCGCCAATCTATAATCAAGGTTTGGTTGGCTGAAAGACTTGAGCAATCGCAGTCTTTAGAACGCACAGGCAGCTAACAAACGCATTAACACTCGCTGCGCTCGCTGGAGACAAAAACACGTAGGCTCCCTCACTTCGCTCGTTATTATAGCCTACGTATTTTTGCCCGTTATGCGGGTGTTAGAATTCAGGATGAACATGCAAATTTCATTGGAAGAAATAAACAAGAAAAATTATGAGTCAGTTTGTGACCTTGATGTCACTGAAGCACA
>JAKVCY010000165.1 GCA_022448425.1 Thalassotalea sp. | reverse complement strand
GCAGGGCAAATAGGTCGGCAAAAGATACCTGTGGTTTTTACCGCCACAAAAAATTGACCGTCAAACCTAGGGTCTCGACTCAAGCGCGCTTTAGCATAAACACCTTGGTTAACTTTAGTGATTGCGAGGCTATTTTCTTGCATTAGTATTGTCTTGCACCCTTGTTTTGGAGATCAATAGCTTTCAAGCGCCATAGCTTACGAGGTCAATAGTATTCAAAATACTCTAACGAACATTAGTTCAGCGCCACTGGCCTTGTCACTCTCTAATGTGCAAACAAGTGTAACGCGCTTTAATCAGCAACGTGCGACAAAATCAGAACTCGCTATTATGCGTTGCAACTTAAGTTTTCAGTGTGCTAGCAAAGTATTCAATTTGAAGCACATTTGATCATTGAGCGCGCTATCCGCATAATATTGCAAATAAAGAGATTGCAAACAAAAATCCAACGCGCCTATATTTTTTATTCATACAACACCGAGGTTAACGAGCTAAACCTATGCTGAATTACATGCGCATATTGAAGTGGCGCTTACCGTTTATGTGCATAGCACTATTGTGCTTGTTGTTTACCTCGCACACCTCAGCAGATTGGCTTGACGACTATGCTGGCTATGTAAAAAAAGAAGCCACCAAATACAATGTTCCCGGTTACGCCTTTGTGTTCTACGAGCAGGGAAAGGCGCCTCGCGTTTATGTGTACGGTAAAACGCGTAAACGAAATGGAAGCAGCATTACCAAAGACACGGTTTTCCGTTTAGCTTCTGTGTCTAAAACCTTCACCTCTATTCTTTCTGCAAAATTGGTAGAACAAAACCAATTGTCTTGGCAAACCCCTATTACAACGTTACTGCCGACTATTCCATTTACCGGTAAGGGTATGCAAAACCTTCAGCTTCAGCATATTGTTGGGCAATCAAGCGGCTTTATGCCAAACGCTTACGACAACCTTATTGAGGCAGACTATTCTCTAGAGCGCGTATTAACTTCGCTAGGTGAACTTGAACCTCTTTGTAGCCCCGGTGAATGTTATACCTATCAAAACGCACTCTTTGGGGCGCTGGAATACTACTTTAGCAACCACAACACCTCGTACTCAGCGCAGCTTCACAGCCAACTTTTTGCACCGCTTGGCATGAAAACGGCCAGTGTGGGTAAAGGTGAGTTGCTAGCATCGGCGTCGTGGGCGCAGCCCCATATTGCAATTGCACGTAATAAGTGGCGCGAGGGCAAGGTTGAAAGCAATTATTATCGCTTCGCCCCAGCCGCCGGCGTTAATGCAAGCATTAGCGACATGACGGTTTATCTTCAAGCGTTGTTGGGCGAGTTTCCTACCATCGTATCACCGGAAATGATTGAATTTGTTACCACCGAGCGAGTGAAAACAAAGCGTGAAATCTATCGTAGAGGCTGGCGAGGCATGATTGACGATGCCTCTTACGGACTAGGTTGGCGCATTTACGATATTGATGGCGTTAAGCTGAATTATCACGGAGGCTGGGTAAAGGGGTACCGTGCTGATGTAGCCTTTTCGCCAGAGCATAAGGTGGGCTATGTAATGCTTATGAACGCCGAATCAAACATGATTAATAACACCACAGCGCAGCTTTGGAAACGCTATTTCGAGAGCGTCGGCAAACAGTGAGTTTGCCGACTTAATCAATCAATTTTGCTTTAAGTAGGTGTACCCGTTAAGACACTTTTCATAAAAGTCTGTCCAGCGTACACCCTCGCGAGGATTTAGCTTTCCGTCCCAAACTTGCTTATCAATCAAACGTTTTACGTCTGATGCCATAGCACGCGGGTTATACTGCATTACGTTAAGTACGTCTTCTACCGATGACCCCTTAACAACTTCTTCAATGTAGAAATCTTCTGGGTCGTCGTCATAGCTGTAAATATGCACTTCGTTTAATCGACCAAACAAGTTGTGCATATCACCCATCACGTCTTGATATGCGCCCGTTAAGAATAAGCCAACGTAGTATGGCTCGTCTTTCTTAAGCGGGTGCATAGGCAGCACGTCAGTAATTTCACGACCAATAGTGAACTGGTCAATTTTGCCGTCACTGTCACAAGTAATGTCAACAAGCGAGCAATTTACCGTAGGCTCTTCGTTCATGCGCGTTAGCGGCACAACCGGAAGAAGCTGGTCGATAGCCCACGTATCTGCCGCCGATTGGAAAATAGAGAAGTTACACAAGTACTGCGAAGATAAGCTGTAATCAAGCTCCTGAAGCTCTTCAGGCACGTACTCTTCGTTGCGATACCACTTTTGCAAACGCTCCATGATTTGCCAATAAAGCGTTTCAATTTTACCTAGCTCTTCAAGAGGCAACACGCGAAGCTTAAAAGCGTCTAACGCTTGCTCTTTATACTGCGATGCATCGTTATAAATTTCGTGCATGTTGGTTTGCTCGTCGAACGTGTCGGCAAGCTCACGCATATTTTTCAAGAAAATATGCTCGCCCTCTTTCGCAGACGTATCCATAGTCGCAGCATTAGACTTAATCTCACCAACAATTTCGGTAATAACACAGCTGTGGTGTGCGGTAATAGCGCGGCCACTTTCACTCACAAGATGAGGATGCGGAACGCCTTCAAGGTCGCACATTTCTTTCATGCCATACACAACGTCAGCAACGTATTCTTGCATGCTGTAGTTACGCGATGACTCATTCGTAGAGTTACTACCGTCGTAGTCGATACCTAAACCACCACCTACATCTACATAGTCTAATGCAAAGCCCATTTTGTGAAGGTCAGCATAAATGCGAGCACCTTCAGTAATCGCTTCTTTCACTGCGCGAATATCGGTTAATTGGCTACCAATATGGAAGTGAAGCAGCTTCAAGCAGTGCGCCATGCCTTGTTCTTCAAGGTAGCGCGCTGCGTTAATAATTTCAGTAATGGTTAAGCCAAATTTAGCGCGTTCGCCACCTGAGCTTTCCCATTTTCCACGACCTTTAACCGTCATTTTAGAGCGCACGCCAATGATTGGTTCGATGCCCAATTCTTTCGACGTTTTCACCAATAGCAGTAATTCGGTGAACTTCTCAACAACTACAACAACCTTACGTCCTAGCTTTCTACCAAGTAGTGCTAGACGCATAACTTCATCGTCTTTGTAGCCGTTTAATATCGTTAGCGACTGTTCATTAGTATTCATCGCCAATACAGTCAGCAACTCGGCTTTAGAGCCTGCTTCTAACCCGTAGTTGAAAGGCTTGCCCGCATCAACAATTTCTTCAACCACTTCGCGCATTTGGTTTACTTTAACGGGGTATACACCTTGATATTCACCTTGGTATTCGGCTTCCTCAATGGTGCTTCTAAACGCTTTGTTTAATCCTGCCACTTGCGAGCGCAGAATATCGTGAAAACGTACAACAACAGGAAACTGCACGCCTTCTTTTCGTATATCTTCGATTACCGAATTAAAGTCGATCTGGATACTTGGATCCTCTGGCACTGGAGTGATGTGAACGTT
>JAKVCY010000164.1 GCA_022448425.1 Thalassotalea sp. | reverse complement strand
CAAGCCAACTTGTTTAACGAAGCGGTAGGCTTAACAGGTATCACGCTTACCAAACTAGACGGCACAGCAAAAGGCGGTGTTATATTCTCTATTGCCGATAAGTTTAAAATTCCTATAAGGTATATAGGTGTTGGCGAAAGTATCGATGACTTACGCCAGTTCAACGGACAAGAATTTATAGATGCGTTGTTTAGCGAAATGGACACACCTGAAAGCTAAAACCAGCAAAGCGGTAGGGAAAAACAATGATAAAGTTTGAGCAGGTAAGCAAAACCTATCCAGGCGGGCAACGCGCCCTTAGCAAGGTGAACTTTCACATTGCGCCCGGCGAAATGGCCTTTCTAACTGGGCACTCTGGTGCCGGGAAAAGTACGCTGCTTAAACTTATCAGTATTATGGAGCGCCCAACAGTAGGGCGCGTTCTTATTAACGGCCACGACTTAAACAGTATCACGCGTCGAGATATCGCCTACATCAGGCGCGATATAGGAATGATTTTCCAAAATCATCACCTGCTGATGGAAAAAAGTGTATTTGACAATGTAGCTCTTCCACTTGTTATAGAGGGTTACACGCACAAAGAAACGCGTAAACGTGTAGAGGCAGCGTTGGAAATGGTTGGACTTCGCAGTAAAGCGCGAAGTTTACCTATTACGTTGTCGGGCGGTGAGCAGCAAAGAGTAGGTATAGCGCGAGCAGTGGTTAATAAACCGCCGCTGTTACTTGCTGATGAGCCTACAGGAAACCTCGATCCTAAACTGTCTATGGAAATAATTCGCCTTTTCGAAGATTTCAATCAAGCAGGTGTGTCGGTACTAATTGCAACGCACGACTTAGGATTGATTGCCCGTATGCGTTATCGCACGTTGACGTTGAAAAATGGGCAGATGATTACAGACGGCCTCTCTAGTACGTCAGAAACAACGGGAGAGTGGTCATGAGTATCTTATTTCAAGGCCGAAAACGAGGCGCAATGTCGGCAAAAATTGGTGCTCTACAGCTCATATTTATGTTCTTCGTTAGTCACGTTAGGCAAGCACTTGCAAGCTTAGGAGAGTTATGGCGTCAGCCCATCGCGTCACTGATGACAATCGGTGTTCTTGGGTTGAGCATCACTTTACCAAGCACGCTCTATATAATGGTAAAAAATACAGAAAAGATTACCGCGGGTTGGGACCAAGCGTCAGAGATTTCACTGTTTCTTAAACCTAATATTGATGCCGCTAGCTCGCAACAGCTCGTTGCCAGGCTTAATGCGTGGCAAGAGATAGATAAGGTAGTCTACATACCTGCTGATGAGGCGCTAAAGGAATTTCAGCTGTTGTCAGGGCTGGGCGATGCCATAGCTTACTTAGAAAAAAATCCATTACCCGACGTGGTTTTAGTAACGCCAGTAGAAAAACATGCGTCACCTACGGCTGCTAAAACCCTACTTGATAGACTTCGCCAACAGCGAGAGGTTGATATCGGCAAGCTAGACATTGAGTGGTTGGAACGCTTATATGCGGTCATAAGTATTGCGCAAGACCTTGTTACACTTATTGGCTTACTGCTCTTTATCGCTGTCGTGCTCATAATTGGTAACACGATCCGCTTAAACATATTGAATAAATACGATGAAATAGTGGTAATGAAACTAGTAGGTGCAACCGATGCTTTTATCCATCGCCCTTTCCTATACACCGGTTTCTGGTTTGGACTGTTAGGTGGCCTGATAGCGTGGTTTGCCGTTATTCTAATATTGTGGTGGATGGACTCCAGTATCAGTAATTTTGCCGCAATGTATCAAAAAGACTTCAATATAACGGGGTTAACTGGTAGCGCGCTGCTTATCATGTTGGGTTTGTCGATACTACTAGGTCTGTTGGGGTCATTAATTTCAGTGCAACGCCATGTAAGACAAATTGAGCCCAGCTAGCGACAGCAATGTTAAGCCGTCGCTTTTGGGTAGTGGTGTGATATCGCGCTTCGCACACCATTGCCCCAAACGATTGCTTGGTTGTAGAGCATGTGAAGTTGTTTCTGGTCGGTGTTAAGCAATTTAGCTTGCTTGATTACATTCATCCATAACGCGCTTTCAAACGCGCGAACCAATGTCATGTAATTGTTTATTTCCAAATTTTTTCCCAACAAGGCCTCATTGACTTCATCAGATAACGGCAACTGATTAACAATATCCGTCATTGATTGATCAAGTAAACCTTCAAGTAAAGAAAACAGGCCGACTAAAAAAGCGATAGGAGGATTGTTTTTAATCCCTCTTTTTTCCGCCAATAAATCGAAAAATTTTGCTCGCACAAGTGACATATGAATTATTTCTAACGGCTTTTCGTCACCGAGGTTAGTCAGGCTGAGAAGCGCAATAAATTTCTTTATTTCCACTTCGCCCATGTAATTGAGTGCATGCTTTAATGATGTGATTTTAAAGCGTTTGTTTATCATTGGGTTGTTGATAAATTTAAGCAGCAAAAAGCTTAGCGTAGCATCGCGCTCAATAATTTGACTGATGCGATTAATATCGAACTGACTACTAGAACTCTCACCCATTAAGTCGACAATGTTCATTTTGGACGCAGGGAGCTGTCGCAATATTCGGGCTTCTGGTTGAGAGAAAAAGTACCCCTGAAAAAGGTCAAATCCCAGCTCAACACAAGTAGAAAAGTTGTCTTGTGTATTAACCTGTTCAGCGACAAGCTGAACGCTCGCATCGTGATATTGTGGTATATGCTTTTCAATTGTTTCAAAGCGTGTTTTTGACACATCAACTTTTACAATATCAATCAAGGGAAAAATACTGTGCTTGATACCTACCATCATAGGGTCGTCGATAGCCAGTTTGAATCCCATCTGTTTAATATGCTGGCACGCTTCAAATAACCCGCTCGTTGTATCGGCCGGATCTGCCAACTCTACCACTACAGATTCAGGGTTGAGTGATGTAGGGAAACGAGAAACGAGCGTGTCGGTAGAAAAAGTTATAAACGACGCTTTTTCGCCACTGATGTCATCAAGACCTAGAGGATGAAAGTGTTCGTTTATAAATTTTGATTTTTGCTCACTGTGTTCAGGAAATGCACCGGATTTGCCGTCTCTGAAAAGCAATTCATAAGCAAATACGCTTTTGCTTTTATCTAAAATAGGTTGGCGAGCAATAAACGCGAACATAGGACCTTCCCGTTACCACAAAAATGAGTATCTGATTTTAAGTCTGATATTGTAGTTTATGATAACTAAAAGCAATCTAACAACTTTTCCTAAAAAAATTACTGCTCTTCGAGCCTTATCCATCTTTGTCTTAACTTTCTAGCGCGGCATTATGAACTTGCATTGCCCATTTCATAGCGTCGCTGTAATAACTATGGAGCAGGTTTTGTTTCACATTATATTTAACGGCAAATGCTCGCACACCAGTCCATTTTGCGCGTTCAAAAAATTGCGAAAGCGTTAAACAGTGCCGAAGTGCGCTTGGTACACCGCATAATGCATTTTTTACTTCATCGCTAACGGGTACTTTGCGCACAAGCTCGTCGATATTTTGTTCCATCATTGCATCAAGCAAGGATAAGAGCCCGGTGAGAAAACCGGTTAAAGGATCTTTATCTGCATACAGTTGACTGTAAACAAGCTCGCAAAACTTAGCTCTTACTAAGGCCATTTGCATAATTTCAGTTGGCTTATTCTCACTTAAATTAGCTAGCGCGAGTAGCGAAATAAATTTTTTTACCTCTATTTCTCCCATAAACGCCAAGGCATGTTTGAGTGAGGTTATCTTGTTGCGTTTGTTTACCATTGGGTTATTGATAAATCGCAAAAGTAAGTAGGTTAACGAAGGATCGCGCTCAATAATCTTATTGACCTCGTCATAATTCAATTTGGGTTGGTTACTGAGACTTAGCAACTGCAACATTGTTAGCTGGCTAGGGCCTAGCTTTCTATGCCTTACAATTTCTGGTTTAGCTAAGAAGTAACCTTGGAAAAAGTCGAACCCCATCTCTTTAAACTTAGTGAATTCAGCATGCGTTTCTATCTTCTCAGCGACGAGCTTTATTTTGTAAGACTTGAATCGTTCAACCAACGCAGGGATTTTTTCGTGTGGAATTTCGGTTATGTCAATTTTTACAACACTGGTAAAAGGTATGAATGCCTCCCACTTGCCGTTCATGTCGTAATCATCAAGTGCGATGGGGTAGCCAAGACCACGAATATGTTTGCACGCGGCGACAAGTGCGTCATCTACGTCTACAGTTTCCACAATTTCAATAATGACTTTAGACGCATCAAGTGAAGTGGGAAATCGAAACATCAATGTATCACGATGAAAGTTTATGAAGGCTTTCTTATCGCCCGTTATCTCATCAATGCCAAGACTTAGGTGTGTAGAGGTCAGGATTTTGGACGTTGCTTCATCAGGAGGAATGTTTGGGAAGCAGTTTTCTTCACCAGCTCTGAAGAGTAATTCGTAAGCATAAACGCTCTTATTTACATCAAAAATAGGTTGTCGTGCGACATAAGCAAACATTTATGACCTCATTGCTACGCATTCCTTTGCTTTACTTCTTAACTTTTTTGTCTAGGCCGAACTTTCACGTTGTAGGGTAAAATTAAAAGTTGAAAGATGTAATGCAAAAATCGATTGATTTAATCTATATATTTCAGTTTTCTGTCACAAAAGCAAGGTATAAAGTTACGCTATATCACGAATAGAGAGTGGATAAGCGCTAAGCTTCATCTCTGTGCGATTAGTTGGAGGCCAACAATCGACAGTTGGTGTAAACTTTAACGTTATTATTTTTGGGTATTGGCATTTCAGCGTTATGCTACAGCCACGTAGGAATTTGAACTTTTTTTATTTGCTGTAGTCTTGATATTGTGGAAAATGTCACTATACCTACGTATTGGTTGGTTCCTAACATCTTAATTTGGTCTCGCGCGGCTTGTGTTAATTTGATAACATGAAGTCGTAATTAAAGAGGTGAATAATGAGCAATAATTTGCAATCAATGGCCCTGTCAGTGCCACACAGCGGTAGCATCGAAGGCTACATTCAAGCTGTAAGCAGCATTGATATGCTTAGCGCTGAGGAAGAGCGTGAGTTGGCAGTGCGCCTTCGCGAAGACGAAGACTTACAGGCCGCTAGAAAGCTGGTAATGTCACACCTTCGCTTTGTTGTGCACATTGCAAAGTCTTACTCAGGATATGGTCTTCCACAAGCTGATTTAATTCAAGAAGGCAACATTGGTCTGATGAAAGCGGTAAAGCGTTTTGACCCTACAGTAGGGGTTCGCTTAGTTTCTTTCGCAGTGCATTGGATCAAAGCCGAAATACACGAGTTCGTGCTAAAGAATTGGCGTATAGTTAAAGTTGCTACAACAAAAGCGCAGCGTAAACTTTTCTTTAATCTGCGTAAGGCCAAAAAGCGTCTTGGTTGGTTTACCCATGATGAAGTGCAAACGGTGGCCAACGAATTGGGTGTGAGCACAAAAGAGGTGCTTCAGATGGAAGCCCGTATGAGTTCGCAGGACCAAGCATTTGATTTGACTGCCGATGAAGACGAAACAGGCAATTTTGCACCGGTTCAATACCTTGAAGATAAGTCTTCAGATGTCGAAACAGATGTAATTAACAATGATTGGGATACGGCGGCGAGTAAGCGCCTGTATTCAGCAATAAAGACGTTAGATGAACGCAGTCAAGATATAATTGAAACGCGTTGGTTAGCTGACAACAAGATCACTTTGCAAGACTTGGCTGATAAGTATCAAGTCTCAGCAGAGCGTGTTCGTCAGATCGAAAAGAACGCGATGAAAAAGCTGCAAGCGGCTATGATTGCCTAGCACTGCCTTAGATTCAAAAAAAGCGCCTATAAGGCGCTTTTTTTCTATGTGGTGACCCATCCTAAATAGCGTTGACACTTTTCAAACTTATTTTGAAATAGTGTAATGCAATCAAAAACTAAACGTGGTCTAGGTGATTACTCCCTTGCTTTTAAATTGGCAATTGTAGAGCAGGCAGTAAAAATTCTGGTTTAACGATAGCGTATGAGCCATAGTTAAAACTAGTGGTGTTTCCTTTCGCTCACGCTTTCACAATCTGGTGGTATAGTGCAGTATACTCACTTGCCATATTCTCTATGCTGAAATGTGTCTTCACATGCTGGTGAAGTGCTTTACCTAATGCTATTTTTTCCTGGGGTTCCGCTATCAATAAGCGTATTGCTTGCACAAGCCCACTAATATCTCCAGGGCTCACCATTAAACCCGTTTCCTTATGTTTTATAATTTCCGGTATTCCGCCAACGGGAGTTGATATAACAGCACATTTGCTTATCCCTGCTTGAAGAAGTATAACGCCAAGGCCTTCAGCGTAGGCGGGGTGAACAAGAGCGTCTACATTAGGCAAAATGTTAGCGACTTCGTGAGTAAACCCGCACAGCTTTACACTACTTTCTAGGTTATGCTTTTCTATCAACTGTCTGTAATTTTCTTCTTCAGAGCCCTTACCAAAAAGAAGGCAAGTTAAGTTGTCAAATTGCGCTGTTAGCTCCCGCATAGCGAGTATTAAATCGGCTTGCCCTTTGCGGGGGATATATTGTGCAAAATTAGCGATAACAAAGTGGTGCTGTGGAATATTAAACTTACTCTTCAGCCACTGCTGGTCAGCAGGCTGTCCGTATTCTTCCTCATCAACGGCAGAGTGAATAACTCCTTGGTATTTCACTTTATCGCAATGCTTTGAGACTACATTATGGACACCGTCCGAAATGCTTATTACAGCGTCGTACTCACGATATTTAAAGCGCGCCAATTTACTTTCAGTATTATCTACTCGGCGGGTACATACTGCCGATATTCCGGTGAATTTTGCTGCTAGTGCGCCCCAAACATCGGCACCGCGTCTACTATGTACGTGAATCACATCGGGCCTAATGCGCTTTACAACGTTAAGTAAACGCTTAAAGCCCATCAGGTCGGTATCGCCTTTGTAGCCAATAGAGAATGTTTTACAGCGGTTAAAATTGTAATGACTGATTTCGCTATTCACGGCACAAATAAGATGTTGGGTAAACCTAGTGTCTTTATCTAGCGCATCGATAAGATAAGTCACTTGCTTCGCACCACCGTATAAATGCCTTCCCAATTCGATATGCAAAACGTTAATGTCGAAAGAGTGCTGATTGCTCATATTAGTGGCTTATATATGATTTAAGCTGATTAAATACTTGTTCAGGTGTAACTAGCGCCATGCAGTCAAAGCGTCCATTGCACGTGGGTTTTCTTTTACATGGGGCGCAAGGCATGTCTTTAAACAGTACATGGGTATACGCATTGTCGGTTATGGTGTAGGGTCTTGTTGAACCAAAAATGGCAACCGTAGGTTTTTTATAGCTTGTAGCTAAATGGGTGAGGCCAGTATCTACACCAACAAACGCATCGCATAGCGATAGCACACTTACAGACTCTTCTAAGCTAATTTTTCCTGCCAGCGAAATTACCCCATTACATTCAAAGGTTAAGGCTTCGGCTTTTGCAACATCCCCAGGGCCTCCTAAAATGGCTATAGGTGAATGAGAGTGTTTACGTACCTTGTGGATTAAATTTTGCCAGTGTTCAGAAGGCCAATGCTTTTGAGGACGAGTGGTAAAAGGCGCGATGGCTATAAAGGGTTCTGTTAAGCCTAAGTGACTAATTTTCGTTATCGCTGACTGCATGGCAGCACTACTTGATCTGATGCTCATTTCATAGTCTGGGCTACCATTGTTTTCAGCGCTGCAAAGTGAATATAGTGTTTTAGCGAGATGCCGATATTCGCTGCTAATCTGTTGTGATCTTGGCTTATCTAGCGCGAGCGTAAGCAATCTTTGGCTATTTTCCTTGCTTTTGAAACCTATGCGCTCTGAAGCTCCACTGATGTAAGCGAAAAACGCGCTTTTCAACAGACCCTGCGCTTCAATTGCCACTTTGAAATTCTTTTCTCTGAGCTGCTTTCTAAATGCTTTAATAGTTTTAAAAAGCGCCCAGTATTTTTTAGCCTTTAATAGAGAGCGCCATTCTTTTTTTGGCCACGCAATAACGTGGTCGACATAGGGGTGATTGCTAACTAATTCGGCATAGGGGGCTTCTACTAACCAGGTTAATTCAACAGGTTTACCGTATTGGGAATAACTTTGCTTAATGCTAGACGGTAGGCCAGAAGCCATTACAATATCGCCAATTGCGCTAAGCCTGATGAAAAGAATTTGTTGTACGTCTTTAGGCATTAGAATAGGCTTTCGAAATTCACGTGAAGCTAACTAGCTAGCAATAACATCACAGTTTGACGACACTTTAATGACGCACATTGTATTAACGGTTATGTATGCGTTTATGTTTACCATTAAGGACAATTTATGTTTGCTGCCGAGCGTAACGGCTACAAACCCACACTAATTGAAGATATATGCCGATGGGGATATTCGCTGGTATTGGTGTTCATTATTCCCTTCGCCTTTTTACAGTTGCTGCTAAGAGGTACCACCAGAAACAAAGACTATAACCGGAGAAGGTTTGAACGCTTTGGGTTCGTCGCACATGCACCTAAAAAAGACGGATACTTATTTCACTGCGTTTCTGTGGGAGAGGTGGTTGCGGCTTCTTGTTTGATTAAGCGCATCATGACGGACGAGCCCGATTGCCAAATTACGGTGACCACCACTACGCCTACAGGCTCTGCGCGTGTTAGGGCGATCTTCGGTAACAATGTGCATCACTTTTACTTACCTTACGATCTGCATATGGCTATGGCAGGAATGCTTAAAAGAATTCAGCCCAAAGCTGTGCTAATTACCGAGGTAGAGTTATGGCCTAACCTTATTCACGCATGCTGGAAACGAGATATACCTGTAATGGTCGTTAACGCTCGTATGACCGATAGGTCTGCCAGACGTTATAAAAAGCTTGGTAAGTTGTTTAACCCTATGCTCGCTAAGCTTTACCATATTTGCGCCCAGGGGCAGCGCGACTTCACAAATTACGCATGGCTTGGTGTTCCAGATGAAAAGCTTACGCTGACTAACAACATCAAGTTCGACCAAGTTGCTTCTGCTACAGCGCCGGGCCATTCGTTTTTAGGTTTGAATAAAGCGGATTATCCCATACTTGTTGCTGGGAGTACTCATGACCTTGAGGAGGAAGCGGTACTTCAAGCGGCCAAAGAGTTGTGGCAAAAAAGCCCTTCCTTAAAAATAATTATTGTTCCGCGTCACCCCGAGCGTTTCGATACAGTAGCCAAGCTTATTGAAGATAAATCACTATCTTTCGTACGAAGTTCTCAGGTGCAATCTGTACCAGAAGATACCAATGTCGTGTTACTCGATGAGATGGGGAAGTTAAACGATGCTTATGCAGTGGCCTCTTTCGCCTTCGTTGGTGGCTCCATAGCTGATAGAGGGGGTCACAATGCCCTAGAGCCCGCAAGCTTTTCTATTCCGATAATGATGGGACCTCACACTTATAATAATCCGGTTATCTGCAGTTACTTAGAAGAGTGCGGCGCGCTGATAAAAGTAGAAAGTGGAAAGGCAATGTCTACGATTGTGGATAGATGGATCCATAACCCGAGTGAGCGAGAAAAGGCTGGACGAGCTGGTCGTAAAGTCCTGGAAGAAAATAGCGGTGCTCTCGAGTCTACTGTTCAGTGCATACGAAAATACGTTAACTAATTGTTTTACGGTTAAAAAGTGAACCCCTAAATAGTGCGCACTGTGCACTATTTAGGGGTTTTCTATGAGGTGCCTGTAAAGCTAGAACGTGTAAATTAATGTAAGTGATTGTAAAGTTAGACTTTTATTGTTTTGGTCTACTCTTTGCTATAAAGCCTACGACAGCGTAGCGGCAGTAAAATCCAAATAAATATGCACCTTTAAAAAAGGGCACTGTGTTACGTGTTTTCCAGGGAGAGACCTCCTGCCGAGAGGCAGGAGGTTTTCTTACTTTGACCCTTCTACATTTTGTTCAGGCTCTGGCTCAATCAAGCTTATAACACGCCAGCCAGCTTTGGGCTGAATGCTGTTTCCGTTAATAAAGGTGTAGCTTTTACCTTCGGCGTTAATGGCAATAAGTGGCGTAGCGCGCTCGCCATACTGTTTAGTATATTGCTCAAAGGTGAACTCTTCCGAAAGCCGAGTTGTTTTAACCGCAGATTCACGGGCAATGGCTGACGCTAAATAGCCATAGGTAACACCCTCATCAAATAACGTAAGCTTTTTAGCATACTGCTCGCTAACTTGGTGACTAGGTCGCGTAGACTGTTCATTATTGGTAAGCGCCCACACTTTGTCTTTACCCATAGTGTATTCAAAGTGATAGGCAATAAGCGGGTTCAATTGTTTGTAGGGCGACATTATTAATACAGTGCCAAAGGTGTTTAAATCGAGATGTCGAGCAGCATGATCGGACATAGGGTTTCCAAAATACACCGGTATATCCATCATGCGCGCTTCTCTAATGGCATCCCAGTTGGTATCTGCAATCGTCACGTCTAATTTTTGATTTAGCATTTCACACGCCAAGGCGCGGTTAAACTTGCTGCCACCAAAAATCAGGTAGCCAGTTGGGGCAGGGGCACGTACTTTAAGTAACGATGCAACGGTACGTGATGTAAGGCTCTGTACCACAACTGTCGCGATAATCACCATGAATACGATAGGCACTATAATGCCCGCTCCTTCGTAGCCGATTTCTTCAAGCTTAAGAGAGAACAGGGCTGAGACTGCTGCAGCAACAATACCACGTGGTGCAATCCAACTTAGCAACGCTAATTCATTAAGTTTAAGTCCAGTACCAATGGATGAAGCTAATACCGACAGGGGGCGGGCTACAAACATAATAGCGGCTAGCACCACAATCGAGCCCCATCCTACATCGGTGACAGACTGTAAGTTCAGTCTGGTGGCAAGCAGTATGAACAAGCCTGAAATAAGTAACACGCTTAAGGTTTCTTTAAATTCGAGGATGTCTTCTACATCAACATCTTTCATATTGGCTAACACCATGCCAGAGATGGTCACCGCCAGAAGGCCCGATTCATGCGCTACGTAGTTTGATGCAGCAAATACACCTAAAATAACGGTTAACACAGCGGTGTTAAGCAAATAGTGAGGTATCCAGTCTTTGCGTATAGATAAGCCCAGTAGATAGCCTGAGGCAAGCCCCAATACAGACCCTATACCGACGGTTTTTCCAAAGGCAATGAGCGTATGTGTGATAGCTGTTTCTTGTGACGCTACTATAAATTCGAATACCAGCACCGCTAGCAGGGCACCAATAGGATCGATAACAATTCCCTCCCAACGTAAGATATTGGCAAGGTTAGTTTTTGGTCTAACTGTCCTTAGCATGGGAACAATAACGGTAGGGCCAGTTACAGTAACGATGGCACCAAACAAAAAGGACAACTGCCATGAAATGTCTAGGCTATAATGTGCGGCTGTCGCCGCAACCACCCAGGTGACTAATACACCGATAGAGCATAGATTTCTCACCATATTGCCATGACCGGCAATATCGCTAAACTTCAGTGTCAGTGACCCTTCAAAAAGAATAATAGCAACGGAAAGAGAAACAACCGGAAACAGTAGGTTGCCAAACAGGTCGTCTGCATTAAGCACACCGAACACTGGTCCAACAACGATACCAACAATTAACAATGGCAGAATAGCGGGCAACCTAACTTTGTAAGCTAAGTATTGGCAGGTAATGGACAATAGTCCTACTGCAACGAGTGATAGAAGCGGGTCTGACAAAGTGAGTCCTTAAGAAGTTGTTATTGTTCCATCGTATATTAGCTTAATCATTTATCATACTGAGACTTTAGAACAAGTTAAGCTTACAGCGATATACGCTTGGGTAAGAAGTTTAGACCAATAGACTGTCTTTAGCGTTGTAATATGCATGTTTGATGCTTCAAGCTTTGTTATTATTTGTACTTATCGTTTATTCTGGAGTTATTTTTTGAGCCGCATTTTTAAACTTGCGTTTTTACCGCTAGCGCTTTTGCTAATTTCGGCATGCGCGACTCAATATCCCACTCCAACTGCTTCATTGATTGTGAACAGTACTGTTAAATTACCTGAAGAACTGTCAGAAACGTCTGGTTTATTTTGCGACGTCGATAGCATGTTTTCGCTTAACGACTCCGGGAATGCGCCTGTCATTTATCGCATTAACTATCAAGGTGAAATAATTGAGCGCACGCGCTTACCGCTTACTAATAGAGACTGGGAAGCTATAACGGCTGACGACATGTCGTTTTATATAGCCGATGTCGGAAACAACAAAGGCAATAGAGAAAAGGTAGAGATTCACAAAGTAAGTCGCCGTAATGCAAATGAGATAACCACCTTTACGCTAAAATACGCGGGTAATAACGCTAACATTAATATCCCATACGCTCATGATTTTGATTCAGAGGCAATGGTAAAGCATGGTGATGAACTTCTCTTGTTCTCTAAAAGCTGGAGAACGGGCATAACTCATGTTTACAAAGTGAACGAAGGGGAGAGCGAACAAACTATTAGCCCTTTTACATCGATTGATGGCCTGCCTGGTGTGGTTACGGGCGTTGACTTCGACCGGCACCAAAACCGGTTTGTTATCACAGGCTATAAATCAGATCCCTTTGGTAATTTTGCTACCTTTATCGCACAAATCTCGCAAGACTATGCGCTTCTAAATATTTGGCCAATAAAACAATATAAGCAAGTTGAAGGCGTGTGTGTTGATACTAACGGCACCTATTGGTTTAGCGAGGAAGCGACAGAAGAGCGCGAAGCATCTCTATCTAGCTCAAAGGTTGTATCAAGGTAAGCGCCCTCTGACATGTCAGCGCGGCTCGCTTTTCGTGTGCTTAAGCCGTCACTGTTTGTGTGACTCATCACCATTCCTTTAAAGTTATCTTTTAGTCGATGTTAGTAAAATGGCTAATACCCAACTGCCTACTTTCCTGTCTATACTGAAATTGTGATCGAATAAGTTGTAGCCAACCACAATTTGAGAGGCAGCGAAAAATGAGACGTTTAAACCAGTCCTTTTTAGCAATGTGCTTTTGTCCATGTTTTTTATTGGCGGGTGCAGCTAATGCCTCTGTGGTCGAAAAGGCACAAG
>JAKVCY010000163.1 GCA_022448425.1 Thalassotalea sp. | reverse complement strand
AGCTGGCTGGCATGATTCAAAACGTAATGGTCGCGTTGGGTGGGAGCGGTTATGGGAAGGATGGTTTAAACTGCAAACCATCCTTGAAGGTTATGAGCTAGCCAAGTCTCTTGATCTAGAAATGTGATCAAGAGACAGGCTTATGCGGGCTTTTTTGTACTTCACCCAAAGTTCCTCAACTGAATAAAACCTTATTCAAGCTGCATAAACCCTCGCTATATACATTATCCATCCTACCTATAGCAAAATGTAATAAAATTACACGCTAGATAGAATACCTTAATGTTACCGCACTTTAATTGACCATCCATTCAGGTTCTAGTGCAATAAATGCGTTGTTTTGGCGCAACCGGTGAGAAAAAAGACAATTATATGAAACTTTATTACGAGCAAATACTCTATAAATGTTGACGAATGTTCGATTTGTAGTTAGTGTTTGTGGTTCGCCTTTAATGATACCGAGTATAATTATTCAGTAATTACGTCATTTTATTCCTCTCGGTTTCTTATACCTGCGACTAATAAAGCTTGGAGAACAAAGATGCAGCTATATGACCCTAACTCGCAAAAAGATAATTGTGGCTTTGGCTTGATTGCGCACCAAACCGGTGAAGCAAGTCATAAACTCATTAAAACTGCGATTAGCGCCCTCGATCGTATGCAACATCGCGGCGGCATTGCGGCTGACGGTAAAACCGGTGATGGTTGTGGTCTATTAATGCAAAAACCCGACAGTTTCTTTCGCTCGATAGCGGAAGAAAAGGGTTGGCAGCTTGGCCGTAAATACGGCATTGGTATGGTTTTTCTTAACCCTGACGCGGAAATGGCAGCTAAAACCAAACGCATTTTAGAAGAAGAGCTATCTAACGAAACACTAACAATTGTAGGTTGGCGTGAAGTGCCAACTGATAAATCTATCCTAGGGCCAATTGCATCAGGTAATTTACCTACGATAGAGCAAATTTTTGTTGATGCTCCTCCCGGCTGGCGAAACAAAGATTTAGAACGTCGTCTATATATGGCACGCCGACGTGCGGAAAAACGCATTGAAGACGAAAAATTCTACATTGCTAGCTTGTCGTGTTCGGTAACTATCTATAAAGGCTTAATGATGCCTGTCGATTTGCCAAACTTTTATTTAGATTTGGCCGACATTCGTCTACAAAGTGCTATTTGTGTATTCCACCAACGCTTCTCAACGAATACATCGCCTCAATGGCACTTAGCACAACCATTCCGTTACTTGGCACATAATGGTGAGATAAATACCATTAAAGGTAACCGCCAGTGGGCTCGTGCTCGTACTTATCGTTTTAAGTCACCGTTGTTACCTGACTTAAAAGATGCTGCACCTTTTGTCAATGAAAGTGGCTCAGACTCTTCTTCATTAGATAACATGCTGGAATTATTCTTAGCAGGTGGTATGGATTTATACCGTGCCATGCGTTTGCTCATGCCACCCGCATGGCAAAACAACCCAACGCTAGACGATGACTTAAAAGCTTTCTATGAGTTTAACTCGATGCATATGGAGCCTTGGGATGGTCCTGCGGGTATTGTAATGACCAATGGTCGTCACGTTGCCTGTAACTTAGACCGTAATGGCCTGCGTCCTGCACGTTATGTTATTACCCGTGATGGCTTTATCACACTGGCATCTGAAGTTGGTATATGGGATTACGGTGAGGATGAAGTGCTTGAAAAAGGTCGTGTTGGACCGGGTGAAATGCTCGCTATCGATACCTACACAGGCAAGATATTCACTTCACAAGACATCGACAACGAACTTAAAGTTCGTCACCCATATCGCGAGTGGTTAGATAAGAATATTCGTCGTCTTGTGCCTTTCGATGACTTGGAAGCTAACTTAATTGGTACTCGTGTATTTAACGACGAGGAAATGTCACAATTCCACAAACTGTTCAACTACAGTTATGAAGAAATCAACCAAGTGGTGAAAGTGCTTGCCGAGAATGGCCAAGAAGCGACAGGATCTATGGGTGATGACACGCCAATGGCGGTATTATCTAGCAAACCTCGCACGCTTTATGACTATTTCCGCCAGCAATTTGCGCAGGTAACCAACCCGCCAATTGATCCATTGCGTGAACGCTATGTGATGTCACTAGCGACTTGTATCGGTCGTGAGCACAACGTATTTAACGAAACAACCGGCCACGCTGACCGCATTATTTTTGAAACACCGGTACTGATGTACACTGGGTTAAAACAGTTACGAGAGTTAGACCAAGAGCATTACCGCAGTGATACTTTAACCCTTAACTACGATCCAGAAGAAGGGTTAGAGGCGGCGGTTACACGTTTATGTGACGAAGCGGAAGACCTAGTTCGCAATAAGAACACGGTTATCCTTGTTTTATCAGACCGTCAGATTTACCCAGGCTTACTACCAATTCCGGCAGCGATGGCGGTTGGTGCAGTTCAAAAACGCCTTGTTGATCAACAGCTTCGTTGTGACTCTAACATTATTGTGGAGACGGCATCTGTTCGTGACTCTCACCAATTTGCGGTATTGCTTGGTTTAGGTGCTACGGCTATTTATCCGTTCCTAGCCTACGAAACGATCGAACAAATGGTCGATAAAGGCCAGCTTGATTTAACCGCACGTGAAGCGCTTATAAATTACCGCAACGGTATTAACAAAGGCTTGTTGAAAATCCTTTCTAAAATGGGTATTTCTACCATTGCGAGTTACCGTTGTGCAGGTCTATTCGAAGTTATCGGACTCAACCAAAACATCATGCAGCTTTGCTTCCCTGATATTCCAAGCAGGCTTCAAGGCGCTGATTTTACCGAAATTGAACAAGACAATATGAACCTTGCTCGCCGTGCTTTCTTGCCACACCAAAAAGTAAATCACGGTGGCCTGCTTAAGTATGTTCACGGCGGCGAGTATCACGCGTTTAATCCTGATGTCGTAAAAAATCTGCAAAATGCAGTTAAGTCAGGCAACTACGATGATTACAAGAAATACGCTGACGAAGTTAACAACCGCCCTGTTGCTACAATTCGCGACTTACTTGCGTTAAAAGATGATACGCAAGCAATTGATATTAATAGCGTAGAAGCAGATACCGAACTTTATAAGCGTTTTGATAGTGCAGCAATGTCAATCGGTGCTCTAAGCCCAGAAGCACATGAAGCACTAGCAATTGCGATGAACCGTCTTGGCGGCTTCTCAAATTCAGGTGAAGGCGGTGAAGACGAACGTCGTTTCGGTACAGTGAAAAATTCACGAATCAAGCAAATCGCTTCTGGCCGATTTGGTGTTACTCCACATTACCTAGTTAACGCTGATGTTCTACAAATAAAAGTGGCACAAGGCGCAAAACCGGGCGAAGGTGGTCAGCTACCTGGCGACAAAGTAACGCCACTGATCGCCAAGCTTCGCTTTTCAGTGCCTGGCGTTACCTTAATTTCACCACCACCGCATCACGATATTTACTCGATTGAAGATTTAGCACAGCTAATTTTCGACCTGAAGCAAGTTAACCCGAAAGCGGTGATTTCTGTGAAGCTAGTATCAGGCCCAGGTGTCGGTACTATCGCCTCTGGTGTCGCAAAAGCGTACGCCGATTTCATCACCATTTCTGGTTATGACGGCGGAACAGGTGCAAGTCCACTAACTTCCGTAAAATATGCGGGCTGCCCTTGGGAGCTAGGTCTTGCAGATGCTCATCAATCACTTGTCGCTAATGGTCTTCGCCACAAAGTTCGACTGCAAGTTGATGGTGGCTTGAAAACTGGTCTTGATATCGTTAAAGCGGCGATCCTAGGTGCTGAAAGCTTTGGTTTCGGTACTGCACCGATGGTAGCGCTAGGTTGTAAATTCCTGCGTATTTGTCACTTAAACAACTGTGCGACTGGTGTTGCTACGCAAGATGAAATGCTTCGTGATGAGTTCTTCAAAGGCTTACCAGAGCAAGTCATGAATTACTTCAAGTTTGTTGCACAAGATGTTCGTGAAATCTTAGCGAAATTAGGTGTTGAAAGCTTAACCGCGATTATTGGCCGCACCGACTTGCTGGTTGCCTTAGACGGTATTAGCGCGAAACAGCAAAAGCTTGATTTGTCGCCAATTATCGCGCCTGTAGTCGCTGGTGAAAATACTGCATTACATCAAACGGAGGCTAACGTGCCATTTGACGATGGTCATTTGAATCAGCTGCTCGTGGCGACTGCACTCGACGCCGTAGCACATAAAGCTGGCGGTACATTCCGTTTTAACATCAACAATACTGACCGCTCTGTCGGTGCAGCCTTGTCTGGTGAAATCGCCAAACAACATGGCGACCAAGGTATGGCAAGTAGCCCAATTACTATTCACCTAAATGGTACAGCAGGTCAAAGCTTTGGTGTGTGGAATACTGGCGGTTTAGAAATGGTGCTAACAGGCGATGCCAACGATTACGTAGGTAAAGGTATGACTGGCGGTAAGCTAACAATCAAACCACCTAAAGGTGTTGCTTATCAAAGCCATGAAACGATGATCATGGGTAATACCTGCTTATATGGTGCAACTGGCGGCAAACTGTATGCCTGTGGCCGCGCGGGTGAGCGTTTCGGTGTTCGTAATTCAGGCGCACACGCTGTTATCGAGGGCACTGGCGATCATACCTGTGAATACATGACAGGTGGTGTGGTTACTGTTCTAGGCAGCGTAGGTCTTAACTTCGGTGCCGGTATGACAGGTGGTTTTGCTTATGTGTTAGACGAGGCGGACGATCTAGACATTCGCTTAAACAAAGAGTCAATTGAAATGCTTGCTATCGAAGATTTAGTGATTCATCAAGAACACTTACGCGGCATTATCAACCAACACTTTGAGGAGACTGGCAGCTTACGTGCACAAGAGATATTGAAAGATTTCGACGTCTTTGCGCCTAAATTTAAGCTTATCAAGCCTCAGGCTACTGACGTGAAGTCTCTTCTCGGTCATAAAAGCCGTTCGTCAGCAGAATTACGTGTACAAGCACAATAGGTGGAAGTAGAACTATGAGCAAAAATGTTTATCAATTTGTCGACGTAAAGCGCATCGATCCACCAAAGAAAGCGATTGACGAACGTAAGATCGAATTTGTAGAAATTTACCACCCACTAAGTAGTGAGCAGAGTAAAGGCCAAGCAGATCGCTGCTTGGATTGTGGTAACCCGTACTGTGAATGGAAGTGTCCAGTACACAACTACATTCCACAATGGTTAGAGTTAGTGACTGAAGGTAAGATTTTTGAAGCTGCAGAGCTTTGTCATGAAACCAACAGCCTACCAGAAATGTGTGGCCGTGTTTGTCCACAAGACAGACTGTGTGAGTCAGCCTGTACGCTTAACGATGAGTTTGGCGCTGTTACCATTGGTAATATTGAAAAGTACATTACTGACACAGCCTTTGAGCAAGGTTGGAAGCCTGATTTATCTCACGTTGTAAAAACAGGTAAGCGTGTCGCTATTGTCGGTGCTGGACCTGCGGGCTTAGCATGTGCAGATGTACTTATTCGTCAAGGCGTTGACTGTGTTGTCTACGACAAACACGCTGAAATTGGTGGCTTATTAACGTTTGGTATTCCTTCGTTCAAGCTAGAAAAAGAAGTGATAGTTCGCCGTCGTAAAATATTTGAAGGCATGGGTATCGAGTTCGTCTTAAACACTAACGTTGGTGTTGATATTACTTTTGATAGCCTGACTTCAGAGTTTGATGCGGTATTCCTCGGCCTAGGTACATACACTGACATGGAAGGCGGATTCGAAAATGAAAAAGCGTCTGGTGTCTACAATGCGTTAGATTTCTTAATTGCGAATACGCAGCACGTCATGGGTGTTACAGAAGGTGCTAAGCCTTACGTCAACTTTAAAGACAAGAAAGTTGTTGTATTAGGTGGTGGTGACACCGCGATGGACTGTGTTCGCACATCAGTGCGCCAAGGTGCAACCGAAGTGACCTGTGCTTATCGCCGTGATGAAGCTAACATGCCAGGTTCTCCGCGCGAAGTTCAAAACGCAAAAGAAGAAGGTGTTGATTTCCAATTCAACATTCAACCGTTAGACATCGCAGTTGATGACAGCGGCAAAGCAGTGGGTGTTAAATTTGTGCGTACACAATTGGGTGCACCTGATGCTAATGGCAGACGCAGTCCTGAGCCTATTGAAGGCAGTGAATTTGTCATGGAAGCCGACGCAGTAGTTATCGCGTTTGGCTTCTTACCAAGCCCGCCGCAATGGATGAAAGATGCAGGTGTTGAAGTCGATGCCAAAGGCCGCGTAGTTGCTGCTGACAATAGCGAATTCGCACTTCAAACAACCGCTACAAATATCTTTGCCGGTGGTGATATGGTATTAGGTTCAGACTTAGTGGTTACAGCAGTTGACCAAGGTCGAAAAGCTGCACTAGGTATTTTAGATTACCTATACAGTGAGCAAGCGATTGCGCTTTAGTTTACTTACCCCGCAGAATATTTAACTAACAAAAGGGCTTTCAGTTGAAAGCCCTTTTTATTTTCTTATTAATGCTAACTCATTTTTCGAATAAAAGAGTCAGGCATAATTCTTAGTAATCGATGTAATATCGCCCAAGGGTAGCTTGGCACATACGCTTCGGCTTTTTCTTTTTCTATAGCACCAACGATTGCACGACAACCAACATCTGTCTCAACAATAAATGGCACTTGCTCGACCTTCTCGTTAATCTCACTTTTGATAAAGCCAGGGTGTACACAAGTCACTTTAATTGGCGTGTTCATAACATCAATTCGAATACCTTCAGTCATGCAACTTAAGCCAGCTTTAGTTGCCGCATACACGGTCAGTGCGCGCCTAAAACCACGCACTGCACTAATCGAAGAGATAGTCACCAAATGTCCACCATTCTGGGCGCGGAATATCGTCATTGCTGCTTCACATTGAGCGAGTGCCGCAATAAAGTTAGTTTCTGCCGTTTGTTTGTTTGCGGCGAAGAAGCCAGTACCGATTGATGCCCCCTTCCCCATACCAGCATTAACAATGACGCGATCCAAGGTTCCTAGGGTTTGTCTGAAATCTTCAAAGACCTCAAACACTTGTTCGTGGTTATTCACATCCAATGAGCGAATCTCGACTTGGATATTTGGGTTTATCGCCAAAAGCTCATTTTTCACTTCTTCTAATCGCTCTACCCTGCGCGCGCACAAGGCTAAGTTACGACCAGCTTTAGCAAATTCAATAGCCATGCCTTTTCCCAAACCAGAGCTAGCGCCGGTAATTAAAATATTTTTTCTTGTTGTCATTATTTATTCTCTTTAAAAATCCCTGTGAATCATTTATCGCCGTTTGATAGCTCGCTTACAACACCACTATAAATAGTTTGAGATGTTCCTCTAATTTTATTTGGTCTCATAAATATTGATGAGACTTGGAGTTCATACGATTACTTGTTATTACTTTTTATTGGTAATTGTTTTGTTGCTAACGACCAACGCTCGCCTTCGCACGCAAATAGGGAAACTTTAGACGGCTCCAAAGTACCAATAACCCTGTACCCAAATACATGGTGATACCATAAACGCCAGCAGAAATCGCCAAATCAGGAGCATTAATAAAGCTAACCGCTATCAGCATCGCCATCGACGCATTTTGAATCCCCACTTCAATACCCAAAGTTAATACTTTATCTGCAGGCGCTGAAGTCATTTTTGCAAGTGCTAAGCCTGCCAATATTGCGACACCGTTTAGTGCAAAAGTTGCAGCGAACAAACTGTCATAGTTAGCGGCTAAGTTATCCCTTTCCTGAATTAAAATAGCGACAATCATGATGATAAGAAAGCTAAGTGACAGTCTCCTAAAGAACGCTTCAGTCCTCTTTGCCCAATGCTCAAACTTGGCTCGTATCGCAATACCCAACAACACAGGAAGCAGCGTAATAAATATTAAGCCAATGGTTGTCGATGCAAGCGAGAAGCTTGATTCATAGTCACTACCATAGTACTGCAATGCCCAGCGAATAATTAGTGGGCTAGTGATGACACATATCAAGGTAGAAAACGCGGTTAATGTCACCGATAGTGCTAAATTTGCACGCGCTAAGTGACTGATCATGTTTGATGTTGTGCCACCTGGGCAAGCGGCCAAAATAATCAGGCCGATGGCATAGACAGGTGAAAGCTCGAATACCGCGATAATGGCTATAGCTAGCATTGGCAATACGAGTAGCTGACCAACCAACCCAGCAATAACAACAAAGGGGTGCTGGCGCAATCGCGTAAAGTCTTGTTTAGTTAGCGTTAGCCCAATACCAAACATTATCAACGCCAACACAGCTGGCAGCATTACTTGTGTTAATACAGACTCACCCATAACAACTCACTTATATGAAAATCGATTAAAACAGCCAACCCTTGACCTTAAGACCCAGACCTTGAAATCCTTATCTTAAAACCCGTACCTTAAAACCCAGACCTTAAACCCCAGCTCTTGAACCTTTGCTACAGAATCAGGGCTTAGATTGCCAATACCAACAGCAATACACAACCAGTATTGTCTACTCTAGATTGTTAATAGATACTAATTCCATGACACCGATTTACAAATGATCTAAACGAATAGAACCTAATTCATTTGGTGAATAAACACAGACTTTTGTTATTTTCAGTCACAATCGGAAGCTGAGCTAGGCCGGAACGGATAATTAATTAAAGAGCCCACGTTTATTTGCACTAATTTCACTTGCCGTTGTAGCGTGTTAATCTTTAAGGTGTCATTTCAAACTCTTAATAATTGATACGGATATCATCGAAGCTAAGGTCTAGATTCAATGATTAAAACGTTTTTCAAACGCCTTTTTATTACCCTGCTAGTGGTTATTACGATAGGGGCAGGTTTTGCAGTCCATGAATGGAAAGCCGAAAAGCCTTTTGTTTTTCGAGTTTTTCTCGATCGTACTTTAATTCAATTCGCCTTTGAAAGCCCGGAAACACTAACATCCCTAGGCTTTCTTGAATCATTGGGATTTAAAGATCACAATGGCAAGTTAGACGACAATAGCCCCGAGCGTGCAGATGAGTTGTATGAAAAACTGCCCGCATTAAAAGCCACACTGCTCAGCTATGACGACGCTAGCCTGTCTGAAAGCGATCAACTGTCAAAAGAGATCGCACTATATCTTTTGGAGTATGGTGAGCAATCTAAGCCCTATCGATACCATAACTATCCTGTTAATCAGTTGTTCGGTGTGCAAAGTGACTTCCCGAGCTTTATGGAAGCTCAGCATCAAGTGCATACGCTAGAAGATGCTGAACATTACCTGCAACGTTTAGAGGCTGTGCGCGTCAAATTTGCCCAGAACCTCGCAGGCATTCAGTTACGAGCCGAAAAATGCATTTTACCGCCTCGCTTCGTGATTGATCGCGTATTGGAAGAAATGCATAACTTTGTTAGTACGCCCGCCAAAGAAAACATCTTGTTTACGTCATTAGCAACAAAGTTAAACAAAATTGATGAGCTAAGTCGTGCTGATAAATCGCGAATTCTTGCCAGTGCCGAAAGTAATATTAACAGTTATGTTTATCCTGCTTACGATTTATTCATTGAATATTTTGAACGCATCAAAACGCGCGCTGGCAATAATCATGGATTGTGGCATTTACCTGATGGAGACAAAGCGTACAACTCAGCATTGAAGTTTTTTACAACCACTGACTTTAGTGCGGATGAAATTCATAACATTGGGCTAAGCGAAGTTGAGCGCATTCAGGATGAAATCATGTCGATACTTGCTGAGCAAGGATTTGATACCGGCTTAGGCTTTAGCCATGCCATCGAATTATTAGCTGCCGATGAGAGGTTTTACTATGCTGATACAGATCAGGGGCGAGCTGACATCCTAAAAGACTACCAGAAGATTCTCGATGAGATTGACCTTGGTTTAGATAATGCCTTCCGCATTCGTCCAAAAGCAGGGATGGAAGTGGTACGCATACCAGAATTCAAAGAGAAAACTTCACCTGGTGCATACTACGAGCAACCTTCTTTAGATGGCACACGTCCAGGTCGATTCTTTGCAAACTTATACGATATCAAAGCAACGCCTAAATATGGCATGCGTACGCTGGCATACCACGAAGGTATTCCAGGACACCATTTTCAAGTAGCAATTACTATGGAGCTCGAGGGGCTACCATTTTTGCGTCGAATGTCGCCTTTCACTGCTTACACTGAAGGGTGGGCACTGTATGCAGAATATCTCGCATGGGAGCTAGGCTTCCAAGACGATCCTTTTAATAATATCGGCCGCCTACAGGCAGAGCTGTTTAGAGCAGTCCGCTTGGTGGTTGACACCGGTATTCACGCCAAACGTTGGACAAGAGAAGAGGCTATCGACTACATGAAGGCTAATACAGGCATGGCGCAATCTGACGTAGTCGCAGAAATAGAACGCTATATCGTTATGCCTGGGCAAGCAACCGCCTACAAAGTCGGCATGATGAAAATCTTGTCTTTGCGTCAAAGAGCACAAGATGTGTTAGGCGACCGTTTCGATTTACGTGACTTTCATGACGTGGTGCTCAAAAATGGCGCTGTTCCCCTCGACATCTTAGAGCAGTTGGTAGAAAAGTACATAGAGAATACTTAGCTCAATAAGGTCGAGCGAATAAGTTTGTGAAATATGGAAATAAATGAATGAAAACAATCGGCTTATTGGGTGGTATGAGTTGGGAGTCAACGCTTACCTATTATCAAGCAATCAACGGTGCAGTTAGCGAATGTTTAGGTCAACTGCACTCTGCCAAGATAATCCTCAACAATGTCGACTTTCATGAAATTGAGCAGCTGCAAGCCAGTGGTGATTGGCACCGAGCGGGTGAAATTTTGGCGAACGCAGCTAAGTCAATCGAGGCTGCTGGTGCTGATTGCATCGTAATTTGTACTAATACGATGCACAAAGTAGCCGAACAAGTGACGAATGCGACACCATTGCCATTACTGCACATTGCAGAGGCAACCGGTAGAAAGCTCAAACAAGATGGCATTAAAAAGTTGCATTGCTGGGCACTAACTTCACTATGAAGCAGGACTTTTACAAGCAAAAACTTATCGATGACTTTGATTTATCTGTGATTATTCCTGATCGTGATCAAAGAAGCGTTATTCACAGCGTCATTTACGAAGAATTGTGTCTCGGCAAGGTAGTTTCCACATCGAAAACAGCATATCTTTAGATTATTGATAGCTTAGTGGCAGAAGGTGCGGAAGCAGTTATTTTAGGCTGTACAGAAATTGGACTGTTAGTAGGCGGACAAGACTGCGATATACCGCTTTACGACACCACGATGATTCATGCACTTGCAGCTGTAGACTTCGCGCTATCGGAATAACATCAATTAAACTGACTTTAAGCCGCATTCCTAGTTGGGGTCTAAACTTAGTTGGGTTCTGAAATAGGTTCTAAGTTGGGTTATGAATTAGACTTTACGTTAGACAAAGAGAGGGAAAGGTGGCGAACTTAAAACAACTTGTTGGCACGATGCGAACTCCGTTTCTAGTGCTAACACCCATTTGTTTGTTTCTCGCCGCCATGCTCGCTAGCTACGATGGATACGTGCTATCCCAAGCTCCTGTAGTGATAATGCTCATCACCGCCTTACTCGCTCATGTCGCTGTCAATACACTGAATGAATATCAAGACTTCAAAAGTGGGCTCGACCTAGCAACGGAAAAAACACCTTTCCAATCCACTTCGGCGAAGGCGCGAGTATCGCCTTGTATTGTGTATCTGTAATAATTCCCTTTTCATTGCTTGCTTGGCTGCTTATTTCAAACCAGCTGCCAGCAACATCTTCTATAGCGTTGTTCGCTATGGCGCATGCCATATTTGCTATTGTTGGTGTAATAAAGTTTGGCTTTGCGATTAGACAGCACACCAAATTTTTAGCGGCCAATGTAGTAACCTGCTTGTTAACGCCACTACTGATTTCATTTGGGTTGCTAATTTCCTAACAGCTACCTTTAAAGATTGCTATGCAATGCCAGCTTAGGCAAACTATAGCGATGTAAAATTCCCTTCAGAAAACTAGAGAGATTCATGAGCACATTAGCAATTGCCCAAACTCAAATTAAACAAATGTTATCAATGCAGGACGCAATGAATTCACGTGTTAGCGACGCTTGGCGTGACAATGGTTACGAATGGTATCGCGCTATTTGGGCTGAATGTGCAGAGATGCTAGACCACCACGGCTGGAAATGGTGGAAACATCAAGAAATTGACGTACCACAAGTTCAGCTTGAGCTTGTTGATATTTTCCACTTCGGCCTAAGCTTGCGCCTAATGACAGGTGCGAGTGTTGATAATATCGCTCAAACGCTTGCTGCAGAGCTTGCTGAAAACAGTAGCGAGTCTGACTTCAAAATTGCACTTGAATCATTAGCTTCGGCAGCGGTGACTAATAAAGCATTTGATGCAACCGCATTTACCGACTGCATGCGACTAATGAACATGGATTTAGACGAACTATTCCGTCAATACGTCGGTAAAAACACATTAAACTTCTTCCGCCAAGATCACGGCTACAAAGAAGGCACCTACATTAAAGTGTGGAACGGTAAAGAAGATAACGAAGTGTTAGCAGACGCTGTAAGCACATTAGACAGCAGTGCTGAAGATTTCCAACAGCAAGTTTATCAAGCACTTAAGGCAGGCTACCCAGGTTAATTAGTCCTTAAAAAATCATCCATACATCTCTGGCACAAATTCTGCTTTTACAGGGTAAACCTAGGTATCGCTAAAATACCGTCAAGAATTTGTAATGCTGGAGATGTATATGGAGCTTATCCTTTTCGCTTTAATTAGCTTAATTGCCATTGTGGCGATGTTAGCCAGTCGTTTAACAGACAACAGCTTCCCATTCCCGTTTGATAGTAAACAAGCCGTTTATACCCCTGCTGAAAAGAACTTTCAGAATTTGGTTGAAAAAGCACTCGGTGCTGAATACCGAGTACTCAACCGTGTAGCATTAGGTGATATCGTCAATATTCGTAAAGGCGTATCAAAAAAAGCAACACAGACTGCGCTGAGCAACGCGAACAGCAAATACTTGGATTTTGTTATTTGCCACCGCGAAACGATGCGCTTATTAGGCGCTGTTGACCTAGTCGATACTAAAGGTAAAGGCTATAAAGTTAAAAAAGACTGGTTTGTTAGTGGCGCACTAGAAGCTGCTTCGATTCCCCATGTGCGTATTAAAGTTAAGCCTAATTACAGTGTTGACGAAATTCGCGCTTGTTTGGGTAGCAAAATCCTAGAACGCAGCCACAAGGTGGAACCGACAATGAAAGGCCGTGTTATTCCTGCTCCTTTAGTTAAGGCGCGCCCGCGTAATACTGGTGCCATCACACAGGCAGCTGCCAAAGAAATGGCACAACCGCTGTCGCAACAAGCAACGCAACAGTCTCCACGTTTAGGTCGTCCGCAAGTGGCTGCATTACCTCATTAAAGGGCTAATCGTTTAAACTTGAGTTACCAATACACAAGGCACTTCACAACAAGTGCCTTGTTTGGTTTTACGCTCTCTAAACGGATACCAACGAGTAAAAAATACAAACAAAAGTCAACAGGCCCTAATGCGTGTTAATTTAGTCTTAGTCACGTATAATTCCTTTGTTTATCTTCATTTATCCTAGCGAGAACTTTATGAAAGCAGGAATTATTGGCGCAATGGAGCCAGAAGTAGCAATTTTGAAAGCTGCTTTAGAAAATCCAACTTCAACAACTCACGGTGGTTTTGAGTTTCATCAAGGCACTTTGAATGGTACTGAGGTTGTTATCGTTCAGTCAGGTATTGGTAAAGTAGCTGCTGCATTAGCTACCGTTTTACTTATCGATAAGTTTGCCCCTGATTATGTTGTTAATACAGGCTCTGCCGGTGGCTTTGACCAGTCATTAAAGGTTGGAGACGTTGTTGTGAGTTCAGAAGTACGCTATCACGACGTAAACGTAACCGCTTTTGGTTATGAGATTGGCCAATTACCAGCAAACCCAGCTGCCTTCACTCCTCATCCGGTACTTGTTGAAGCGGCTAAAGAAGGTATTGCTAAACTAGAAGGCATCAACACCTTGGTCGGCCTAATCACAACGGGCGATACCTTTATGACAGCTGATGAAGACATTGCCAAAGCACGTGCAAACTTCCCAACAATGGCGGCAGTAGAGATGGAAGGCGCAGCGATTGCGCAGACTTGTCATCAGTTTGATGTACCGTTTGTGGTTATTCGTTCAATGTCAGATATTGCAGGTAAAGAGTCACCAACGTCTTTTGAAGCATATCTAGAAACCGCTTCGGTAAACTCGTCCAAACTAGTGACTAACATGTTGGACTCACTTAAAGACAAGTCACTGAATTAATGCCCGATTTGTTGCCTGAATTATTGCCTATACCACCAATATTTCACGGCATTTTAATGCTGTTGGTGGTTATGGCAATTAAAGCAGGACTACAACGATTAGCTCCTCATGAGCCATGGGGATTCTTTAATTTTTTCTGTCGCCAGTTAGCGGTAAAAGTAAATAAAGCGGAAAATGGAACGCAGCAGCAAACCATCTCTGGTTTTATTTCTGTCTTAATCACCTTCACGCCACTTTGGGTGATTCTTTGGCTATTTGCCGACTTTGTCGAAGTTGCCTTCTTGTGGGAAGGCTTACTGCTCTATTTTGCCCTCGGTAATTTAACGCTTAAACCCCTAGCCACAAAAATCGCAACGGCTATCACGAACAGCAATAATTATTTAGCTAAGGAAACCCTTCAACCTTTGGTGCTTAGGGAAACTCAAAAGCTCTCCGCAATGGGGATTGCTAAAGCGACGATTGAAATGCTGATACTGCGTTCGCTTCAACAGCACATAACCGTCGCGTTTATCTTTCTCATCGGTGGTGGCTTACCCGCAATTAGCTATCGCTTATTACTTGAGATGCACTATGCATGGAACCCTAAGCTACCGCAATTGAGAGCATTTGGGCGCTTTGTTGGCGCATTAGTCCAGCTAATCCTCTGGTTACCAAGTCGATTAATACTTATTTGTGGTTTAATTCTATCTTTCGGGCAACAATCGACATTATTGTGGCGCTTGAGCTTACCTGTTTTTTTCACCTTATCTTCTCAGCCACTAGTTCAGTTTTTCGCACTCACGATGAATATTCGCCTTGGCGGCGTTGCCATGTATGAAGGTGTCAAACTGAGACGAGAGGAAAGTAATTCGAACGGCAGACAACCCGAGCCCAAAGATATTGTCCATGCTTACCGATTTATTAACCGCATTTACACCCTAATTACCATTGGCGTCGTAGGTATTTACCTACTAGCATGGGTAGCGAGTTTACAGGCGTAGCACATAAGAGCTTTTTGACCTTTTTACTGACGGAAATATGACTATGATTGAAACAATCAATTCACATCACCATGCAAAACCTATCGCAAGAACGGGTGCTATGGCGAGCGGCTTACAAAACTTAATGTTGGCCATTGCTCTTTGTTTCGTTTTCTTTTCAACACAAGTCATTAGCGGCGAGTCAAAAGCGAGACCAACCATTAGCCAAACACAATTATTATCGATCATTAATGCACCTAGCTCGCCACCTTACCTTTTGTTAGATGTCCGAACCGATGACGAATACAAATATGGTCATATCGATTCCGCCGTTAACATTAGCCATAGCACGCTAGCAGACAACTTAAACGCGCTACCTAAAGACAAATCAGCACTAGTTGTTGTGTACTGCCGTTCAGGTCGTCGAGCAGCCATGGCTGAGCAAATTTTAAGAGACAATGGCTACACCAACGTTTGGCATTTAGAAGGTGATATAAAAGGCTGGCAAGCAAGTGATTTACCCCAGGTCAGCAAGAACTAACGCTGCACGAGCTTTTGTTGAAAAGAAATCAATAAAACCATAAAAAAATAAAACTACAGTAGTGGCAAAGAACATTCTCCTATGACCGATTTATTATTCTGGCTCGATATCTTTGGCATTGTTGTTTTTGCACTTTCAGGTGCATTGATGGCAGGGCGCTACCAATTAGACCCTTTCGGCGTTGTCGTATTGGCTGCGGTTACCGCGATTGGTGGCGGTACCATTAGAGATATGATCTTAAATACCCCAGTGTTTTGGGTTGAACAGAGCTATTACCTTTCAATCATTACGGTAACCGCCCTACTTACTATTATTTTCATCCGCAAACCTAAGCTTGTGCCAAAGCGCTTTTTACTAATTGCTGACGCCTTTGGTTTAGCACTTTTTGCGGTGGTAGGTACCGAGAAAGCATTAAGTTTAGGAGCGCCCATTGCAGCAGCAGTTGTATTAGGTACGATCACCGCTGTTGCCGGCGGTATGATTAGAGATGTATTGTGCAATGTTATCCCAATGATTTTACGCCAAGAAATTTACGCTACAGCGGCAATGCTTGGCAGCGTTCTTTTTGCGTTGTTGCATTGGTGGGGAGTAACCGCAACCACGGCGACACTTATCGCCGTATCTGGCGCGCTAATACTGCGCCTTGCTGCTATTTACTGGAAGTTATCGCTACCGGCGTTCCAGATGCCGGAGCAAGATTAGGTGAGATTAGAGTTGGTGAGGCGCGAGTAGGTACGGCTATGCCTCAATGCCCCAACCGTCGTTATAACCTTTGAACTTTGCCGCTAACTGCTCAAACTCAGCCTCCTGAGCAACTATGCCATCATAGCTAGGCACCATACTCACACTGCAGTCTACGTCCCATACGTTTGGGGTTTCAGTATCAGGGTGAATACTCACTTTCATTGCTGGAGCAACGTCTGCTAAGTGATCCACTAACGCTTGTGCTTGTGCTTGCTGCTCAAACAACTGGAAAAATACCACTTCATGCATCACGCTCAGATCAATGCCTGCTGCTTGCATTTCTTGCAATACGTTACCAGTCTCGTCGTTTGGAAAAGCCATAGTGTTACTCTCAAATATCAATTGCTGGGCATTATAAATGTCGAGCCATAGTTATGCATCTCTTTCTTGTGCACTTGTTTTGATGATATTACTCAATAGTACAAATATTGTGATGGCAAACCAGCGACAAGTCTTCAGCTCGCTCCTCGCAAGCTTCGCTAGGGCTACCAAAATTCAATTTGGCTAACTGACTTTCACCAATCGCATTAACCGAAACTACGCAGCCTAACTCTATATTTTTAGTATCAACAAGACGGCATTGGCTGACATCAGTGCATACCAGGTTGTTGACTATTACTTGGCGAATTTCTGTTAGGTTTTGCTGCCAACTCACCGCAGCTTCTAATCGTCGTTGGTATCGATTAGCACTCTGTTGAGATTCACTTTCAAAGTCTTCTTTCAATGACAATTGATGCGGTCGTGCTTGCGCTATTCCTTGATCGGCTTGTTGCTGTTGCTGGCGAGCTTGTTCAAGTTCTGCTTTGTATTGCTGAGTTTGTTGCTCATTTTCCTTTAACAGATAACCAAGTAGCAGTAAGATAAGAAGCAACATGGTGAAACCAGCACAAGCAATAACCAACCACTTAAAAAGTATTTTCAACGCATTTGGCTGAGCGTTTGAGTCTGAATCATCATTTTCGTAACTACTCATTGTTTGCTTCACACTAGCAAGTTAATTTTTGGAGATGTAGTTCGGCCAAGCACGTTGTTTAGCGGCTAAAGCTTAACTGACCTAGCATGTTATTGACAGCAGCGATAATTTTGTCATTAGCTTCAAGGCTAGTATCTTTTGGATCAATACCTAAATGCTGGATTGCTCGCCAAATAGAGCGACGGCTATTGGGTTTAACAATATCAACGATAAGGCTGCCATTTTCATATGATAAACCGTCAGACTTCTCACCGCTTTCTGAGTGAATTAAACAGTATGAACAATAATTAACGGCGCGATTATATCGTTTAAGTGCTTGTTGTGGAGATTCCAAACCAGAGGGCTTGAACATGCCTGAAGAAGATTGACGCTCACCCTTACCTCTTCGTTCGCCATTGCCTTGCCGCTGACCTCGCCCTTTCCCCTGTTGTGCTTTTTCGCGAAGTAGCTCTAATCCAGCAGCCTCTTTGACCCAGAAGTAGGTAACAACAATGTCGGCCGTTTCTGTAGGGTTTAACGTTAACCCTTGACCATCAAGCGCACTTTCAATCGCCATTTCAACGCCATTGCGGGTTACATGGCCTAGGCTCTGAATCTCATAAAAGTTATCACTACGTGCAAAAAAGCCATAACTTTCGATAGTCGAGAAGTCGAATCGTGCTTGATACTTTACTTCAGCATCAGGTTTACTGCTGCACCCGAAAAGCATGAGAGAGAATGACGCAATAACAATCAACAGGCGAATAGACAAAGGTAAGTACTCGTTAGCATTATTTAATTAGTTAGCCTAACGATACGGTCAAAAATTACAAGCGGGAAAGTGGTAGGTAAGAAAATAAAAAGCCAGCAAACGCTGGCTTTATAAAATTCATTATTAGGGAGTAGATATTAAGCCGTAGTGACTCGAGCAAATTTGCGTTTACCTACTTGGTAAATTGCGGTTACACCACTCTCAATACGTACTTTGTTATCTACTACTTTTTCGCCATCAATCTTTGCAGCGCCTTGCTTAATCATACGCATTGCTTCAGACGTACTCGCTACAAGACCAGCCTCTTTTAATAAGTTCGCAATTGCGATTTCCCCGTCTGTTGTCTCAACCGTAAGTTCAGGCATTTCATCAGGCATCGCACCTTTTTGGAAGCGATTGATAAACTCTTGATGCGCAGCATCTGCAGCAGCTTCATCGTGGAAGCGAGCAATAATTTCTTTTGCTAACGCAATTTTTACATCGCGTGGATTAGCACCGTCTGCTATTTGCTGTTTGAATTCTTCAATTTCAGCAATTGGACGGAAGCTTAGCAAGTCATAGTAACGCCACATTAAGTCGTCAGAAATTGACATGATTTTGCCAAACATTTCTGACGGTGCATCTGTGATACCAATGTAGTTACCCAGTGACTTAGACATTTTCTGAACGCCGTCTAAACCTTCAAGCAATGGCATCATTAATACGGTTTGTGGACGCTGACCTTCAGACTTTTGTAATTCACGACCCATCAATAGGTTAAACTTCTGATCCGTACCACCTAGCTCTACGTCAGATTCTAACGCAACTGAATCCCAACCTTGCACTAGTGGGTACATAAATTCATGAATCGCAATCGACTGACCATTGGCATAACGCTTTTTAAAGTCGTCACGTTCCATCATGCGAGCAACCGTTTGACGAGCAGCAAGCTTTAACATGCCATCGGCGCCTAGCTTTTCCATCCATGTCGAGTTGAACTCCACACGTGTTTTTTCAGGATCTAAAATCTTAAAGACTTGCTCTTTGTATGTTTCAGCATTGGCAAGCACATCTTCTTTCGATAGTGGCTTACGCGTAACATTCTTACCAGTAGGGTCGCCGATAAGACCTGTGAAATCACCGATAAGGAAAATCACTTTGTGGCCTAATTGCTGAAATTGACGAAGCTTATTGATAAGAACTGTGTGGCCTAAATGCAGATCTGGCGCTGTAGGATCGAAGCCAGCCTTGATTTTCAAGGGTTTACCTTGCTTTAATTTTTCTAACAGTTCATCTTCAAGCAAGATTTCTTCTGCACCGCGTTTAATTTCGGCAAACGCTTGGCTGACATCTGTCATGTAACTAGCTCCAAATCGGTCAATTAGTAGAGAAATAAGACGCCGATTCTACTGTAAAATAAGCACTGGATAAAACCCTGATACTGCTTATCTCGATTTTTTTTGTTATAGTGAATTCACTAAGGTTGTCGTAGATTGAAGTTTTGAGCAGTATTTATCTGAAAAATATACAAAAATTATATTTATCTCTCCCTAAGCAGCATCAGATTATTATTACGGTAATAACTGGCTTATTGCTGTTGTCGTTGCTTGTTCCATCAGAAAAAGCAACTGCAAGTAGACAAACTAACTCGCTAGAGATAGGCAAACGATATCAAGTCACTACGCAAGGCACCGAGCTCGTAGAAATTAGCAAATCTAATGACAATGCTAGTGCGATACCTGCTCAAGAAACTACAGAAGCTAACACCCAAGATTTAATCGCCCTCGATGTTAAAGACGCGCCGACCGAGATCGACCAGTCTCTACTAGAGTCGCCAGAGCCTGAGCTTGATTGGCAAACCGCCAAGGTTAAAAGTGGTGATTCGCTAGCAAAGATATTTAAACGCCTAGGTTACAGTGCGCGTACGACACATGATGTGGGTAAAGCCAGTAAGCAGCTTAAAAAACTTAACGTTGGTGATACGCTTCGTATCGCTAAAGATGCTGATGGAAAGCTAGTCGCCCTTGAGTACCCACTGACTCGCATCAAAACATTACATGTAGACTTTATCGATGGCGAGTACAAAGAACACTTCACTGAGAAAACAGTAGAAACACGCGAAACCTTTGCTCATGGCATGATCAATTCGAGTTTCTGGAATGCAGGTATTGCAGCTGGCTTAGACGATAGCCAAATCATTTCATTAGCGAATATTTTTGGTTGGGATATCGATTTCGCACTCGATATTCGCAAAGGAGATAGCTTCCACGTTGTGTATGAAAATCGCTACATTGACGGAGAGTATATCGGTCCGGGCAAAATTCTTGCGGCTGAGTTTGTAAACCAGAACGAAGAATTTAAAGCGATACGCTTCTCAGATGACGAATACTACACGCCAGATGGCAAGAGTATGCGTAAAGCGTTCTTGCGTGCACCAGTGAATTTCAGATATATCAGTTCGAACTTTAAGCCACGCCGCTTCCACCCGATTCAAAAACGCTGGAAGGCCCACAATGGGACAGATTATCGTGCAGATACAGGAACGCCTGTTGTAGCAGCTGGTAACGGCAAGGTAACTCACTCTACCTACAACAAATACAACGGTAACTACGTATTTATTCAGCATGGCGATGGTATTGTCACTAAGTACCTACACTTTTCAAAACGTGCTGTGAAGAAAGGGCAACGTGTTAAACAGGGACAAGTTATTGGTTATGTAGGCTCTACGGGGATGTCTCAAGCACCTCACTTACACTATGAGTTCCTAGTCAATGGCGTTCACAGAAACCCACGTACGGTAAAGCTACCTGATGCTCAGCCAATTGCGAAAAAATACAAACAAGAATTTTTAACGCTTGCTAATCAACGCGTTAAAGAGCTAAATGGCTCGAAGAAAGCACTACTGGCGATGCAAACCAACGACAACGACGGTTAAATAGATATAGTGGCTAGCTACTACCTAGGTTTGATGTCAGGCACCAGTGCAGATGGTATTGATATCGCACTAGTCGACTTCTCAGACGATGCTAAACCTCGCTTAGTCGCCAGTCATTACGAGCCGTATAACCAAGAAATTCGAGAAAGTATCACCCGACTTTATGTCAGCGGCACAGATGAAATAGAACATATGGGCAGGCTAGATAAGTTGCTTGCAAATGAGTTCTCACATGCCGTTCAGCAGTTTCTATCTAAGCAAAAGCTAGCATCCAAAGACATTCAAGCCATAGGTAATCACGGGCAAACAATACGTCACCGTCCAAAGCCAAGCCAAAGCCCAAGTGGCCACAATCATAGTGATGCATTTACGCTACAGATTGGTTGCAGTCAGACGCTAGCTTGCTTAACAAGTATTCCTGTTATTGGTAAGTTCCGAGATAAAGACATTGCATTAGGCGGACAAGGTGCGCCATTAGTACCTGCCTTCCAGCAACAGTTGTTTACACAAAGTGAACGAGACAACTTAGTGCTTAACATTGGTGGTATTGCAAATCTCACTTTTCTGCCCGCGGCGTCCACGAAAAAATCAACGCAGAGCGTTACAGGCTTTGACACAGGTCCCGGGAACTGCTTACTAGATGATTGGTATACTCAACACCACTCTGACGGAAATCACTATGATCGAAACGGTGACTGGGCATCACAAGGTAATCTGATACCAGCACTATTAGATACGATGTGTGCAGACCTTTATTTCCAACAACCGGCCCCCAAAAGCACAGGAAGAGAAATTTTTCATTTAGATTGGCTGGTTAGTAAAATAGCGTCTGCAGGTTTAACGTTGCCATTACCCGAAGATGTTCAAGCCACATTACTCTCTCTTACCGCCAAAACCATTGCAAACGATATAAAGTCTTTATCAACAAGTGCTGATGTTTGGTTGTGCGGAGGTGGCAGACATAATACCGCCTTGATAAGTGCATTAAGACGAGAACTCACTTCAGAAACTAGAGCAAATTCAAACGCTAGCTACCAACTTGCTAGCATTGACGATATCAATATTGACGGTGACAACCTAGAAGCAATGGCATTTGCGTGGCTTGCCTATGCATATCAAAAAAATATTTTTAGTAACATGCCAAGCGTTACGGGGGCTAGAAAAAGTACGACACTCGGTGTACTTTTTAATCCCTAGTTTTTCACTAAATTTACCCTCGCAAGCTTCAAAATTCCCTCTATACTAAATTCGAGAGTTCAGTCTGGTGACACTATAGTCACCAGCTACTTCACAACAATTTTGGCGCAGATCTGTGCAGTACAAAGCAAAAGATGCTTAAATATTGAACTATAAATACAACACCATATCTAAGCTTTTGCGCCTTCGTATTAATTGGTTGAAATTTAGGAGGAGTAATGGAGTTTAACGATATTCATATTGGCATGAAGTGCGGAAGTAAAAAAGGAAGCGGCACAGTTACTTGGATAGATGGCTCTACGCGCACCGTATACATGGCGGATACAGAAAACAATAGTAGTTTCGAAGTCAATTTTGAGGAGCTAATAGAAGATCCTCAAGCTCATAACAAACATGACACCTACTATTAAGCGGTAAATTTCGAATAAAAAGGCTCCTACGGGGGCTTTTTTATTGCCTCAAGATCAATCCCCTTCCTCAAAAAGCTATTCCGCTTTATTACTAAAAATACTTAAAACTTAATTTCCTTTAACAATAAGCACTTAAAAATTTGGCTTAAAATAAACATTGAAAGAAATTTAAATAACAACTATTATCACTTGCGTTAATATTAGTAAGAGATAGTTATGTACGTTTGTATCTGCAAAGGCATTACAGATAAACAAATTAAACAGATGGTGATCGAACACGGTGTTGGCTCAATTCGTGAGTTGAAACAACGTTTGGATGTCGGTTCTCAATGTGGTACCTGCGTAAAACTAACACAGCAAGTTATCGATAATACGATTATTGACGAAAACCTTTTTAAGGATGTTGGTTAATATGTAGTTCAATAAAGCTAAACGTACTAGCAATCATTATCATTTACAATAACTTGATTTAATTAGCTTTTTTTTGCAAAAGTTGATTTTCTTTCTATACTGACAATGTTCATTATTCACACAGGGCATTGTTATGAAAACTACAACTGAGCTGATAGCAACCTTGAACAAAGTGCTAACCTCAGAACTTACCTCGATTAATCAATACTTTCTGCATGCACGTATCTATAAAAACTGGGGCTTTTCTCAGCTCAATGATAAGTGTTACAAGAAATCAATTCTCGATATGAAGCAAGCAGACAAGATTATCGAACGAATTTTATTCTTAGAGGGATTACCCAATCTTCAGCAACTTGGACAACTTGCTATTGGCGAAGAAACACCTGAAATGCTGGAGTGCGATTACAAATTCGAGCTCAATCAACGTTCCGTATTGCAAGAAGCGATAGCTTTTTGTGAACAAGTGCAAGATTTTGTCAGCCGAGACATGCTCACCGAAATACTCGAAGGTGAAGAAGAACACATCGACTGGATTGAAACTCAGCAATATCAAATTGAGCAGATGGGCCTTGAAAAGTATCTGCAAGCGCAGCTATAGGAGAATCAAACATGAAAGGTAATAGTGACATAATTGCAAGCTTGAACCAGCTGTTGGCATTTGAATTAGCAGCAATGGACCAATATTTTATTCATTCACGTATGTATCACGACTGGGGCTTTCAAAAGCTCTTCGAACGTATAGATCACGAATTTGATGATGAAAAAGGGCACGCCTCTCTACTTATCGAGCGTATTCTTTTTTTAGAGGGTACGCCGGATATGACCACTCGTGAAGGCATTGTTATCGGTAAAGAAGTTCCTGAAATGCTCGCCAGTGACTTGCGCGTTGAATACGCGGTAGATGAAAAGCTCAAAGAAGTGATGGCTCTTTGTGAGAAAGAGCAAGACTATGTTTCACGCGATATGCTGCAAACACTTATAAATGACACCGAATCAGATCACGCGTTCTGGTTAGAACAACAGCTAGGTTTAATCGACAAGATTGGACTAAGTAATTATCTACAATCACAGATGTAAGAAAGCGCCGAAAGGCGCTTTTTTTATATTTAGTCGTTTTAATATCGAATCCGACATAATTTCAACGTTATTTAAGTTCTTTAATTAAGCCACTAGACCTAAGGTGACCTACCGTTAACGGTCTTAACGGTAGGTGCGATAGTATTTATTCAATACTAAGCTCTTTAAAATAGTCCAGTTTATCTGGGTAGTGCTGAGTTACAAAGCTTAATAAATTATCATCCCCACCAAGAAGCTTATTAGCTGTAGCTAACTTTTCAACGACTCTATCAGCATTATTATCATCAGCACTAAATGCTAACTGTTGATATCGCGCTTGTGCTAAAAGTTCAATAGCAGAATCATCCCTAACAAATCCATATGCTGAAATCATTTTCATTAATGCTTCAACAACTTGAGCGGGACGTTCACCATCGGGCCAATCGTTGCTCTTTGGGAACGGAGTGCCTTGCTGGTATTCGGGAAAGTAATACCGAGTAACTTCCTCCAAGTTAGCTAAAGCTCTCAGTAGGTTTAACGAACTTAAAGCCGGATAACTAATTGACGAATCTTTATCAAACGAAGGGTACGTGCTACCATTGTAAGATAAAGTGTTAGACAACTCTTTAATATCATATTTAGATACAAAATCAAAATCCCTAGTAGATGGAAAGCCCTTATCGATTAGCTTTTGATAGTCTTCTTCACTAATGTTTTCCAAAACTCCAAATAAACGTTCATTAGCCTGACCAAAAGCATCTCTATCTCGCTCAGCCAGACCATCCAAAAAGGTTTCAGAATCTTTTAAAGGAACACTGCTTTTATCCTGCGCTAACACTTCAAGACCTTTTGAGGAATCGTTAGCGAGGTTTTGCAGGAGATAGTCAGATTTCTCACTAGAAGCACTTCTTAATTTTGGCTGTTCTACTTGATTATCTGGTTCGCTATCATAAGCTTTGTACAAAAGCCCCCCGCAAACACTGGCAATGGCTATTGATACGATGATTTTATTCATTGCGAGCCCCTCTACCTATGTATTGCCCGTTCCAGCTACTTGCATATTTACACATCTATTCTTTGCTATATCGTTTTTAAAATCTCGACACTCTTGAACTAAAGCCGCTTCGTTGTAAGCCTCTTGACCAAAAACATCTACAATAGCACTGTAAAGTTTTGCAAAATCATTACACTCATGACTTCCGCTACAAATACTTTGTAATTCAGTATAGAAACTACCGTCACAGCCATTTCGGCCTGTACCACCGTTATAACACATATCATGATTGTTACATGCAGGTTCAAAAGAGAAGCCTGATATCGGTTCGTCTAAATCTCCTGTAAATCCATTAGTGCCTGTTAAGCGACTGCTGAGAGCCGATTCGAAAAAGCTTCCAGTTCCACATCCATTTGTTGCAGACGGAAAATCCCACCATACACTGCTATGCTTATAAAGCAAACTCATGCTATTGTGGCCTCCAAACTTACTTTCACAATGACTTGGTTCGCTAGATTTTAACGCAGCGCAAAAGCTAGCGGCTATTTCTTCTTCTTCTACGAAGTCTTTTACAGCACGTCTTAGCATTTCATCAATTGCAGCTTGAACACTATCCGCTGAACCTTTGCATGCGGCTCCATAACAGACAACATTCCAGTCACTGGGCGCAAAACTTAAGTTTGATCCGTATATAGTAATTACTTCTTCAGAAGCGCTAAAAAGTGAAGAGGTTAAAAGAAAAGCCATAAGAGGCTTCTTAATTGAATGGCTATGTTCCCTTAAATTGTTGCTACACTGTGTATAACATCAGTGGTTAGGTTTTTATTATGATACCAGCACAATTCAAAAAGCTATTAGTGGCGCTAGAGCATCTGACAGATAAGCAGGTTAAGGACGTGGAGAAGTTTTTAAAAGGTGATAACTTAATTCAGCCAATCATTGCTGAGCTTGAGCAACGTATCATTGATAAACCAGAGTGTCCCCATTGTCATAGCGGTTTAATCAATCGGCACGGTAAGGCAGGAGCCATGCAAAGGTATCGTTGTAAAAATTGTATGAAAACGTTTAATGCCGTGACTAAAACGCCCTTGGCTCGGTTGCAGCATAAAGAAAAGTGGCTA
>JAKVCY010000162.1 GCA_022448425.1 Thalassotalea sp. | reverse complement strand
GCAAAAGTCATCGACATCACAAAATAATTCAACTAGATTCTTCATGCCTGTTCCTTGTTAGATTGAATCGTTCTTGGTCGAAAGCTCCGATCTAGGAACAGGCATTTAGTTCAATTTCTTAAACGGGATTGGGGTTAGCTAGATATAATAAAGAAGAAAAATAAGTGGTGGCCGATACTGGACTTAAACTAGTGACTTGGCGCGGGTTGTAAAGAGTAGAAGGTGCTCGTACCGCTCTTCAAAGCAATAACTACAAGGAAATAAATTGTTTGGTATTCTAAGAAAGAAGTGGTGGACGATACTGGGCTTGAACCAGTGACCCCCGCCTTGTAAGGGCGGTGCTCTCCCAACTGAGCTAATCGTCCATATCAATATGTACTTCAAAAGAAGTGGTGGACGGTACTGGGCTTGAACCAGTGACCCCCGCCTTGTAAGGGCGGTGCTCTCCCAACTGAGCTAACCGTCCGAGTCGTATATAGATGAGATATAAGTGGTGGACGATACTGGGCTTGAACCAGTGACCCCCGCCTTGTAAGGGCGGTGCTCTCCCAACTGAGCTAATCGTCCAAATTATATCTAACAGAAACAGGTACTTCGAAAAAGTGGTGGACGGTACTGGGCTTGAACCAGTGACCCCCGCCTTGTAAGGGCGGTGCTCTCCCAACTGAGCTAACCGTCCGTCTCTGTGGGGGCGTATTATAGGTGTCTTTGAATTACTGTCAACACAAAAACTTAGATTTTTGGCAATTTCTATCGCTTTTCAGTGCAAGTGCATCCTTTTTCATCAATGTGTTGGTTTTATGAGCTTTTCTGTGCTTTATAAGCCAAATGTCGCAGACAAAAGCTGTATTAATTAACCTAGCCTGATAAAATAGCGCGCAATTTTATAGACGAATTCAGCGTATTAGCCCAAGAAAGTTAAAAAGTTAATTTCTTAGGGTGATTTCGCTACTTTATTTGGTGAGTAATTTATGACTTTAACAACTCGATTCGCGCCAAGCCCAACTGGTTATCTTCACGTTGGTGGTGCACGTACTGCTTTATACAGCTGGTTATACGCTAAGAAAAATGGCGGCGACTTCATTTTACGTATTGAAGATACAGACTTAGAGCGTTCAACGCAGGAATCGGTTGATGCCATTATGGATGGTATGAACTGGTTAAAGTTAGATTGGACACACGGTCCTTACTTTCAAACTCAACGTTTCGGTCGATACAAAGAAGTTATCGCGCAATTAATTGAATCAGGTAACGCGTACCGTTGTTACTGTACACCTGAAGAAGTTGAAGCTATGCGTGAAGAAGCGAAAGCGAAAGGCGAAATTGAAAAGTACAACGGCATGTGGCGTGACCGCACTGATTACCCAAAAGACAAGCCTTACGTAATTCGTTTCAAGAACCCGTTAGAGGGTGACGTAGTGATTAACGATATCGTGAAAGGCGATATCACAATTAGCAATAGCCAGCTAGATGACTTAATCATTGCACGTTCTGACGGCTCACCAACATATAACTTAACAGTAGTTGTAGACGACTGGGATATGAAAGTGTCTCACGTTGTTCGCGGTGACGATCACATCAGTAACACGCCTAAGCAAATCAACATCTTAAAAGCACTTGGTGCAACTGTACCGCAATATGCTCATATCCCAATGATTTTAGGTGACGACGGTAAACGTCTATCTAAGCGCCATGGTGCAGTAAGCGTAATGCAATACCGTGACGAAGGTTACTTACCAGAAGCACTACTTAACTACTTAGTGCGTTTAGGTTGGTCTCATGGCGACCAAGAGATTTTCTCTGTTGACGAAATGATCGAATTATTCGACCTAACTGGTTGTAACCGTGCGCCGTCAGCGTTCAACACTGACAAGCTAATCTGGGTAAACCAGCACTACATGAAAACGCTTGAGCCAAGCTACGTTGCTGAGCATTTAGCCTGGCACATGGCTGACCAAGGCATTAATACTGACAATGGTCCAGCATTAGAAGAAATTGTTAAAGTACAAGCGGATCGCGTGAAGACATTGAAAGAAATGGCAGCGATTTCTGCTTACTTCTACCAAGACTTCACTGAATTTGATGCAACAGCACTTAAAAAGCATTTACGTCCTGTAGCAGCAGAGCCATTAACGGTAGTGAAAGAAAAATTAGCTGCACTTGAAAACTGGGTAGCGGCTGATATTCACGCAGCAATTAATGCTACCGCTGAAGAACTTGAACTTGGTATGGGTAAAGTGGGTATGCCACTTCGCGTAGCAGCAACTGGCGCAGGTAACTCACCATCGCTAGATGTTACGCTTGAATTACTACCAAAAGAGAAAGTTCTAGCACGTATTGATATGGCACTTGCTGCCATTGCTGAGCGTGTAGCGAATAGCTAAGCTTAAATTCAGCATGAGCAAATAAAAAGGCCAGTGTTACTTACTGGCCTTTTTTGTGGCTGGTTTCAGCTCAACATTACTTGGTTTATATCTAGGCTAAAACCTTGAGCTTTAAAAATAGGCTACTAAATGCTTGCAGGCATGCCCATACAGCTTGCATAGTAAGTCGTAGTGCCAGGCCAGTCAGAGAATATACCCAATACGCCAATGTCTTTAGCAAGTACGTGTAATAGTTTCATCTGATCACCGTCGTTTGATCTGGTCAAGCTAGGCCGCACACTTTTTCTTTACACTTTCAAACTCAATCGGTGACATATCATTTAAGCTCGTATGTAGCCTAACAGAGTTATAATATTTGATGTGTTTCTCAACATCTATCGTCATACTTTTTCTGGTTAAATGATAAACATTTAATAACCATTCATTTTTCAAGCTACCAAAGAACCTTTCAACAACGGCATTATCTAAGCAAGCACCTCGGCCACTCATTGATGGCGTAATTCGATTAGCCTATAACAACGCTTGGTATCGCTTGCTGGTATATTGAGAGCCTCTATCGCTATGGAAGACTAAGCCGCCATTAAGCTGACGGAGGTCGATTGCCATTTGCATTGCTCTCATTGTTAAATTAACCGCCATTCGCTTACTCAATGCCCAGCCGATAATACGACGAGAATGTAAATCCACAACTACAGCTAAATACATCCAGCCTTAATGCGTTCTCAAATAGGTAATATCACCAGCCCACGATTGATTTGCTCTAGCAGGATTGAAGTTACGTTTTAATAAGTTATCAGCAACAGCATGGCTGTGCTTACGTATTGTCTTCACTTTATAAGCAACTCGCTGTTTAACAACCAAGCCAAGTTTTTTCATCAAGCTCTTAACCCGGCAAATACCTATTTTAAAGCCTTCTTTGCGTAGCAACTTCATTAAGGTTCTAGCACCAGCACTTCTGCGATTGTCATCAAATAGCCTTTTCATCCGGCGATAAAGCATTAACTCTTCAACACTAATTATTTTGGCTGGTCGCTTAAGCCATACGTAATAGGCTGAGCGACTAACGTTTAAAACCTTGCATAGCGCATTTATTGGGAAGCGCCATTGTTGCTCTTTAATAAATTCGAACTTTACTTCATTTCTCTCGCAAAGAAAGCACTTGTAGATTCAAATGGTCAATGCAACGGTTTTACTAAAATACTGATTTGCACTGGAGAATTTGATGAAGCGGCCAAAACGTACATTCACGCAAGGTGAAATGAGTATTATGCACTAAGTTATTATTTTATATAGTAAATGTTATTAGTGTTATTTTCAGTCATTTTAGAAAGAGGGCAAAAAGCACGCTTTCCCCGTTGTGTACTAGAGCCTCTTGGTTTGTGTCCTCGTAGAGCGATAAAGTGCTATTTTTGCGAGTGAAAATGAATAGTACGAAAGGGGTCGGTGACAAATGATTCTTATTTGTCACCTCTTTTACACTACATTCGTTTTTATTGATTTCTATTCCGTACTTTGTAGAGTACTTAATTCAAATATAGAGTCAGAAAGTCTCGTTCCAGCCCCTACAACTCTCGCTAATACTTTGAGCTGTTCTTGCACTACTTTGCTGTCAGACTTTTCTGGATAATTGAATTTATGATCAATCTCACCCCAAACTTCTTCAAATAGTGTACGAACTTGCACTTCACAAGTAATATCACTATCTCCTCTGGGCTTAAAAACATAGTGTACACTAGTATAGAAACTCTCTTTTAATTTTGGCGTAAGTCCAAGTTCATCAAATAACTTGGAATACTCAGGATCCCATGTATATGCTTTAGGCGGCTCATATAGTGCTAGTTCTCCATTATCGACATATTTCATTAGCGCTTTATGAATATCTTCAAACTGACCTATGTGGAGGTGAAGAATTCTAATTCCACATATGTCAGTAATTCTTTCCTTGATATTATCTTCAGTGATTGGACCTTGTTGAAGTTCTTCGGCTAACAGTGAATCCTCTAGATTTTTCCTACTAATCTTGTTTTTCAAATGCTCAAGATCTTTAAACCGAGACTTGTAGCTGTGAACTAACTCTTTGAGAACTGGATCTCTTTTTATATAGGACAAAAACTTGTCATGAAGTAATTCATAGGAATGAAGATCTTCTTTAATAACGCTAATTGCACTTTCTAGTTCAACGGAGCTCATGTTATATCAACTCCAATCTTTCTAATACGTCTTCCGCAAGTGCCATGTAACTATTGCGTGTATCGTAATAGAGTCTCGAATTACCTTTAATTGTACTTTTTTCTTCACCAAGGTTTGGAAGATCTGGAACAGACCACATTGGTGACTTGTATTTTTGAGCCATTGTCGGGAGTGTCCCATGGCCGTGAATTACAGAGTTTTCACCTATTGAGCTTTCAAAGTACTTTTCCCCTGCATTTAGCAAACAGTTGCTCGGAACGAAATCCTTGATAGTCTGAGGTATTTTTTTTGCATAATTATAATGGGCTAGAGCCACATTGAGTTCGTTTGGTGCGTCAGATCTCTTTTTCGCGTTGTATACTGTGTAACCCAAAAGTTTGACGAATTCGTTTGGGAAATATTTTCTTTTGTTGTCAGAAAGGAGTGAGTACATAGTGTTGAACTCTTTACTCCAAACCGATAAGGCATTACCTATATTTCTGATTCCATAGTCGGAAAACATATCAGGTGCACATGGGATAATAAAAGAATCTGCGCTTGAGATGATTACTTTGTTTAAGGCGCCAAGACTTGGAGATGTATCAACGAGCACTACGTCATAACCAAATTCGTTTGTGTATTCTTCACATATTTTACGAACTGACGTAACAATTCTGATTGCTTGAGGCTCGCCTAAGAACGCTTCACTCCAGTGCTTTGCCAATTTGTTTTCAAACAAGTGAAGAGTCAGCCGACCAGGAATCAAATCTAGGTTGGATCTTAGGTGAACAGGCGTAGATAAAACTTTTTCGTCAGATTCACCATCCTCAATAGGTTTCAATAGATAGTGTATTGAATGGTTGTTCCTTTGAAACTTCTCGAATTCTTCTTCATTCAATTTTGCTTTAGCTGCTTTATAGTCACTAATATACTCATCTTCTGCACTCCAAATCTTTTCTAACTGATCCTCCGACACCCCATACAAACTTAAGTTAGATTGCGGGTCAAGGTCTATTAGCAAAACTTTTTTACCCGTCTCGGCTAAAGCAGCACCTAAATGGTAGGTTAAAGTAGATTTTCCAACCCCACCTTTATTATTAAAAACTGATATTATTTTCATATATTCCCTTTAAATTGCTCTGATGACTATTTGAGTTGTCAGGTAAAAGTTATTAGGCTGCATGGCAGCTCAGAAGGAGGCAAAAAGTCTTGTTTAAACATTTTATTTTACGTCCTTGTTAAAAAATTAATGAGTTTTATTATGCATTAACTTATTAATTTATCTACTAAAAATTAATGCTTCTACTTATTTCATCTGAAGGGTAAGAGCTTTGGGTTGCTTGTTTACATATAATTTAAATACAATCAAACTTCTGTTAACGAATGGGCTGAGTCTAACTTTGTTGCATGCGCAAAGGCATTGAAGCGTCGCACATTATATAAATTGTATACTTCATAAGACCTTTGCTATCTGTAAATTGAGCTTCTAGCAGATTCCAATTGGTGAGTCGGTAGTAGCTAACCTTTCTTGCAAAAGAATAACTAGAGCGTGTTGATCTTTGCGGTGTGAAAAGTAAACAGCAATTGGGTCGGTTATAATGATTTCGCCAAAAAACAATTTAACTTTCCCAAATGCCGAGACTAATGCTAACAGATGACAGCTGGAAACTGCTATCCAGAATCATGTATTTAACGGGGCGAATTTACA